>NZ_JBVIHM010000021.1:75730-98730 GCF_055570295.1 Streptomyces sp. NPDC031265
AGAATATAGGAGCGCCTGACCCTCGATCCACCCGCCAAATACACCCCCCTCTCCCCCCCCCCCCCCCCCCCCCCCCCCCCCCCCCCCCCCCCCCCCCCCCCCCCCACCCCCCTCGGGCCGCGTCCCCGCTAGTTCTTGCTGATCTCCCAGAACCGGAACACGGTCGACGGGTCCAGGGTCCACTCAAGTCCCACCACGCCCTCGCGGGCCACGGCGTACTGCTTGCCCTGCCACAGCGGCAGGATCGGCAGGTCGTTGGCGACGAGGTCCTGGAGGCGGGCGAAGTCGGCCTCGGTGGCCGAGCGGTCCTCCGTGGCGGCCGTCGACGGGATGATCTCGTCGGTGATCGCCTTGTTGACGTAGTGGTTGGACAGCACGTTGTCCTTGCCGAAGAACGGCGAGGTGAAGTTGTCCGGGTCCGGGTAGTCCGGGATCCAGCCCTTCACGTACACGCCGTACTTGCCGGCCGCGATGTCCTTCTCGTACTGCTTGAACTCGACGGACTTCACCTCGGCTTCGAACAGCCCGCTCGCGTTGAGCTGCTTGGCGATGGCCCGCATCTCGTCGTCGGTGCCCGGTCCGTAGCGGATGGGCGTGGACCACAGGGTGAGCTTCACCTTGCCGGTGATGCCGGCCTTGTGCAGGACCTGCTTGGCCTTCGCGGGCTGCGGGCTGCCGCCGTACATGTCGAACATCGAGGTGCTGTGCGCGGTGATGCCCGACGGGACGATCGAATAGAGCGGCGCCGCGGTCGACTTGTAGACGTCGCGCACCAGCGCCTCGCGGTCGACAAGGTAGGCGATGGCCTTGCGGACGGCGGGCTTGCCGGCGACCGCGTCGTTCATGTTGAAGACCAGGTGCTGGACCTCGGCGCCGGTGCCCTCGACGACCTTGACGCCCTTCTTGTCCACCACGCTGGTGGCCTGGAGGTCGGCGATGTCCTTGGCGGTGAGACCGCGGTAGGCGAGGTCGACGTCGCCGTTCTTCAGCGCGTCCGCCAGGTCCTTCTGCCGGCCGTGGAAGAGCTTCATGGTCATGCCGGAGTTCTTGACCTTGGCGCTGCCCTTGTAGCTGGAGTTGACCGAGAAGCTCGCCTGCTTCTCGCCGAACGCGTCCAGCTTGTAGACGCCCGAGCCGACCGCCTTGCCGTCGGTGCGCAGCTTGTCCGCCGGGTACGTCTCGTGGTCGACGATCGAGCCGGCACCGGAGGCGATCTTGCTGGGGAAGGTGGCGTCCGGCACCTTGAGGTGGAAGACGACGGTCTGCTCGTTCGGGGTGTCGATCTTGCCCAGGGTGGAGAGCAGCGGCGCGGGCCCGTTGGCGTCGTTGATGCGCAGCACCCGCTCGAACGAGAACTTGACGTCCTCGGAGGTCAGCGCGTGGCCGTTGGTGAACTTCAGGCCGGAGCGCAGGGTGCAGCGGAAGACCTGGGAGCCGCCCTTGTCGAACGAGCAGCGCTCGGCCGCCTCGGGCTGCGGGGTGGTGCTCCCCTTGGAGAAGCTGAGCAGCGACTGGAAGACGTTGTTGAACAGCAGCCAGGAGCCCGGGTCGTAACCGGAGGCCGGGTCGGTGGCCAGGATGTCGTCCGACATTCCCATGACCACCGACTCGCCGCTCCCGGAGGAGGCCCCGTCCTCCGAGCCGCAGCCGCTGAGGAGACCGGCTGCCAGCCCCGCGGCGAGCGGGGCCGTCAGCCATCGGTTCCGTATCTTCACGTGCAAGTGCCTCACAGTCGTTGTTCGGCCCGGCTCCCGGGGGTGACCCCCGGGAGACGCAGCCTCACTGAAATTGCTTGCCGGCACGTGAATATCGCGGCCGGGTCCTGCGTTACTTCACGCCGCGGCCCAGCTCCCACAGCTGGAGGTCGGCGGAGGAGTTGAGCGCCCACTCGGTGCCCGTGATCTGGCTGCGGGCGGCGACGTACTGCTTGCCCTGCCACAGCGGCAGTACGGGGACGTCGTTGGCGACGATGTCCTGGATCCTCTCGAACGGCTTGGAGGCCTGGTTGCGGTCGGCCGCGACGCGGGACTCCGGGATCAGGGTGTTGCGCACCTCGACGTTGGAGTACGGCGAGTTGAGGAAGTTGTCCCGGCCGAGGAAGGGCGCGACGTAGCTGTCCGGGTCCGGGAAGTCGGGGAACCAGCCGAGGCCGTAGACGGCGTACTCGCCGGCCTTCTGGGCCGGGCGGTACTTGGGCCAGTCGGTCGCCTTGATCGTGGTGGCGAACAGGCCGGTGGAGTTCAGCTGGTCCCGCAGGATCGAGAACTCCTTGGCGGTGCCCGGACCGTAGTGGTCGCTCGTGTAGTTCAGCGTGAGCTTCACCGGGGTGGACACATTGGCGGCCTTCAGGATGCCGGAGGCCTTCTGCTTGCTCGGCTCGCCGTACTTGTTGAAGAACGAGTTGGTGTGCCCGGCGATCGAGGTCGGGATGAGCGAGTAGAGCGGCTCGGCGGTCGCCCCGTACACCTTGGAGGCCAGCGCGCCGCGGTCGACGACGGCGGCCATCGCCTGGCGGACGGCCTTGTTCTTCACCGACGGGTCGTTGGTGTTGAAACCCAGGTAACGGATTTCCAGGCCGGGCATCTCGACCAGGTTGACGTTCTTCGGCGGGGTGAGCGAGTACGTCTGGATCTGCTCCGGCGACATGGAACGCGTCATCATGTCGATCTTGCCGGATTCGAGCTCGGCGCCCATGGAGCCGGCGTCGGCGAACGAGCGCAGCTCGACCTTGTCGTTGTTGACCTTCAAGTCGCCCTTGTAATTGGGGTTCTTGCTGAAGACGGCCTTGACGACCTTGTCGCCGTCGACCTCGGCCTTGAGGGTGTACGGGCCGGAGCCGTCGACCTCGAAGCCGCCGCGCAGCGTCTTCGGCTGGTACTTGTCCTTCTGCACGATCGCGGCGGCGGGCGTCGCGAGCTTGTACGGGAAGGTGGCGTCCGGGGTCTTCAGATGGAAGACGATCTCGTCGTCGCCCTTGGTCTCCATCGTGTCGATGTTCTCCAGCAGCGCGACGGGGCCGTTGCCGTCCTTGATGTTCAGGACGCGCTGGATGGAGTAGTGGACGTCGGCGGCGGTCAGCTTGGAGCCGTCGGCGAACTGGATACCGCTGCGCAGCTTGCAGCGGTAGCTCTCGTTCTCCTTGTCGGTGAACGAGCAGCTGGAGGCCGCGTCCGGGACGGGCTCGCCGCCGCCGCGCGGGACGTGGACCAGCATCTGCACGGTCTGGCGCAGCACGTTCCAGGCACCGGTGTCGTACGCGTAGGCCGGGTCGAAGGGAGCGGGCGCGTCCTTGGTGACCACGAACTGGTCCGTGGTGCCCACGACGATGGCCTTGCCGCCGTCGCCCCCACTTCCTGCCCCGCCACATGCGGCGAGTACGGGGGCGAGCAGGCCCACTACGGCCGGCAGCACCAAAGTCTTGCGGTTCATCCTGGACGTTCTCCCTATGTGTCCGGCACTGGGGTACAGCGGTGTACGAATCACTCCGCCGCGGCCGCCCGGTCGGGGCGGGGGGCGATCGGGCCGGTACGTACGATCGGACCTGCGCGCCCGGCGGCTTGGTGGGTGCCGGGGCAGTTGAGGGTGCGGCGAAGTTCTCGCGACGAGATTAGTGGGCGGGCCGGGAAAGCCCGTACTGGGCCTGCTCCATTCACACGCCACGCAGTGGCCGGAAATAGCGGCCCGCCGATATCGAGGCGGCGGAATCTTTCGTACAGGAGATCCCTAAACAGGACACAAGGGCACCTCCCGAGCACCGGGAGACGCCCTTGCCCTCGTTTACTGACGGCAGATCAGGTGACGAACGTCACCCCCTTGACATGCATTGACCCGTCGTGAATTCAACCGTTGTGATGTTGCCGCGACACCCTTGCGGGGTCACGGAAAATGCACGGCCGGATGCGATGAGTTTGCGCCGCATTCAAGGGGCACGCTGTGTGAACGGATCAGTTCATCCGGGTGATCAGGGTCCGCAGAAAAGCCAGGTCGACCTGTTCGAGGGAATCGACGACGACCCGGCCCGAGGCGGGCTCGATGGGCGCGACGGACGGCACCGCCACCACCCGGCAGCCGGCCGCCTCGGCGGCCGCCACACCGGTCGCCGTGTCCTCCACGACCGCGCATCTGGTGGGGTCCGCGCCGAGCCCGGCGGCGGCGAACAGATAAGGATCGGGGTGCGGCTTGGTGCGGCCGACCTCGTCCCCGGCGACGGTGAGCGCGAAGTTGCGCGTGCCCAGCGAGTGCAGGATCCGGTCGATGATCCGCCGGTGCGAGGCCGAGACCAGGGCGGTCGGCATGGAGTGCTCGGCGAGCTCGCCGAGCAGCCGGGCGGCTCCCGGCATCAGCGGGACCCCGCGGCTGATGCGCGCCTCGAAGCGGTCGTTGAGCAGCACGGTGAGCTCGGGGACGGTGATGTCGGCGCCCGTCGCCTCGATGAGGAACCCGGCGCTGCGGGTCATGGGCCCGCCCACCACGACGTCGCGCCAGCTCTCCTGGAGCGGGTGGCCGAGCGCGGCGAAGACCTCCACCTCAGCGTCCCACCAGAACCCCTCGGTGTCGACCAGTGTGCCGTCCATGTCCAGGAAGACGGCTTCGAGGGCCGATCCTTCGGCCGTACCGGTAACGGGCGCGGGAACCGTGGTGGTCATCCGGGCACACCTCCTGGAGGGACGAGAAGGCCGGTTCCCAGGGTGGGAACCGGCCTGCACTGGACCGACAAGTCTACGTCTCGGCAGCGGGAAACGCTCGTGGTAATGGTCGCGCCCCGAAAGGGGCGCGACCGGTGACGGTGCGGCTCCGCCGCGATGGGGGTCCCCCCTGTTCGAGCGAAGCCGAGAACGTGGGGGAGCGACCAGCCCCCACCGGCCCGCGGCTGCACGGCAGCGCTCCCCGCCCCAGACTCACCTCGCGTTGAAGTACTTCGCCTCGGGGTGGTGGATGACGATGGCGTCCGTGGACTGCTCGGGGTGGAGCTGGAACTCCTCGGAGAGGTGGACGCCGATCCGCTCGGGCTGCAGCAGCTCGGCGATCTTGGCGCGGTCCTCCAGGTCGGGGCAGGCCCCGTAGCCGAGCGAGAAGCGCGCGCCGCGGTACTTGAGGGCGAACATGTCCTCCACGTCGGACGGGTCCTCCCCGGCGAAGCCGAGCTCACTGCGCACGCGCGCGTGCCAGTACTCGGCCAGGGCCTCCGCCAACTGCACGGACAGGCCGTGCAGTTCGAGGTAGTCGCGGTAGGAGTTGGCCTCGAACAGCTCGGCCGTGGCCTCGCCGATCTTCGAGCCGACCGTGACCACCTGGAGCCCGACCACGTCGGTCTCGCCGGACTCCTCCGGGCGGAAGAAGTCCGCCAGGCACAGCCGGCGGCCGCGGCGCTGGCGCGGGAAGGTGAAACGGGTCCGCTCCGAGCCGTCCTCGTTCAGGATGATCAGGTCATCGCCCTTGGAGACGCACGGGAAATAGCCGTGGACGACGGCCGCCTCCAGCAGGTTCCTGGTGTGCAGTTGCTCCAGCCAGCCGCGCAGCCGCGGGCGGCCCTCGGTCTCCGCCAGCTCCTCGTAGCTCGGCCCGTCGCCGGCCCTGTTCTGCTTGAGGCCCCACTGGCCCTTGAAGAGCGCGCCCTCGTCGAGCCAGGAGGCGTACTCCTTGAGGCCGATCCCCTTGATCACCCGGGTGCCCCAGAACGGCGGCTCGGGGATGCGGTTGTCGACGGCCACGTCCGAGCGGACCGAGCCCTCGGGCTCCTCCGCCTCGGGCAGGGCCACCGCGCGCTTGGGCACCCGGCGCTGCTTGAGCTCGGGCAGGCTCGCACCGGGCACGCCGCGCTTCACCGCGACCAGGGCGTCCATCAGACGCAGGCCCTCGAACGCGTCGCGGGCGTAGCGGACTTCGCCCTCGTAGATCTCGTGCAGGTCCTGCTCTACGTACGCGCGCGTGAGGGCCGCGCCGCCGAGGATCACCGGGTAGTCGGCGGCCATCTTGCGCTGGTTGAGCTCCTCCAGGTTCTCCTTCATGATCACGGTCGACTTCACCAGGAGGCCGGACATGCCGATCACATCGGCCCGGTGCTCCTCGGCGGCCTCCAGGATCGCGGAGACGGGCTGCTTGATGCCGAGGTTGACGACGTTGTAGCCGTTGTTGGAGAGGATGATGTCGACGAGGTTCTTGCCGATGTCGTGGACGTCGCCGCGCACGGTGGCAAGCACGATGGTGCCCTTGCCCTCCGCGTCGGACTTCTCCATGTGCGGCTCCAGATGGGCCACGGCCGTCTTCATGACCTCGGCGGACTGGAGGACGAACGGCAGCTGCATCTGGCCGGAGCCGAAGAGCTCGCCGACGACCTTCATGCCCTCCAGCAGGGTGTCGTTGACGATGTCGAGGGCGGGGCGGCTGAGCAGCGCCTCGTCGAGGTCGGCGGCCAGGCCGTTCTTCTCGCCGTCGATGATCCGGCGCTGGAGGCGCTCGTCCAGCGGCAGCGCGAGGAGCTCCTCGGCCTTGCCCGCCTTCATCGACTTGGTGCTGACGCCCTCGAAGAGCTCCATGAGCCGCTGGAGCGGGTCGTAACCCTCGGCGCGGCGGTCGTAGACGAGGTCGAGGGCGACCTTGACCTGCTCCTCCTCCAGACGCGCGATCGGCAGGATCTTGGACGCGTGCACGATCGCGGAGTCGAGGCCCGCCTTGACGCACTCGTCCAGGAAGACGGAGTTCAGTACGACACGGGCGGCCGGGTTGAGGCCGAAGGAGATGTTGGACAGGCCGAGGGTGGTCTGGACGTCCGGGCGGCGGCGCTTGAGCTCGCGGATCGCCTCGATGGTGGCGATGCCGTCCTTGCGGGACTCCTCCTGGCCGGTGCAGATGGTGAAGGTCAGCGCGTCGATGAGGATGTCGCACTCTCTCACGCCCCAGTTGCCGGTGAGGTCGTCGATGAGCCGTTCCGCGATGGCGACCTTGTGCTCGACGGTACGGGCCTGGCCCTCCTCGTCGATGGTGAGCGCGATCAGGGCCGCGCCGTGCTCCACGGCCAGCTCGGTGACCTTGGCGAACCGCGACTCGGGCCCGTCGCCGTCCTCGTAGTTGACGGAGTTGATGACCGCGCGCCCGCCGAGCTTCTCCAGACCGGCCTGGAGGACGTTCACCTCGGTGGAGTCGAGGACGATCGGCAGGGTGGAGGCGGTGGCGAAGCGGCCGGCGAGCTCCTCCATGTCGGCGACGCCGTCGCGGCCCACGTAGTCGACGCAGAGGTCGAGCATGTGGGCGCCCTCGCGGATCTGGTCGCGGGCCATCTCCACACAGTCGTCCCAGCGGCCCTCCAGCATGGCCTCGCGGAACTTCTTCGAGCCGTTGGCGTTGGTGCGCTCGCCGATCGCCATGTACGAGGTGTCCTGGCGGAACGGCACGCTCTGGTAGAGCGAGGCGGCGCCGGGCTCGGGGCGCGGGTGGCGCTCGGTGGGGGCGAGGCCGCGAACCCGCTCGACGACCTGGCGCAGGTGCTCGGGCGTGGTGCCGCAGCAGCCGCCGACCAGGGACAGGCCGTACTCGCGGACGAACGTCTCCTGGGCGTCGGCGAGTTCCGGCGCGGAGAGCGGGTAGTGCGCGCCGTCCTTGCCGAGGACGGGCAGTCCGGCGTTGGGCATGCAGGACAGCGGGACCCGGGAGTTGCGGGCGAGGTAGCGCAGGTGCTCGCTCATCTCGGCGGGGCCGGTGGCGCAGTTGAGGCCGATCATGTCGATGCCCAGCGGCTCCAGGGCGGTGAGCGCGGCGCCGATCTCGGAGCCCAGCAGCATGGTGCCGGTGGTCTCGACGGTGACCGAGCAGATGATCGGGACCCGGTAGCCGGCCACGTCCAGGGCGCGCTGGGCGCCGAGGATGGCGGCCTTGGTCTGGAGCAGGTCCTGGGTGGTCTCCACCAGGAGCGCGTCGGCGCCGCCGGCCAGCATGCCCTCGGCGTTCTGCTGGTAGGCGTCGCGCAGCAGGGTGTACGGGGCGTGGCCGAGGGTGGGCAGCTTGGTGCCGGGGCCCATGGAGCCGAGCACCCAGCGCTGCTGGCCGGTCGAGGCGGTGAACTCGTCGGCCACCTCGCGGGCGATCCGGGCGCCCGCCTCGGACAGCTCGTACACGCGCTCGGGGATGTCGTACTCACCGAGGGCGGAGAAGTTCGCGCCGAAGGTGTTGGTCTCGACGCAGTCGACGCCGACGGCGAAGTACTCCTGGTGCACCGAGCGCACGATGTCGGGCCGGGTGACGTTGAGGATCTCGTTGCAGCCCTCAAGGTCCTGGAAGTCCTCCAGGGTGGGGTCCTGCGCCTGGAGCATGGTTCCCATGGCTCCGTCGGCCACCACCACGCGGGTGGCGAGCGCTTCGCGGAGCGCGTCGGCGCGGGTCCGGCTGTCAGCGGAAGGGGTAGGCAACGAGGCCATGGATCTGCTCCCTGGAGTGCGACGGCTGTCGGCTTTGCGGCGTCCGAGGGGAGGCCGCACCCGGTCAGGGTAACCGGGCGGGGGGCGGGTGAGCACAGGTGTCCCACGGGGCGGACAGCGCGGGGGGCCGCCCGGGTGACGGCCGGATGGCCCCGGTACGTCTGCCATCTGAACCGGCCGGATGGCGGCGGGGACCGTCCATCACGGTGACATGAGGTCGACAACGGCCGATACTGTTCAGCATTGTCGAACTCAACGTTCCGAAGTGGGAGGAAGCGCGATGGCGCGGAACATCCAGTCGCTCGAACGGGCGGCCGCCATGCTGCGGCTGCTCGCGGGCGGCGAGCGGCGGCTCGGCCTGTCCGAGGTGGCCTCCGCGCTCGGCCTGGCGAAGGGCACCGCGCACGGCATCCTGCGCACGCTCCAGGCGGAGGGGTTCGTCGAGCAGGACCCGGCCTCCGGCCGCTACCAGCTCGGCGCGGAGCTGCTGCGCCTGGGCAACAGCTATCTGGACGTCCACGAGCTGCGGGCGCGCGCCCTGGTGTGGACGGACGACCTGGCGCGCTCCAGCGGCGAGAGCGTGTACGTGGGCGTCCTGCACCAGCAGGGCGTGCTGATCATGCACCACGTCTTCCGGCCCGACGACAGCCGTCAGGTCCTGGAGGTCGGGGCGATGCAGCCGCTGCACTCCACCGCGCTCGGCAAGGTCCTGTCGGCGTTCGACCCGGTGGCGCACACCGAGGCGGTGGACGGCGAGCGGACCGCGTTCACGCCCCGCACGGTGACCACGGGCGCCGGCTTCGAGGAGCTGCTCGAACTGGCCCGGGCACGCGGCTGGGCGAGCGACATGGAGGAGACCTGGGACGGGGTGGCGTCGGTGGCCGCGCCCATCTTCGACCGGCGCCGGATGCCGGTGGGCGCCGTGGGGGTGACCGGGGCCGTGGAGCGCGTCTGCAAGGACGGCGAGGTCCGCTCCGAGCTGGTGGCGGCGGTGCGCGACTGCGCCCGCTCGGTCTCGCGCGATCTGGGCGCCGGCCGCTTCTGACCCGGCCGCGGGCCCGTCGTGGCCCGCTCCTCGGCCCCTCGTGGCCCGGCCGCCCGCCCGTTGCGCGGGCCTGACCAGCCACTTCCCGGCCCGTTCTGATCGTTTCCGATCCTGGCTGGAAGTTTTCGATCAATGTGGCCGAAAGGTACCTGCTGGTAACGATCGGGATACCGGCCACAGAACCCTTGACGTCGACTTAACCCCGGAGCAACACTGCCGTTCATCGGTCGGCATTGTCGAACACCTAACGGCAATACGAGTTAGAGTGTGACAACGCCAAGGGCCGTCAAGCCCTCGACGTGAGGGCGCGGACTTCCGGAGGGACCCGGGGTTCGCCTTCCCCTGGACGAAGGACAAAGGAGTCGCGGGTGTCCAGCTCCGACATCTTCACCGGCGAGATCATCGGTACCGCCGTTCTCATCCTGCTCGGCGGTGGCGTGTGCGCCGCCGTCACACTGAAGAGCTCCAAGGCACGCAATGCGGGCTGGCTGGCCATCACCTTCGGGTGGGGCTTCGCGGTGCTCACCGGCGCCTACATCTCCGCCCCGCTCTCGGGTGCGCACCTCAATCCGGCGGTGACGCTCGGCCTCGCCATCGAGGGCGGCACCGAGTGGAGCGACGTGCCCGTCTACCTGGCGGGACAGCTGCTCGGCGCCATGATCGGTGCCACGCTGGTCTGGCTGGCCTACTACGGCCAGTTCCAGGCGCATCTGACCGATCCGGAGATCGTCGGCGACCCTGCCGACAAGCCGATCGAGGGACCGCACAACGGCGCCGCCAACGCGGGCCCGGTGCTCGGGATCTTCTCCACCGGCCCCGAGATCCGCAACGCGATACAGAACCTCACCACCGAGATCATCGGTACGGCCGTGCTGGTCCTCGCGATCCTCACGCAGGGCCTCAACGGCGACGGCAAGGGCCTCGGCGTCATCGGTGTGCTGATCACGTCCCTGGTCGTCGTCGGCCTCGGCCTCTCGCTCGGCGGCCCCACGGGCTACGCCATCAACCCGTTCCGCGATCTGGGTCCGCGCATCGTGCACTCGCTGCTGCCGCTGCCCAACAAGGGCGGTTCGGACTGGGCCTACGCCTGGGTTCCGGTTGTCGGCCCGCTGGCCGGTGCCGCCCTCGCGGGTGGCCTGTACAACCTCGCCTTCGCCTGAGCCGTTGAGCCGTAGAGACCTTCAGACCTCCAGGAGAACCCCGTGAGCGACACCCACACCACCGCCTCGCACGGTCACGGCCCGTTCATCGCGGCCATCGACCAGGGCACCACCTCGTCCCGCTGCATCGTCTTCGACAAGGACGGCCGGATCGTCTCGGTCGACCAGAAGGAGCACGAGCAGATCTTCCCGAAGCCGGGCTGGGTCGAGCACGACGCCGCCGAGATCTGGACCAACGTCCAGGAAGTCGTGGCGGGCGCCGTCGACAAGGCGGGCATCACCGCCGCCGACGTCAAGGCGATCGGCATCACCAACCAGCGCGAGACCACGCTGCTGTGGGACAAGAACACCGGCGAGCCCGTCCACAACGCGCTCGTCTGGCAGGACACCCGCACCGACGCGCTCTGCCGGGAGCTCGGCCGCAACGTCGGCCAGGACCGCTTCCGCCGCGAGACGGGCCTGCCGCTCGCGTCGTACTTCGCCGGCCCCAAGGTCCGCTGGCTGCTCGACAACGTCGAGGGCCTGCGCGAGCGCGCCGAGCGCGGCGACATCCTCTTCGGCACCATGGACTCCTGGGTCATCTGGAACCTGACCGGTGGCGTCGACGGCGGTGTGCACGTCACGGACGTCACCAATGCCTCGCGCACGCTGCTCATGAACCTGCACGAGATGGCCTGGGACGAGAAGATCCTCCAGTCCATGGACATCCCGGCGGCGGTGCTGCCCGAGATCCGCTCCTCCGCCGAGGTGTACGGACACGCCAAGGGCGGCGTCCTGGACGGCATCCCGGTCGCCTCCGCGCTCGGCGACCAGCAGGCGGCCCTGTTCGGCCAGACCTGCTTCTCGGAGGGCGAGGCCAAGTCCACGTACGGCACCGGCACCTTCATGCTGATGAACACCGGTGACAAGCCCGTCAACTCCTACAACGGCCTGCTGACCACCGTCGGCTACCAGATCGGCGACCAGAAGCCGGTCTACGCCCTTGAAGGCTCGATCGCCGTCACCGGCTCGCTCGTCCAGTGGATGCGCGACCAGATGGGCATGATCAAGACCGCCGCCGAGATCGAGACCCTGGCGTCCTCGGTCGAGGACAACGGCGGCGCGTACTTCGTGCCGGCCTTCTCCGGTCTGTTCGCCCCGTACTGGCGCTCCGACGCCCGCGGTGTGATCGCCGGTCTCACCCGGTACGTCACCAAGGCGCACATCGCGCGCGCCGTGCTTGAGGCGACCGCCTGGCAGACCCGCGAGATCACCGACGCCATGACGAAGGACTCCGGCGTCGAGCTGACCGCGCTCAAGGTCGACGGCGGCATGACCTCCAACAACCTGCTGATGCAGACCCTCTCGGACTTCCTGGACGCGCCGGTGGTGCGTCCGATGGTCGCCGAGACCACCTGCCTCGGCGCCGCCTACGCCGCCGGTCTGGCCGTCGGCTTCTGGCCGGACACCGACGCGCTGCGCGCCAACTGGCGCCGGGCGGCGGAATGGACCCCTCGCATGGACGCCGACAAGCGTGACAGCGAGTACAAGAGCTGGCTCAAGGCCGTCGAGCGGACCATGGGCTGGATCGAGGACGAGGAGTAATCGAAATGACCACCCTGCAGAGCGTCCCTGCCCTTGGGACGCACCCGGCCTCCGGCTCCCACCCGAGCCGCGCCGAGACTCGGGAGCAGCTTTCCAAGGCGACGTACGACCTCCTGGTGATCGGCGGCGGCATCCTGGGCATCTCCACCGCCTGGCACGCCGCGCAGTCCGGGCTGCGGGTGGCCCTGGTGGACGCCGGCGACTTCGCCGGCGCCACCTCCTCGGCCTCCTCCAAGCTCCTCCACGGCGGTCTGCGCTACCTGCAGACCGGTGCGGTGAAGCTGGTGGCCGAGAACCACTTCGAGCGGCGTGCGGTGTCGCGTCAGGTGGCACCGCACCTCGCCAACCCGCTCACCTTCTACCTGCCCGTCTACAAGGGCGGCCCGCACGGCGCGGCCAAGCTCGGCGCGGGCGTCTTCGCCTACTCGGCGCTCTCCGCCTTCGGTGACGGCATCGGCCACCTGCTGTCGCCCTCCAAGGCCGCGCAGGACGTGCCGGAGCTGCGCACGGACAACCTGAAGGCCGTGGCCGTGTACGGCGACGACCAGATGAACGACGCGCGCATGGCCCTGATGACGGTCCGCGCCGCCGTGGACGCGGGCGCGGCCGTGCTCAACCACGCCGAGGTCACCGGGCTGCGCTTCACCAAGGGCCGGGTCACCGGCGCCGATCTGCGCGACCGCCTCTCCGGCGACGAGTTCGGCGTCAACGCCCGCCTGGTGCTCAACGCGACCGGCCCGTGGGTCGACCACCTGCGCAAGATGGAGGACCCGGACTCGGCCCCCTCCATCCGTCTGTCCAAGGGCGCGCACCTGGTCCTCAAGCGCACCTCCCCCTGGAAGGCGGCGCTGGCGACCCCGATCGACAAGTACCGCATCACCTTCGCCCTGCCGTGGGAGGACATGCTCCTGCTCGGCACCACGGACGAGGAGTTCGAGGGCGACCCGGCGGATGTCGCGGTCACCGAGAAGGACACCGCCCAGATCCTCGACGAGGCCGCGTTCTCCATCCGCGACCAGCAGCTGTCGCGCGATCTGATCACGTACTCCTTCGCGGGTCTGCGGGTGCTTCCGGGCGGTCCCGGCGACACCTCCAAGGCCAAGCGCGAGACCGTCGTCACCGAGGGCCGCGGCGGCATGCTGTCGGTGGCCGGCGGCAAGTGGACGACCTTCCGCCACATCGGCCGTACGGTGATGAAGAAGCTGGAGCAGCTGCCCGGGCGTCCGCTCGGTGACGATTTCGAGCCCATCTCCGAGCTCCCCGGCAAGCTGCCGCTGCCCGGCATAGCCAACCCGCGCGCCGTCGCCCACCGCCTGATGGTGGATGGCCCGGCGCCCGGCCCGCGCATGGCGGCCGACACCGCCAGGCACCTCGCCACGCACTACGGCTCGCTCTCCTTCGACATCGCGCGCCTGGCCAACGAGGACGCGGCGCTGGCCGAGCGGATCCACCCGGACGCGCCGGAGATCTGGGCGCAGGTCGTCTACGCGCGCGACCACGAGTGGGCCGAGACGGCCGACGACGTGCTGCGCCGCCGCACCACGCTCACGATCCGAGGCCTTGCCACGGACGAGATCCGCGGCAAGGTCGACGACCTGCTCGGCAAGAAGAACTGACGTATAGTTAGTCCGGCCAGTCAGCGCCGGAAGGGGCGGTTCCCACGGGGGGAGCCGCCCCTTTCGCATGCGGGGAGCGCCGACGCGGCTCCGCGACGCATAATGGGGGCCGATTCATCGGATGTATACCCCTGTATGGAGGTCACCCCATGGCAGTCACCGACGAGGCCATCGAGAAGATCAAGGAAATGATCGTCTCCGGTGCGCTGCGCCCGGGCGACCGGCTGCCCAAGGAGAGCGAACTGGCCGCCGAGCTCGGCCTGTCCAGGAACTCGCTGCGCGAGGCGGTCCGCGCGCTCTCCCTGATCCGCATCCTCGACGTGCGCCAGGGCGACGGTACGTACGTCACCAGCCTGGACCCCCAGCTGCTCCTGGAGGCGATGAGCTTCGTCGTGGACTTCCACCGGGACGACACGGTCCTGGAGTTCCTGGCGGTGCGGCGGATCCTGGAGCCGGCGGCGACGGCGATGGCGGCGGCCCGGATCGAGGACGCGGAACTGGACGCGCTTTCGGCCCAGTTGGACGCGCTGGGCCCGGACCCGTCGGTGGAGGAGCTGGTCGCCTGCGACCTGGAGTTCCACCGCGGAATCGTGCAGAGCGCCGGGAACTCGGTGCTCTGCTCCCTCCTGGACGGCCTCTCGGGCCCCACCACCCGGGCCCGGGTGTGGCGCGGCCTGACGCAGGAGGACGCGGTGGCCCGCACCCTCCACGAACACCGCGCCATCCTCGCGGCCCTGCGCGACCGGGACGCGGAGGCGGCGCGGTCCTGGGCGACGGTCCACATCGCCAGCGTGGAGCAGTGGCTGCGCTCGACGCTGTAGCGGCCGCCTGGGGTTTGTCTGCGGGCCGTCTGTGGCTGGTCGCGCAGTTCCCCGCGCGCCCAGGCAGTCGGGGGCGCGGGGAACTGCGCGAGCAACCCAGCACGGTCCGCAGACAGAACGCCACACACCGCCCCCCCACTCAGTCCTGCTTCTCTCCGCTCGCGAAGCGCGAAATCACCAGCGCGACGATGATGATCGCCCCGTTCAGGAACTGGTTCCACAGCGCCGGGACCCCGCCCAGGGTCATGACGTTGACCACCAGTTGCAGCGTCAGCACACCCGTGAGCGCGCCGAACAGCGTGCCCCGGCCGCCCTTCAGACTGATCCCGCCGATCACCGCCGCCGCGAACACCTGGAAGATCCAGCCGTTGCCCTGGGTCGCGGCCACCGAGCCGTAGTGGCCGGTGTAGAGGATCCCCGCGAACGCGGCGAGCAGGCCGCCGATCGCCAGGACCGCCCAGGTGATCCGGTCCACCCGGATCCCGGCGGCCCGCGCCGCCTCCGGGTTGCCCCCGATCGCGTACAGCGCCCGCCCGTGGCGCAGCCAGGCGAGCGCGGCGCCGCCGACGGCGAAGAGCGTCAGACAGATCCAGACGGCGGCCGGGGCACCCAGCCAGTCGGTCTTGCCGAGGTAGCGGAAGGACTCCGGCACCTCGGTGATCGACTTGCCCTCGGTGATGCCGACGTGGAGGCCGCGCAGCATCGTCAGCATGCCCAGGGTCGCGATGAACCCGTTGACGTTCAGCTTCAGCATCAGGAAGCCGTTGACCGTACCGATCGCCACACCCACCAGGAGGCAGAGCGGGATCGCCGTCCAGGCGGGCAGCAGGCCGAGCCCGGCGAACCGGCCGCCCTCCGACGGCAGCACCAGCCACATCGCGATCACCGGCGCGATGCCGATCGTGGACTCCAGGGAGAGGTCCATCCGACCGCAGATGAGGATCAGCGCCTGGCCGAGGACCAGCAGGCTCAGCTCGGAGGACTGCTGGATCACGCTGATCAGGTTGTCCGAGGTGAGGAAGACCGGCGAGACGATGAAGCCGATCACCATCAGCACCAGGATCACCGGGACCAGCGAGAAGTCGCTCCAGCGCACATGCGCGAGCCGCCGCCGCGCGCCCGCGCCCATCAGCTCGGCCGGCGCCTTGGTCACCGTCTCGGTCATGGCCGCTCCCCCACACCTTCCATGGCGGCGACCAGTTCCCGGTCGGTCCACCCGCTGTCGTATTCGGCGACGACCCGCCCGTGGAACAGCGCGAGCACCCGGTCGCACACGCGCAGGTCGTCCAGTTCGTCGGAGACGATCACGGCGGCGTTCCCCTCGTCGGCGACCCGCCGCACCACCGCGAGCAGCGCCTCCTTGGACTTGACGTCGACCCCGGCCGTGGGGCGCACCGCGACCAGCGCCACCGGTCTCCTGGCCAGGGCCCGCGCCACCACGACCTTCTGCTGGTTGCCGCCGGAGAGCCCGGACACCGGCTGTCCCGGCCCCCGCGTCTTGATGTCGAGCGAGGCGATCACCGACCGGGCGAACTCCCTCGTACGGGAGGGCAGTACGGTCCCCCACGGCCCGAGCTGGTCGGTGACCGTGAGCGTGGCGTTCTCCGCGACCGAGCGCTGGGGCACCAGGCCCTGGCGGTGCCGGTCCTCGGGGATGTAGCCGATGCCCGCGTCGAGCGCGTGCGGCACGCTGCCCGGCTTCACCGCCCGGCCGCGCACCGCGATCCGCCCCGCGCTCGCCCGGCGCATCCCGGCCAGGGTCTCGCCGAGCGCGGTGTTCCCGCTGGCGGCGGCCCCCGCGAGGCCCAGCACCTCGCCGGGGCGCACGGCGAGGTCGACCGGCTCGAACTCGCCGTCCAGGGCGAGCCCTTCGGCCGTCAGGACCGGGTCCGCGTCCTCGCGCACCGCACGGGCGCCCGCGTGCCAGGAGGCTCCGCGGCCCGCCTCTCCGGTCATCGCGGCCACCAGGTCGTCCTTGGCCAGCTCGGCCACCGGCGCGGTCAGCACATGGCGGGCGTCGCGGTAGACGGTGACGGCGGTGCACAGCTCGTACACCTCCTGGAGGTGGTGCGAGATGAAGAGGAACGCCACCCCCTGGGCCTGGAGCTCGCGCAGCTTGGTGAACAGGCGCTCGATGCCGCGCGCGTCCAGCTGGGCGGTCGGCTCGTCCAGGACGATCAGGCGGGCGCCGAAGGAGAGGGCGCGGGCTATCTCCACGAACTGGCGCTGCTCCACGGTCAGTTCGCGGGCCCTTACGTCCGGGTCGACGTTCACGCCGTACCCGGCGAGCAGGTCCGCCGCGCGCCGCCGCAGCCGTCCCCAGCGGATCGGGCCGCCCTCGAACCGGTTCAGGAAGAGGTTCTCGGCGACGGTGAGGTCCGGGACGACCATGGACCGCTGGTAGACGCACGCCACCTTGGACTGCCAGGCCGCCCTGTCCCCGAAGGCGGGCGCGGGCGACCCGCCGAACGCCACCGTGCCGGCGTCCTGGCGGTGCAGTCCGGTGACCACGCCGACCAGCGTGGACTTGCCCGCGCCGTTGCGGCCGACGAGCGCGTGGGACTCACCGGGCCGCACGGTCAGCGCGACCGAGTCGAGCGCCAGGGTCGGCCCGAAGCGCTTGACGATCCCCCGGGCGTCCAGGGCGGGCTCGGCGCTCACGGTCAGGCCTTCTTCTGGAGCTGGTTGGCCCACAGCGCCGGGTCACCGGCGTTGGCCCGGGTCACCAGGGGCGCCGGGAGCTGGTCCTCGTACCCGCCGGGGATCTTGACGATGGTGGAGCCGTGGTCGGTCGGGCCCTCCTTGAAGGTCTTTCCGTCCAGGGCCGCCTTGGCGTAGTACAGCGCGTACTTGGCGTAGAGGTCGGCGGGCTGGGAGACGGTGGCGTCGATCTTCCCGGCCTTGATGGCATCGATTTCCTGGGGAATGCCGTCGTTGGAGACGATGGTGATGTGGCCGGGGGCGCCCGGCGGCTTCAGGAGGTGCTTCTGCTCCAGGAGGGCGAGGGTGGGCTGGAGGAAGACGCCGCCCGCCTGCATATAGACGCCGTTCAGGTCGGGGTGGGCGGCGAGCGTCGCCTGGAGCTTGGCGGAGGCGACGTCGCCCTTCCAGTCGGTGGCCAGCTCGAAGACCTGGATGCCGGGGTAGTCCTTGGCCATGCAGGCCTTGAACGCCTGGGACCGGTCGCGGCCGTTGATGGAGGACAGATCGCCCTGGAACTCGGCGGCCTTGCCCTTCCCCTTCAGCTGCTCGCCGAGGAACTTGCAGGCCTTCTCGCCGTACGCCTTGTTGTCGGCCCGTACGACCATGTAGACGTCGCCCCTGTCGGGGCGGGTGTCGACGCTGACGACCGGGATCTTCTTGCTGTGGAGGGTCTCCAGGGTCGAGGCGACCGCGCCGGTGTCCTGCGGAGCCATGATCACGGCCTTGGCGCCCCGGTCCATGAAGGCGGTGACGTTGGCGACGAGCTTGCCGATGTCGTTCTGCGAGTTGGTGAGCGGCAGCGCGGAGACCTCGCCCGCCTTCGTGCCCTTCTGTATGTACTGCTGGTAGGAGTTCCAGAAGTCGCTGTCGCTGCGCGGCAGGTCGATGCCGACCTTCTTGTCCCCGGTGCCGCCGCCGGAGTCGCGGTTGCAGCCCGCCAGTGCCCCGGCCGCCAGAAGTACGCAGCAGGCGGCGGCAGTTGTCGTACGCACTCTCATGGTGGTGTCCTTCGCGGTTCGCGGCTCAGATGGTGGGGCGCGGGCGCAGACCCTGCATGCCGCCGTCGACGGCCAGGGCGGTACCGGTGACGCAGGAGGCGGCCGGGCTGGCCAGATACGCGATGGCGGCGGCCACCTCGTCGGCGGTGACCAGCCGTCCCATGGGCTGGCGGGCCCGCAGCGCGGCCCGTTCGGCCTCCGGGTCGTCGGCCCCGGCGAGCAGCCGGGCGACCCACGGGGTGTCCGCCGTGCCCGGGTTGACGCAGTTCACCCGGATCCCCCCGGCCACGTGGTCGGCGGCCATGGCGAGGGTGAGGGAGAGCACGGCGCCCTTGGCGGCGCTGTACAGGGCGCGCTGCGGCAGGCCCGCGGTGGCGGCGATCGAGCAGGTGTGGGTGACGGAGACGTGGCCGGGCAGCTCCCGGGCCGCGCGCCGCAGGTGCGGCAGCGCGTGGCGGGCGACGCGGACCATGCCGAGGACGTTGACGTCGAGGACCCGGTGCCACTCGGCGTCGTCGTTGTCCTCGACGGTGCCGGTGGCGCCGGTCCCGGCGTTGGAGACGAGCGTGTGCAGGGCGCCGAACTCGCGCGCGGCCCGGGCCACCGCCTCCCGTACGCCCGCGTCGTCGGTGACGTCCGCCTCCAGGGCGAGGGTGCCGTGCGGGGCGCCCTTGACGTCCCGGTCGAGCACGGCGACGCGGGCTCCCCGGGCGGCGAGCAGCCCGGCGGTGGCCGCCCCGATCCCGGAAGCGCCGCCGGTGACGAGCGCGGCCATCCCGGTGAAGTCCCGGGGTGCGGCGTCGGGTGCGGTGAACTCCCGCGGGGTGCTCATGAGATGACCTCCTGGGCCGGGCGGCGGGCCCGCCATTGCGGTCCGTCCGGGTAGCGGTAGGCGGCGATCGACTCGGGGTGCATCCGGGCCGAGAAACCCGGGGCACGGGGTGCGCGGTAGCGGCCGCCCTCGATGACGGCCGGGTCGGTGAAGTGCTCGTGGAGGTGGTCGACGTACTCGATGACGCGGTCCTCGCGGGTGCCGGAGACGGCCACGTAGTCGAACATCGCCAGATGCTGGACGAGTTCGCACAGGCCCACGCCGCCCGCGTGCGGGCAGACGGGGACGCCGTACTTGGCGGCTAGCAGCAGGATCGCCAGGTTCTCGTTGACTCCGGAGACCCGGGCCGCGTCGATCTGTACGAAGTCGACCGCGCCGGCCTGGAGGAGCTGCTTGAACACGACCCGGTTGGCCACGTGTTCGCCGGTGGCCACCTTCACCGGCTGCCCGGCGCGTACGGCGGCGTGGCCGAGGATGTCGTCGGGGCTGGTCGGCTCCTCGATCCAGTGCGGGGCGTACGGGGCGAGCGCGGCCATCCAGCGCAGCGCGTCCGGCACGTCCCAGCGCTGGTTGGCGTCGACGGCGATGCGGATGCCGGGGCCGACCGCCGCACGCGCCAGCCGCAGCCGCCGTACGTCGTCGTCGAGGTCGGCGCCGACCTTCAGCTTGATCTGCGCGAAGCCGTCCGCGACGGCCTCCTTGGCGAGCCGGACCAGCTTGGCGTCGTCGTAGCCGAGCCAGCCGGGCGAGGTGGTGTAGGCGGGATAGCCCTCGGCGCGCAGCAGCCGGGCCCGCTCGGCGCGGCCCGGTTCGGCGGCGCGCAGCAGGGCGAGCGCCTCCTCGCGGGTCAGTACGTCGGTGAGGTAGCGGAAGTCCACGAGGGAGACCAGCTCCTCGGGGGTCATCGCGGCCAGGAACTCCCAGACGGGCACTCCGGCGGCGGTCGCGGCCAGGTCCCAGGCCGCGTTGACGACCGCGCCGGCCGCCATGTGCGTGACGCCCTTCTCCGGGCCGAGCCAGCGCAACTGCGAGTCATGGGTGAGGTTGTGGTGGAGGGCCGCGAGATCGGCGGCGCTGCTCGGCGCCGGGCGGCCCACCACGTACGGCCGCAGCGCCTCGATGGCGGCGGCGGTGACGTCGTTGCCCCGGCCGATGGTGAAGACGAAGCCGTGGCCCTCGGTCCGGGCCGGGCCGTCGGTGCGCAGCACCACATAGGCGGCCGAGTAGTCCGGGTCGGGGTTCATCGCGTCCGAGCCGTCGAGCTGCTCCGAGGTGGGGAAGCGGATGTCGTATACGTCGAACCCGGTGACACTCGGCCTCATGCATGCCCCCTGTGGCTGAGTCCTGTCTGAAGAACTCTTGCGACGAACTTCTGCTCGAAAATCCGACCTCTCGCTGTCATCCGATGTATTGCGATGTATAGCGCCGGACAAGCGCCACAGTCCAGGGGCGGGACGAAAATTTTCCTAGCACAGCTCGGATGAATCACGAGAGAGACCTTGCTCTGCCCCGGCTGCTGCCCGTTCATGCGGGGATCACTCCGGCGTGGACGGTGCCGTGCACGGGGGCTGCGGCGGGGTAGTGCTGAAGCCGTAAGGTTGGGGCGTACGCATGAGAACTTCGGAGGGAGGCACTGGGTGATCGAGCTGGAGGGAGTTCCCGAGCTGGTCGACCCGGTCATGATCGCCGCGTTCGAGGGCTGGAACGACGCGGGCGACTCCGCCTCCTCAGCCGTCGCTCACCTGGAGCGCGAGTGGAAGGGCGAGGTCTTCGCCGCTCTCGACGCCGAGGACTACTACGACTTCCAGGTCAACCGGCCGACCGTGTTCCTGGAGGGCGGGGTCCGCAGGATCACCTGGCCCACCACCCGGCTCTCCGTCGTCCGGGTCGGTGGCGACAAGCCGCGCGATCTGGTCCTGGTGCGCGGGATCGAACCGTCGATGCGCTGGCGCTCGTTCTGCAACGAGATCCTCGGCTTCGCGCACGAGCTGGGCGTCGAGATGGTGGTGATCCTGGGCGCGCTGCTCGGGGACACCCCGCACACCCGCCCGGTGCCGGTCAGCGGGGTCACCTCCGACCCGGACCTGGCCCGCACGCTGGACCTGGAGGAGACCCGGTACGAGGGCCCCACCGGCATCGTCGGCATCCTCCAGGAGGCATGCACCCACGCGGGCGTCCCGGCGGTCAGCCTCTGGGCGGCGGTGCCCCACTATGTGTCGCAGCCGCCGAACCCCAAGGCCACGCTCGCCCTGCTCAACCGCCTCGAAGACCTCATCGACCTGCGCATCCCGCTGGGCGAGCTGGCCGAGGACGCCCGGGCGTGGCAGCTCGGGGTGGACCAGCTGGCGGCCGAGGACAGCGAAGTGGCCGAGTACGTCCAGACGCTGGAGGAGGCGCGGGACACCGCGGACCTGCCCGAGGCGTCCGGCGAGGCGATCGCCCGCGAGTTCGAGCGGTATCTGCGGCGGCGCGACGGCGGGCCCGGACCGGGGCAGGCGCCCGGCGGGCACGCCACGAACGGGGGCGAGTCCACGTCGTATCTGCGCGACACCAGCAGTGGGCGGACGCGGCCGCCCAAGCCGGCGCGCGAGGATCCGGACGAGCCGGGCGAGGGCTCGGAGTCCTCGGAGGACTAGGGCGTGTTTCGAAAGTCCCGTCTGCCCGGCGGCGTCTGGCACGCACGCTCGCCGCGTTGTCGGGATCACCCCGATACAACCAGTATCGGGGCGACCCTCCGCCTTGCGATCGCACGCACCAGACGCCGCCGGGCCCGCCCTTCGGGCGGACGACGCTACTTTCGAAACACGCCCTAGCGTCCCGCTTGGTGTTCGACTGCGGGGCGCCGGTGGCTGGTCGCGCCCACGCGGCGGAGCCGCACAATGTCCCAGCCCCGCGCCCCTTGAGGGGCGCCGCGCCGCACCGGACTTCCCAGCGGGCCCGAGACGGGGCCTGGCATCACTTTCCGGCCGAATTGCACACGTTGCCCAACCCCCCTCATTCCAAACCCAATTGACCGTACGGGGTGGACGAGTCGACATCCTGGTAGCAGGGTGTGCCGGGCAGGGACGCGCGCGGGCCCGATCCGACAACGGCATCAGATGCGAGCGGGAGCGGCCATGACCGACCAGATGTTCCCGGGCCAGGGCCCCGGAACGGCGGGCCCCGGACCCGATGGAGCTGGATTCACCTGCCGAGGCGCCGCGTGCACCGCGCGGCGCAGCATGAGCACCACCCCGCAGATGCGCCAGCCGCAGTACGGCCGGCAACAGGGCTTCCCGCAGAGGCAGCAGGGGTTCCCGCAGCAGCAGGGCCGGCACGGCCAGCAGCAGGGCCCCCACACCTCGCCCCCCTCAGGCCCAGCAGACTCCAGCAGCTCGGTCAGCTGCAGCCCTTCCAGCAGCTGCTCCAGCAGCGAGGCGGCGGCATGCACCGGGGCCGGCAGCCGCTCGTGCTGCCGAGCGCGGTCGAGGCGGCCTCGGTGACCAGCGGCATCGACACCAGGTTCTGGGACGTGGTGGCGCCGCTGCCCGGCCAGCCGTCGATCCTGTATCTCGACAACAACTGGCACCCGCTGGCGAACCCGGCGCGGATCACGCATGACGCGGTCCGGCAGGCGTTCGCGTTCGGCCAGCAGGTCATCGGGTTCTTCGACACCAGGACGGGCGCGGTCCAGGCCGTCGAGGTGAACCGGCAGTAGCACCGGATACACACGAAAGGCGGGGGGGGGGGGGGGGGGGAGGCAGGGAGGGGGTGCAGGGGGTGGGAGGGGAAGGATAGAGAGGGAGGGTAAGGGCGGCGAGGCAAACCATGGTGCGCACCGATTCCTCTCG
>NZ_JBVIHM010000021.1:98740-111314 GCF_055570295.1 Streptomyces sp. NPDC031265
TGGTTTTTGCGGGGCGGGGGGAGGGGGGGGGGGGGGCTGGGGGGGGGCAACGGGAGACGGAAGGGCAGCAAAGCGAGGTTCTGGTTCTCCCCCCCCCCCCCCCCCCGCCGTGCTCGAAGGTCTTAGAGGGCCACGCCGAGCAGCGCGTCGACGGCGCGCGAGACCACGCCGGGCGCGCCCTCGTCCGTACCGCCCTCGGACTGCTGCAGAGCGGCCCACCGGTCCACGGCCAGGAGCGCCGTCGGGGCGTCCAGGTCGTGGGAGAGGGCGTCGCGGATCTCCTCGACCAGCGCGTCCGCGGACGGCCCGTCGGGGCGGGAGACGGCCGCGCGCCAGCGGTCGAGCCGCTCCAGGGCGTCCTGGAGGACCTGGTCGGTCCACTCCCAGTCGGCCCGGTAGTGGTGCGAGAGCAGCGCGAGCCGGATCGCCGCCGGGTCGACGCCGTCGCGGCGCAGCTTGGAGACGAAGACCAGGTTGCCCCGGGACTTCGACATCTTCTCGCCGTGCAGCGCGACCATGCCGGCGTGGACGTACGCCTTGGCCATCGGGAACTCGCCGGTGAGCACCTGGGCGTGCGAGGCGCCCATCTCGTGGTGCGGGAAGGCGAGGTCGGAGCCGCCGCCCTGCACGTCGAAGCCCATGCCCAGGTGGTCGAGGGCGATGGCGACGCACTCGATGTGCCAGCCCGGCCGGCCGCGGCCCAGGCTCGCGCCGTCCCAGCTCGGCTCGCCCTCGCGGGCGGCCATCCAGAGCATCGGGTCGAGCGGGTTCTTCTTGCCGGGGCGCTCGGGGTCGCCGCCGCGCTCGGCGGAGAGCCGCCGCATGGCTTCGGCGTCCAGGTGGGAGACCTGCCCGAAGTGGGCGTCGCTCTCCACGGAGAAGTAGACGTCCCCGTCGAGTTCGTAGGCGGCGCCCGCGTCCCGCAGCCGCTCGACGAGCGGCACGATGCCGGGTATCGCCTCGACGGCTCCGATGTAGTGCTTCGGGGGAAGCATCCGCAGGGCGGTCATGTCCTCGCGGAAGAGTGCGGTCTCGCGCTCGGCGAGCGCGGTCCAGTCGTGCCCGTCGCGGATGGCGCGCTCCAGGAGCGGGTCGTCCACGTCGGTGACGTTCTGGACGTAGTGAACCTGCCGCTTGGTGTCGAGCCACACGCGCTGAACGAGGTCGAACGCGTTGTAGGTCGCCGCGTGACCCAGGTGGGTCGCGTCGTACGGGGTGATGCCGCAGACGTAGATACGGGCGACGGGACCGGGGTCGAGGGTGACAAGACCGCCGGTCGCGGTGTCGTGGATCCGGAGGTCGCGGCCCTTGCCGGGCAGGGCGGGGACCTCAGAAGCGGGCCAGGCATACATGTCATGAGCGTAACCGGACGCACGCTCCATATTCGAACCGGATGTGCACTCTTGGCCGAATACGGGGTCTTGCGCGAACCCGGCCCCCCGTGCATGGATCCCTCTTGCCCCGTTACGTCACCGGCGCCGGGCCTACACCGGCGGCCAGGGAATCGGCGGCCACTCGCCCGACGGGCCGCGGTGCACCCCGTCCGCCAGCAGGCCCGCGACCCGGTCCCGCAGCGCGTCCAGCTCGGCCGCGGTGATCAGCTCCGCCAGTCGGGTGGCCAGCGGCTCGCCGGGGGCCAGGACGGCCGCGAGACGGGTCAGCGCCGCCACCGCCTCCCCGGTCAGCGGCTCGCCCGCCCACCCCCACAGCAGCGTGCGCAGCTTGTCGTCGACGTTGAAGGTGACCCCGTGGTCGATGCCGTAGAGGCGGCCGCCCTCGGCGGGCAGCAGATGGCCGCCCTTGCGGTCGCCGTTGTTGATCACGGCGTCGAGCACGGCGAGCCGCCGCAGCCGCTCGTCGTCGGCGTGCACCAGGAGCGCCGTGCGGCCCTCCCCCACGTCCGCGAGCCCGACCGCCTTCCAGCCCTCGCCCGGCTCGTCGCCGTCGACGAGCGCGAGCAGCCCGCCGTCGGCCTGCTCGGCGCCCTCGGAGCCCTCAGCTTCGTCAGCGTCTTCGGCGGGCGTCTCGATCCACAGCTGGACCATGCCCTCGCCGTACGGCCCGTCGCGCAGCACGGTCGGCGGCACCAGGTCCCAGCCGAGGGCCGCGCTGACCTCGTAGGCCGCGACCTCGCGCTGGGCGAGCGTGCCGTCCGGGAAGTCCCACAGCGGGCGCTCCCCGGCCACCGGCTTGTAGACGCAGTGGGCGCTCTCGCCCTCGTACGCGACGGAGCAGTACAGCACCGCGTTGGACGCCTCGCGGATCCGGCCGCGGACGGTGAGCTCACCCTTGGCGAGCAGTTCCACCGCCGTCAGGCTCCCCGTCGGTATCCGTTCTGGCGCGGGCATACGTGTCCTTCCGGGTCGAGCGGCAGGCTGCACAGCGGGCACGGCGGGCGGCCCGCGTTGAC
Organism: Streptomyces sp. NPDC031265; assembly: GCF_055570295.1. Taxonomy (NCBI): domain Bacteria; kingdom Bacillati; phylum Actinomycetota; class Actinomycetes; order Kitasatosporales; family Streptomycetaceae; genus Streptomyces; species Streptomyces sp. NPDC031265. The sequence goes on from NZ_JBVIHM010000021.1 coordinate 101,151, forward strand.
CACGTCCAGGGCGCGCTTGGCGAAGGCGCGGGCCTGGGCGCCGGTGAGGCGCACCCGCAGCATCGGCGGGCCGTTCTCGTCGTCCTGGAGCAGCCGCTCCTCAGCCTCCGCGAGGTCCTCGTCGGAGTCGGCGTCGAGCTCGACCAGGGCCTGCGCCTCGATGACCATGCGCTGCTCCTCGCCGTCCCAGGCGAGCGCCATGGTGCCGACGCGGAACTCCTCCTCGACGGGCGAGTCGAGGGGCGCGGTGTCGGTGACGTCGGCGGGAGCGACGGCCGGGACGGGCGCGTTGCCGCCGGTGCGCCGCACGACCTCGTCCAGGAGCTCGTCGATCCGCTCGGCGAGGGCCGCGACCTGGGTCTTCTCCAGAGCGACGCTGGTGGTACGGCTGCCCGCGGACGCCTGGAGGAAGAACGTACGGCGCCCGGGCAGCCCGACCGTACCGGCCACGAAGCGGTCCGGTGGGTCGTAGAAGAACACCTGACGGGACACGTCCTGGTCTCCCTATGTCGGAATGAGCGGTGAGTGCGGGCCCGCCGGGGCGGAGCGCGGTGTTTTCGGCCCGTCCACCCTACTGCGCCCGGCGATCACGGTGCTCCCGCGCCACCCCCGACGACGGCCCGGTCATCGGCGGCCTCGTTTTCCTTGGCCGCCCGCGGCGCCAGCGAGCCGAAGTCCCCGGTCTCTCCCAGGCGCATCAGGAACGGGCGCAGCCGGGTGTAGCGGATCGCGGTCAGGGAACACGGTTCCACCGAGATCCGCTGAAAGAGGTCCAGATGCATTCCGAGGGCGTCGGCGACGACCGACTTGATGATGTCCCCGTGCGAGCACATGACGAACACGGCGTCCGGGCCGTGCTCGGCCTCCACGCGCGCGTTCCACTCGCGCACCGCCTCGACGGCTCGCCGCTGCATGGCCGGCATCGACTCGCCGCCCGGGAAGGCCGCGGCCGACGGGTGCTGCTGCACCACCTCCATCAGCGGGTCCTCGGAGAGCTCGGCGAGCTTGCGGCCCGACCAGTCGCCGTAGTCGCACTCGCTGATGCGCTCGTCGGTGTGGAGTTCCAGCCCGGGCCGCGCCTCAAGCAGGGGCCGCAGGGTCTCCTGGCAGCGCTCCAGCGGACTGGAGACGGCTGCGGCCAGCGGCAGTCCGGCGAGCCGGGCGGGCAGCGCGGCGGCCTGGGCGGCGCCGCGCTCGTCGAGCAGCACACCGGGCGTACGCCCGGCCAGCACGCCCGAGGTGTTGGCGGTGGAGCGTCCGTGACGTACGAGGATCAGCGTGGCCATGTCCGCCAGCGTAGGCCGAGCGGCGCGAGCGGGTGCGCCCGGTACGGGTTCGCGGAAGAATGCGCGCCGTGATCGTCGACTGCGCCATCTATCGGGACGGCCGCCGCACCGAGGGCCCGCCGGACTACTCCGATGCGCTGGAAGAGGCCCGGGCGGCCGGGGACGCGTTTGTGTGGCTGGGCCTGTACGAGCCCACCGAGGACGAGTTCGACCTGGTCAGCAGCGAGTTCGGGCTGCACGCGCTGGCGGTCGAGGACGCGCTGACGGCCCATCAGCGGCCCAAGCTGGAGGTGTACGACGACTCGCTGTTCGTGGTCCTCAAGCCGGTGACGTACGAGCAGGAGAGCGACAAGGTCAGCACCGGCGAGCTGATGCTCTTCATCGGCGACTCGTTCGTGGTGACGGTCCGGCACGGCGAGAGCTCGCCGCTGCACGATGTGCGCATGCGCCTGGAGGCCGAGCCCGAACTGCTCCGGCACGGTCCGACGACCGTCCTGTACGTGGTGAGCGACGCCGTCGTCGACCACTACACCGAGGTCGCCGCCGAGCTCCAGACGGACCTGGAGGAGCTGGAGGCGGAGGTCTTCGCGACGGTCGGCCGCGAGGGCAGGGGCCGCGCCCCGGGCAACGGGAGCACGGTCGCGTCCCGGATCTACACCTTCAAGCGGCAGGTGCTCGAGTTCCGCCGGGCAAGCGGTCCGCTGGCGGAGCCGATGCAGCGGCTCTCCGGGGCCGGGGTGCCGTTCGTGCACGACAAGGCGCAGCCGTTCTTCCGCGATGTGAGCGACCACCTCACCCGCGTCAACGAAGGCGTGGACGGCCTGGACCGGCTGCTCTCCGACATCCTCTCCGCCCATCTCGCGCAGATGGGCGTGCGGCAGAACGACGACATGCGGAAGATCTCCGCGTGGGCGGCGATGGCCGCGGTGCCGACGATGGTCGCGGGGATCTACGGCATGAACTTCGAGCACATGCCGGAGCTGGGATACGTCTGGGCGTATCCGGCGGTGCTGGCGCTGATGGCGGGGCTCGAAGTGCTGCTGTACCGCACGTTCAAACGCCGCGGCTGGCTCTAGGGCGTGGTTCGAAAGTAGCGTCGTCCGCCCGAAGGGCGGGCCCGGCGGCGTCTGGTGCGTGCGATCGCAAGGCGGAGGGTCGCCCCGATACTGGTTGTATCGGGGTGATCCCGACAACGCGGCGAGCGTGCGTGCCAGACGCCGCCGGGCAGACGGGACTTTCGACACACGCCCTAGGGGCCGCGCGGTCACGCGAACTCGGGCGCCGGGACGGCCGGTCCGCCCAGCGCGTCGCGGCGCTCCGGCATCGTCAGGCTGACCATGCGCCGCCAGCCGCCGGCCCGTTCGTAGGCGTACACGCCGTGGATCCCGGCCGTCAGCGCCGCCGACTTGGCCTTCGGCCAGCCGAGGATGCGGCCCATGTGCCCCATCACGGCGAGGCTGACGTCCCGGTAGACGCGGATCTCGGCGAGCGCGCACTCGCGCAGCACGCGCTGGATGGTGCGGCCGTGCCCGGCGTACGCCAGGCGCAGCAGCTCCTCGTGGCAGTAGGCGAGGTGGTTGTCCTCGTCGTTGCTGATCATCCGGATCGCCCGGCCGACGTCGGGGTGGTCCCCGAAGTACCTGACCAGCATCACCATCTGGTCGGCGGCCCGCTGCTCGGTGACGCGGCTGTGCGAGAGGTAGGTGACGATGTCCTGCTCGGCCAGCGGCCGCTCGGCGCGCAGCCGTTCATGGGCGAGCCCGATGCCGTGCCGCTCCAGGAGCATCGTGTAGTCGGTGTCGGCCGGCACCGGGACGGGGGTGAGGCCGCGCTTCTTGAGCAGCGCGTGGAAGATCCGCCCGTGCTTGTCCTCGTCGGCGCCGTGCCGGGCGATCTTGGGGGCCAGGCCGTGCTGCTCCGGTGGGACCAGCGCGGAGATACGGCCGTTCTCCCAGCCGCCCTGGGTCTCGCCGCTGGCCGCGATCGAGCAGAAGAGCCTGAACGACTCGTCGTGGTCGAGGATCTCCTGGAACAGGCTCTTGGCCGAAAGCATCGCCGTACCTCCGCATGACTCCCGTACAGACATCCGCAAAGGGCAAGTCAAGTGCGGAGGACAGAACGGGGCAACAGGGGCGCCTCTCGACTGGGCCGAACGAAGGAACGCACGGGGGGCGTGTCCGCCCGTAACCCATCCGGCGCACGGCGCGTTATTCGGGGTGACGGCCGTGGCGGGGAAGACCCCCCGAGCCCCCACCACGGCCGCAGACTTCCCGTTCCGCGTTACGCCAGGCCCGCGTGCTCCAGCGCCTCGGTGCCCGCCCGCAGCGCCGCCACCCGCTCATCCAGCGTGAAGCCGGCCGGGGCGAGGGTGAGGGTGGTGACCCCGGCGGCGGCGTAGGCCCGCATCCGGTCGGCGATGCGCTCCACCGAGCCGAGCAGCGTGGTCGAGTCGATGAGCTGCTGCGGGATGGCGGCGGCCGCGCCCGCCTTGTCGCCGGAGAGGTACTTGTCCTGGATCTCGGCGGCCTCCTTCTCGTACCCCATGCGCTGCGCGAGCTGGTTGTAGAAGTTCTGCTTGCGGCTGCCCATGCCGCCGACGTAGAGCGCGGTGTAGGGGCGGAACATGTCGGCCAGCGCGGGGACGTCGGCGTCCGCGCCGAGCGCCAGCGGCAGGGTCGGGCAGACGTCGAAGCCCTCCAGGGTCTTGCCCGCCTTCTCGCGGCCCGCCCGGATGTGGCGGATCGCGGTGTCCTCCAGGTGGTCGGCGGAGGGGAAGATCAGCAGCGCGCCGTCGGCGATCTCGCCGGTCTGCTCCAGGTTCTTGGGGCCGATCGCGGCGATGTAGAGCGGAATGTGCTCGCGCTCGGGGTGGACGGTGAGCTTGAGGGACTTGCCGGGGCCGTCGGGCAGCGGCAGCGTCCAGTGCTCGCCCTCGTAGGAGAGCCGCTCGCGGGTCATCGCCCGGCGGACGATCTCGACGTACTCGCGGGTGCGGGCGAGCGGCTTGTCGAACTTGACGCCGTACCAGCCCTCGGAGACCTGCGGGCCCGAGACGCCGAGGCCCAGGCGGAAGCGGCCGCCGGAGAGCGAGTCGAGGGTGGCGGCGGTCATCGCCGTCATCGCGGGCTGGCGGGCCGGGATCTGGAGGATCGCGGAGCCGACGTCGATGCGCTCGGTCTGGGCGGCGACCCAGGCCAGGACGGTGGGCGCGTCCGAGCCGTAGGCCTCGGCGGCCCAGCAGACGTCGTAGCCGAGCCGGTCGGCCTCCTGGGCGACGGCGAGATTGTCGCCGTCCATTCCGGCGCCCCAGTAGCCGAGGTTGATCCCGAGCCGCATGACGGTCCCCTTACTGATCAGTAACGTCCTTGTTCCGGGGGACTCTAGCGCGCGGGCGGACGGGGCGGCAGGGCTCCTGGAGTCCGGACGGGCCCCGAGTTGTCCACAGGCCCTCACCGGCTCGCTCCATGGCCAGTAATCTCAGCGCCCATGGAGCAGAGGCACCTGGGCCGTACGGGCCTGCGCGTATCCCGGATCGGGCTCGGCACTCTCACCTGGGGCCGGGACACCGACGAGCACGACGCCGCCGATCTGTTGAAGGCGTTCTGGGAGGCCGGCGGCACGCTGGTCGACACGGCGGACGTGTACGGGGGCGGGGACGCCGAATATCTGCTCGGGCAGCTGGTGGAGCGGCTGGTGCCGCGCCGCGATCTGGTCATCTCGACCAAGGCGGGCAGCGTGCCCGACCCGGACCGGCGCTTCGACGGCTCGCGCGGCCATCTGCTCGCCGCGCTCGACGAGTCGCTGGAACGTCTCGGCACGGACTACGTGGACATCTGGCAGGTCCATGCCTTCGATCCGCTCACCCCGCTCGACGAGACGCTCCAGGCCCTGGACATCGCGGTGAGCAGCGGCCGCGTGCGGTACGCGGGCGTGTCCGACTTCTGCGGCTGGCAGCTCGCCAAGGCCGCGACCTGGCAGTTGGGCGCGCCGGGCGTGCGGACCCGGCTGGCCTGTACGCAGATGGAGTACTCGCTGCTCCAGCGCGGTGTGGAGCGGGAGGTGCTGCCGGCCGCGATCGACCTCGGGATCGGGCTGCTGCCGTCCTCGCCGCTGGGGCGCGGGGTGCTGACGGGGAAGTACCGCAACGGCACCCCGGCGGACTCGCGCGGGGCGTCGGAGACGCTGGCACCGTTCGTCGCGCCGTATCTGGACGACGCGGCGAGCCGGATCGTCGACGCGGTGACGATAGCCGCGGACGGCCTCGCGGCGACTCCGCTGCAAGTCGCGCTCGCGTGGGTGCGGGACCGGCCCGGAGTGGCCGCGCCGATCGTCGGCGCGCGCAACGCGCAGCAGCTCGCGGCGGCATTGTCAGTGGAGGCGCTTAGTCTTCCAGACGAGATCTGCCGGGCGCTGGACGATGTGTCGGCGCCCGTGCACCGCTATCCCGACCAGGACTGGAGCACCTTGTGACCGCGCTTCCCCCGGGGACGGCCCCCGGAACCCGGGCCGATGGCGCCGAAGGCGCCGAAGAAGCCGGTGCGGCCGAAGTGGCCGAGGCAGCCGACACGCCCGAAGGCGCGGGGGCGGTTGCGGAGGACTCGGCTCCGGCCGCCGAGGACGTGGCCGACACGGCCGACGGCCCGGCCGAGGACGGCGCCGCGCCCGAGGGCGCGGGTGAAGTCGCGGACGAGGCGGGGCTGGCGGCCGAGGGCGCCGACACCCCTGCTCCGGGCGCCGACGGCGCCGCCGGGACCGGTGACGGCTCCGCCGAGTTGTCCGAGGCCCAGGCCGAGCTCGCCGCGCAGCGGGAGTTGCGGGCGCGGATCGAGGCGCGGAAGGCCGAGAAGGAGGGGACCGTCGCGGCCGGGACCAAGCTCAGTGGGCAGGCCGCCGACCTGCTCGCGGCCGTCCGTGCGGTCGAGAGCGGTGAGAAGCCGGGAGCGTCGTTCTTCGCCTCCGCCCCGGCCCCGCGCCGCCCCGCCCCGGTACCGGCCGCCCCCGCTCCTGTACGGACGCAGGCGCCGCAGCCCGCACGCGTGGCCGCCGGGCCTGAGGCGCTGGCCGCGGTGCGGGCCGTGCTGAGCGAAGGCGGCGCGCCGGACTCGCTGGCCCCGCAGGTCACCGACGCCCTGGGCGAGCAGGCGGCCGACGTGCTGCGGACCGACCCCTGGCAGCTGCTCGCCGTGCCCGGGGTCCGCCCCGAGCAGGCCGACGGCTTCGCCCGGGCGCTGCTCGGCGCGGAGTGCGGCCCGGACGACCCGCGCCGGGCGGCCGCGCTGGTCGCCTGGACCCTGGAGCGCGCGTCGGTCCGGGGCCACACCGCGCTGCCGATCGCGGCGGTGAAGGCGGCCCTGGCCGAGCGTTCGGTGCCGGACCCGGACGAGGCCGTACGGCACGCGATCACCGAGGGCGTGGTGCTGGTCTTCGAGGACGGGGTGGCCGCGCTGGACGGTGAGACGGCCGACGCCGAAGAGGACGAGGCGGAGGACGAGGCGGAGGAGACCGCCCCCGTCGAGGTGCTGCTCGGCCTCGACCGGTACGCACTGGCGGAGGAGAGCCTCGCCGACGGCCTGGCCCGGCTCGCCAACGCCCCCGTGAAGGACGACGGTGCGGACTGGACGGGCGCCGCGGCGGCCGCCCCGACGCCGTCGGCCGCCGAGCTGATCAGGGCGGTGGCGGGCAACGGGCTGGTCACCCACTCCGGCGGCGAGGCCGCCCGCGCCGAGTCCGCGGCCGTGGTCACCGCCGCACACGGCCTCGGCCTGCGGGCGGCCGCCGCCGCGCACACCCGGGACGGGCGGCGCCGGCTCGCCGGGGCGGTGGGGGCCGAGCGCGCGTTCACCCTGGCCGCGCTGCTCTCCGGGGCCGAGGGGCCGGGCCGGGACGAGGACGGGGCGCTCGCGCTGGACGTGCTGGTCGTGCAGGACGCCCCGCAGCTCGACGTGGAGGGCGCGGCGATGCTCGTCGAGTCCCTGCCGGACGGCTGCCGTCTGGTGCTCGGCGGGGACCCGGAGGTGCTGGGTTCGGCGGGCGCGGGCCGGGTGTTCGCCGATGTGCTGGCGGCCCGGGCGGTCCCGCACGTGGCATCGCGCACCCCGGACCCCGGCCCGATCGGCGAGCTGGTCTCGGGGATCGGCGCCGGTGAGCTCGGCCAGGTCGAGGCGCCGGGCAAGGAGGTCGTGATCGTCCCGGTGCGGGACGCGGGCGAGGCGGTGCACCGCTGCGTCCAGCTGGTCGCGGACTCGGTGCCGCGCGCGATCGGCGTGCCGACCGAGCAGACCCAGGTGATCACGGTCGGCCACGGCGGCTCGGCGGGTACGCGGGCGCTCAACGCGGCCCTGAAGGAGCGGCTCAACCCGGGCCCCGGCCGGTTCGCGGGCTTCGACCCGGGCGACCGCGTGGCGTACGCGGAGGCGCCCGGGCGCACCTCGGTGGGCGTGGTCGGCTCGGCGGGCCCGGACGGGCTGCACCTCGACTGCGGCGGTGAGCCGCTCGTCGTCCCGAAGGAGCGGGTCGAGTCGGCGCTGCGGCACGGCTGGGCCCTGACCGCCCACCAGGCGGCCGGGACGCGCTGGCCGGCGGTCGTGGCGGTGCTGCCCGGGGACGCGGCGCAGGGCCTCAGCCGGGCGTGGGTCTACACGGCGTTCGGCCGCGCCGAGCGCCATCTGTCCGTGGTGCACGGCGTGGACCAGGCACTCCCGCGCGCGGTGGCCGAGGTGCCCGCCCCCGCGCGTACGACCCGGCTCACGCCCCTTCTGACGGCCCTGCTGCGGACGCCCGAGGCGGAGTAGCCCCGGCCCGCCGCCGCCGATACGCGACAGCCTCCGTGTCCCGTACGGGACACGGAGGCTGTCGGCAAGGCGTCAGAACGCCCGAGAGTCAGAACGCCGGAGGTGTCACGAAGCCCCCGGCAGGTCTTCCTCGTCCTCCAGCTCGTCCTCGTCGAACACCGCGCTGACGTCGAACCGGCACACCACCCGCTGCGGATCCGCGTGGTCGAACGGCGTGCTCAGCCACTCCCCCGGCTCCGGCGGCTCGTCCGCCGCCGACACCCACAGCGTGGAGTCGCCCTCCTCCAGGCCGAACTCCTTGTGCCGGGAGGCGATCTCGTCCGGTTCGTACTCCCCGAAGAGCACCCCGAGCGCCGCGTGCACGCTCGTGCCGACGACAGCGGCCGCCCGGTCCTCCTCGGCCGAGTCGCTCGCCTCCGGGTCCAGGTCCGCGATCCGCTGGGCCTGGGCGAGCAGCCGCTGGGGTTCCACCACCGCGTAGTCGCGGCGGATGAGCACGCTCAGCGCGTTCGGCTCCTCCGGGCCCGTATAGGGCGGCAGGGAGTCGTCGGCGCCCGGGATCTCGAAGGGGGTGACCTCGTCGTACCGGTCGTAGAGCCGCTCGTCGTACGCCTCGGCAGCGGCCGCCAGGGCGTTGAACGCGTCGTACACGGCCGGATCGTCGTCCCCGGTGCGGCGTTCCACCGCCTCCAAGTGGCGGTCCAGCGCGGCTTTGACCGCGTCGGCGGCGGCACGTACCTCGGCAGCGGAGGGCTGCGCAGCATCAGACATAGTGCAGACGCTATCCGTACCAGGGCTCTGCCCGCACAATAGATGCGATGCCGGAATACGAATTTGTCGACGTGTATGTGCCTCGCGGGGTCTCCCGCAAGGACGCCACACGCCTGCTGACCGACCACGCCGAGTACGGACACTGGGAGTTGGAGCGACTGAGCCTGCTGCGTGACGGCAGCCGCAGGGTGCGGCTGCGCAGGCGGATCATCCGCCAGCTGCGCGCCACGTGGTGACGGACATCGTGTGAGGAAAACGGATCGGGCCCCGCGGTCGCGAGGCCCGATCCGTTCTGTCTGATTCCTGCTGCTCTGGTGCCGCGGCTCCGCTTACGCGCCGGAGCGGGCGCGGCGGTAGAGCGTGGCACCGGCGAGCAGCAGACCCGCGCCGGCCGGGAGGGCGATGCCCACCGCGTCCGACCCGGTGTGCGCCAGCGCGCCTGCGGCCTGCGGGGCCGTCACGGCGTGCGCGCCCGGAGTGCCCGGGGTGTGCGGGTGCTGGCCGGGCTTGGTCCGGTGGATCGGCTTGACCGCGTCCCCGGGCTTGCCCGGGTGGTGCGGCTTGCCCGGGTGGTGCGGCGTGCCCGGGTGGTGAGTGCCCGGGTGCTCGCCCTCGCACGGCTCACCGGGCTTGCCGGGGTGGCCCGGCCTTCCCGGGTGGCCGGGCTCGCCGGGGTGGTGCGGGGTGCCGGCGTGGTGACCGTCGCCGGACACATTGGCGCAGTCGTTGCCGAAGACCGGGTTGAGCGCCCCGCTCACGGTGACGCCGTTGCCGCAGGCGTTGACCGGCACGTCGACGGGCACCTGGACGCTGTTGCCGGAGCCCAAGCCGGGCGAGTCGCTCGCGTGGCCCTGGGCCGTGGCACCGCCGCCGCCGTGATGCGAACCGCCCTTGTCGACACAGGTGTTGCCCATCGCCGGGTTGAGCTGCCCGATGATGTTGATGGTGTTGCCGCACACGTTGACCGGCACGTGAATCGGCGCCTGGACCGCGTTGCCGGACAGCCCGCCCGTGGAGTTGGTCGCGGAGCCGTTCGCCATCGAGTCGGCGTGTGCGTAGCCGCTGCCCATGGCGATGACGCCGGTGGCGGCGGCCATGGTGATCAGGCCTTTTCTGGTGACCTGTCGCATAGGTGGTTCCCTGCCTTCTACCTTCCGGATGCTCCCGGACACCGTTGCGCCCGGGAGTGGGTTCCTGGGGGGGGCGGGGGGGGGGGGGGGGGAGGGGGGGGGGGAGGGGGGGGGGACAAACCAAAGGGGGGGGGGGGAGTCGGGCGGGGGGGGGGGGGGGTGTGTGGAGGGGGGGGGGGAGGCGGG
>NZ_JBVIHM010000021.1:111324-164708 GCF_055570295.1 Streptomyces sp. NPDC031265
CCCCTCCCCCCCCCCCCCCCCCCCCCCCCCCCCCCCTCCCCCTCCTTTTTCCCCCCCCCCCCCCCCCCCCCCCCCCCCCCCCCCCCCCCCCCCCCCCCAGGACTCAGACCCTCACGGGTTGAGGTTCGACGTCACTTGTTGACGCAGGTGTTGCCGAAGGCGGGGTTCAGCAGCCCGGTCGACGAGATCGCGTTACCGCAGAAGTTCACCGGCACGTGGATGGGCACCTGAACGACGTTGCCGGAAGCGGTACCCGGGGAATGCACAGCGGCACCCTGGGCACCCGCGTCGGCGACGGCCAGGCCCGCGCCCGCGAGAACCAGACCACCAGTGACAGCCGCAGCAGCGACGACCTTCTTGATCATTACTTCCTCCTTGTTGGCAAAGGTGCGATCCCAGCCGCGGACCGCACACCCTGTAACGACGGGGAAGTTATGGGGCTACGAGCTTATGAACGCATTCACTCTTCTCAGTCAACTGCGCACGCCTGGGCGATTGTTGGCGTGTCGTTCCAGCAAGGCGACCGTTGCACGGTCCACGGGTGCCGTGCGTACCCGGCACCCGTGGACCTTCCCAGGTCAGGAGGCGTCGATGAACCGGTCGAGGACCCGTACGCCGAACTTCAGACCGTCCACCGGCACCCGCTCGTCCACGCCGTGGAACATCCCGGCGAAGTCCAGCTCCGGCGGCAGCTTCAGCGGCGCGAAGCCGAAGCAGCGGATCCCGAGGTCCGCGAAGGACTTGGCGTCGGTGCCGGCCGAGAGCATGTACGGCACGGCCCGCGCGATCGGGTCCTCGGCCACCAGGGCCGTCTGCATGGCGTCGACGAGCGCCCCGTCGAAGGTGGTCTCCAGCGCCTTGTCGGCGTGCACGTCCTCGCGCCGCACCCGGGGTCCCAGGATCCGGTCGAGGTCGGCGAGGAACTCCTCCTCGTACCCCGGCAGGAAGCGGCCGTCGACGTGCGCGGTCGCCTGCCCCGGAATCACGTTGACCTTGTAGCCGGCGCCCAGCTGGGTCGGGTTGGCGGTGTTCTGGAGCGAGGCGCCGATGAGCTTGGCGATGCCGCCGAGCTTGGCCAGGGTCTCGTCCATGTTCTCCGGGTCGAGCTCGGTGCCCAGCGCGTCCCCGAGCTCGTCGAGGAAGTGCCGCAGCGTCTTGGTGACGCGGACCGGGAACTTGTGCCGCCCGAGCCGGCCCACCGCCTCGGAGAGCTCGGTGATGGCGTTGTCCTTGTGGATCATCGAACCGTGCCCGGCGCTGCCGTCCACGGTCAGCTTCATCCAGTGCATGCCCTTCTGGGCGGTCTCCACGAGGTAGAGCCGCAGGTTCTCGTTGACGGTGAACGAGAAGCCGCCGACCTCGCTGATCGCCTCCGTCACGCCCTCGAACAGGTCGGGGTGCTTGTCGACGAGGTAGCGGGCCCCGTACGTGCCGCCCGCCTCCTCGTCGGCGAGGAAGGCGAGCACGATGTCGCGCGGGGGCTTGCGGCCGCTGCGCAGCCGGTCCCGTACGACCGCGAGGGTCATCGCGTCCATGTCCTTCATGTCGACCGCGCCGCGCCCCCAGACGCAGCCGTCCGCGATCTCGCCCGAGAACGGGTGGTGCGTCCAGTCGTCGGCGTTGGCCGGGACGACGTCGGTGTGGCCGTGGATGAGCAGCGCGGGCCTCGACGGGTCCTCGCCCTGGATCCGGGCCACGGTGGAGGCCCGTCCGGTGTGCGACTCGAAGATCTTCGGTTCGAGCCCCACCTCCGCGAGCTTCTCGGCCACGTACTCGGCCGCCGCCCGCTCACCCGGACCGGAGTGGTCCCCGTAGTTGCTGGTGTCCATCCTGATCAGATCGCGACAGAGGTCGACGACCTCGTCCTCGCCGGTCACGCCCCGCGCCGCCTTCGACTCGCTCACGCTGCTTCCTCCCGTTGCCGCTGCCGCTTCCAGAGTCCACCTCATCCTCCCCCCGCGCCCTCGCCCGCCCAAGGGCGGCTTCCCGTCGACATACGACGTTCACGCAGGCCACGGGGGTGATCGAGCACCCCCAGATGTTTGCTATTGTTTTCCACGTCGGAACGGGCACGGCCCGCGAGACAGACACCTTGTCCGGGTGGCGGAATGGCAGACGCGCTAGCTTGAGGTGCTAGTGCCCTTTATCGGGCGTGGGGGTTCAAGTCCCCCCTCGGACACCACTTGAAAACCCCAGCTGAGCTGGGGTTTTCTTGTTTTGTGAGACGTAGAGCCAAGATCCCGGCCGCCCCGCTCCCCCAGCGCGACGGAATCGACCCGGTGCGGGTGCGGCTGCCCGTGGACCCGGACGGGGCCTGGGGGACGGTCCGGGAGCATCTGGTCGAACGGTTCCGGGGCGCCATCGGTGCCGCGCGGGTGGAGGAGATGATCCGCGGTGGGCGGTTCCTGACCGCCGACGGGCCCGTGGACGAGGAGCTGGCGTACCGGCCGGGGATGTACGTCTGGTTCCACCGGGACTTCGCGCCCGAGGTGCCCGTGCCGTTCGGGATCGGGATCGTCCACCGCGACGAGCGGATCGTGATCGCGGACAAGCCGCACTTCCTGGCCACCACGCCCCGGGGCCGGCACATCACCGAGACCGCCGTCGCCCGGCTGCGGCGCGAGCTCGGTCTGCCCGCGCTCCAGCCCGCGCACCGCCTCGACCGGCTGACCGCCGGTCTCGCCCTGTTCGTCGTGCGCCCCGAGGACCGGGGCGCGTACCAGAACCTGTTCGCCGAGCGGCGGGTGCGCAAGGAGTACGAGGCCATCGCCCCGTACGACGCGGGCGTGGCGCTGCCGGTGACCGTGCGCAGCCGGATCGTCAAGGAGCGCGGGGTGATCGCCGCGCGCGAGGAGGCGGGCGAGCCGAACGCCGAGAGCCGGATCGAGCTGATCGGACACCGGGGCGGGCTCGGCCGCTACCGGCTGCTTCCGGCGACCGGGCGCACCCATCAGCTGCGGGTCCACATGAACGGCCTCGGGCTGCCGATCCTCAACGACCCGGTCTATCCGGCGCTGGCCGAGGAGCCCGACCCGGACGACTTCACCAGTCCCCTGCAACTGCTGGCGAAGGTCCTGGAGTTCACGGATCCGGTGGACGGGCGGGAGCGGAGGTTCGAGAGCGGGCTGCGGCTCGCCGCGTGGTGTCCGGACGACGGCGACCGCGATACATCGGATCAATAGGGGCCGCGCGAAGGTAATTTGGGGTTCAGGGGGTACCTCAACCCCTGAGACATCTGATAAATGTGCTCGCATGCGCGTCACAAAGCTCCCCACCGGGGAACGGGCGCGCGGGTCGTCGACGCGCACCACCATGTGTGGGACCTTTCCGTGCGCGACCAGGAGTGGATCGCCGGGCCCGAACTCGCCCCGCTGCGGCGCACCTTCACCCTCGACGAGCTGCGGGTGGAGGCCGACGCCGCCGGAGTGGAGGCCACCGTCCTTGTGCAGACCGTGACCGTGGCCGAGGAGACCCCGGAGTTCCTGGCGCTCGGCGAGGACGACCCTCTCGTACGCGGCGTCGTCGGCTGGACCGATCTCACCGCGCCCGGGGTGGCCGACGAACTGGCCAGGCTGCGGGAACTGCCGGGCGGGGAACGGCTGGTGGGGATCCGCCATCAGGTGCAGGGCGAGCGCGACCCCGAGTGGCTGCTGCGGCCGGACGTGGCCCGCGGACTTGCGGCCGTCGCGGACGCGGGGCCGGCGTACGACCTGGTGGTCCTCCCCCACCAGCTGCCCGCCTGCGTACGGGCCGCCGGGCTCCACCCCGGACTCGTCTTCGTCCTCGACCACCTGGGCAAGCCGCCGATCGGCGCGGGCGACTCCGGGCCCTGGGGATCGGCGGCCCGCGCGCTCGCCGCCCTCCCGAACTCCGTCTGCAAGCTGTCGGGCCTGGTCGCCGAGGCGGGCCCGGACTGGAGCGTGGCCGGCCCGCGGCCGTACGCGGACACGGTCCTGGAGGCGTTCGGACCCGCACGGCTGATGTTCGGCTCGGACTGGCCTGTGTGCCTGCTCGCCGCCTCGTACGGCGAAGTCCTGGACGTAGCACGGCTGCTGACCGAGGACCTGGGCCCGCACGAACGGGCCCAGGTCCTCGGCGGCACGGCGGACCGCGTCTACGGGCTCAGTGGCCGCGCTTGACCCACTCGTCCAGGTGAGGTGCCTCGTCGCCGATCGTGGTGGAGTCGCCGTGGCCCGTCCGTACCTCCGTCTCGGGCGGCAGGGTGAGCAGCCGCTCGCGGATCGAGTCGACAATCGTCGGGAAGTGCGAGAAGGACCGGCCGGTCGCGCCCGGGCCCCCGGCGAACAGGGTGTCGCCGGTGAACACCGTGCCCAGCTCGGGGGCGTACAGGCACACCGCGCCCGGGGCGTGGCCCGGGGTGTGCAGCACGGTGAGCGTCGTGCCCGCGACCGTCACGGCCTCCCCGTCTGCCAGCTCGCCGTCGGGGGCGCGGTCCGGGTGGGTGAGCTTCCACAGCGGCAGGTCGTCGGGGTGAAGGAGCACCGGCGCCCCGGTGGCCTCCGCGAGTTCCGGGGCGGCGTCGATGTGGTCGTTGTGGGCGTGGGTGCAGACGATCGCGCGCAGGGTGCGGCCGCCCAGCGCGGCCTGGATCGCCGACGCGTCGTGGGCGGCGTCGATGACCACCGCCTCCTCGTCGTCGCCGACGATCCAGACGTTGTTGTCGACGTCCCACGTGCCGCCGTCCAGCGCGAACGTGCCCGAGGTGACCAGGTGCTCGATGCGGGCGGCCATCAGAACGCCACCACCGAGCGCAGCACATCGCCCTCGTGCATGCGCTCGAAGGCCTTCTCGACCTCGTCGAGCGCGATGGTCTCGGTGACGAAGGCGGCGAGGTCGATCCGGCCCTGCTGGTGCAGGTCGATCAGCATCGGGAAGTCCCGCGAGGGCAGGCAGTCGCCGTACCAGGACGACTTGAGCGCGCCGCCGCGGCCGAAGACGTCGATCAGCGGCAGCTCCAGCTTCATGTCCGGGGTGGGCACGCCGACCAGGACCACGGTTCCGGCCAGGTCGCGGGCGTAGAACGCCTGCTTGTAGGTCTCGGGGCGGCCGACCGCCTCGATGACCACGTCGGCGCCGAAGCCCCCGGTCAGGGCGCGGACCGCCTCGACGGCGTCCTCGGTGCGCGAGTTGACGGTGTGGGTGGCGCCCATGGTCTTCGCGGTGGCCAGCTTGCGGTCGTCGATGTCCACGGCGACGATCTTCGCCGCGCCCGCGAGCCGGGCGCCCACGATCGCCGCGTCCCCGACCCCGCCGCAGCCGATGACGGCCACCGAGTCGCCGCGGCCGACGTTGCCGGTGTTGAGGGCGGCGCCGATGCCCGCCATGACACCGCAGCCGAGCAGCCCTGCGACGGCCGGGGAGACCGACGGGTCGACCTTGGTGCACTGCCCGGCGGCGACCAGCGTCTTCTCGGCGAAGGCGCCGATGCCGAGCGCGGGCGACAGCTCGGTGCCGTCCAGCAGGGTCATCTTCTGCTCGGCGTTGTGGGTGTTGAAGCAGTACTGGGGGCGGCCGCGCAGACAGGAGCGGCACTGGCCGCACACCGCGCGCCAGTTGAGGATCACGAAGTCGCCGGGCGCCACGTCGGTCACCCCGGCGCCGACCGACTCGACCACACCGGCGGCCTCGTGGCCGAGCAGGAAGGGGAAGTCGTCGTTGATCCCGCCCTGCTTGTAGTGCAGATCGGTGTGGCAGACCCCGCACGCCTGGACCTTCACCACGGCCTCGCCGGGCCCCGGGTCCGGCACCACGATCGTCTCCACCCGTACGGGCTCGTCCTTCCCCGGCGCGATGACCCCTCGGACCTGCTGCGGCATGCGTGAACTTCCTTTCTGGCACCGCCGGTACGCGCGGACGCGCAGGGGCGGAAATGGGTACGGGCCCGGCCTCCGCACGTTACTCCGGTCGGCCCGGTGCGGGTCCACTGGGCGCTCCGGGCGGCCCGCCTGTCCGGCTGGGGGTCCGGGGCCACGCGGCGTCAGCCGCATATCGATGCGTCCCCGGGAAGACGCAGCCCGCCCCATGCCGAAGGGCGGCACCCCGCGCCGGGATGCCGCCCTTCTCGTACGTACGCGGTGCGTCCGCTACTTGGCCGCGATCTCCGCGACCCGCTTGCGGACCAGGTACCAGCCGCCGACCAGCATGCCCAGGATCACGGGCAGGCAGTAGACGGTCGTGCGGCCCACGCCGCCGCCGTACCACATCAGGTACAGCACGGTGGCGAGGAAGATCAGCGTGACGATCTGGGTGTACGGGGCCCAGGGCAGCCGGTAGGAGGGGCGGGTGAGCAGGCCCTCCTGGGCGCGGCGCCAGAACAGCAGCGAGCAGATCATGATCATCGCCCAGGTGCCGAGGATGCCGATCGAGGCGAAGTTCAGCACGATCTCGAAGGCGTCGTCGGGCATCAGCTTGTTCAGGGCGACACCGGCGGCGCCGAACGCGGCGGTCAGCAGGACACCGCCGTAGGGCACCTGGCCCTTGTTCATCCGGGCCGTGAACTTGGGCGCGGAGCCCGCCACGGCCATCGAGCGCAGGATGCGGCCGGTGGAGTACAGGCCCGAGTTGAGGCTGGAGAGCGCGGCGGTCAGGACCACCAGGTTCATCACACCGGCCGCGCCCGGCACGCCGAGCTTGTCCAGGACCGTGACGAACGGGCTCTGCTCGCCGGAGTACTCGGTGTACGGCAGGAGCAGCGCCAGCAGGACGACCGAGCCGACGTAGAAGATGCCGACGCGCCACATGATCGAGTTGATCGCCTTGGGCAGGATCTTCTGCGGGTTCTCGGTCTCGCCCGCCGCGACACCGCAGAGCTCGACCGAGGCGTACGCGAAGACGACGCCCTGGACGACCAGGAGCATCGGCAGCATGCCCATCGGGAAGATGCCGCCGTGGTCGGTGATGTTGGCCAGGCCCGGGGTGTTGCCGTCGACGCTGTGCTGGGTGGCGACCAGGTAGATGCCCACCAGCATGAAGGCCACCAGGGCCGCGACCTTGACGATCGCGAACCAGAACTCCATCTCGCCGAAGTACTTCACCGAGATCAGGTTGGCGGTGAGGACCACGGCCAGGGCGATCAGGGCGAGGACCCACTGCGGGATGTCGCTGAACATGGCCCAGAAGTGGGCGTAGGTCGCGGCGGCCGTGATGTCGGCCACGGCGGTGGTGGACCAGTTCAGGAAGTACAGCCAGCCCGCCGTGTAGGCGCCCTTCTCGCCCATGAACTCACGGGCGTAGGAGACGAAGGCGCCGGAGGAGGGCCGGTAGAGCACGAGCTCGCCGAGGGCCCGGACGACGAAGAACGCGAAGACGCCGCAGACCGCGTAGGCGATCGCCAGCGAGGGGCCGGCGCCCGCCATCCGGCCACCGGCGCCGAGGAACAGGCCGGTGCCTATCGCGCCGCCGATGGCGATCATGTTGATGTGGCGGGACTTGAGGTCCTTGCTGTAACCGGCGTCACCGGCATCGATGTGGGGGGTGCCCTGCGCCGGCGCGGACGCCGACGTCTCGGCCGCAGGCATGGTGCGGTCACTCATGTAGCTGTATCGCCTTCGTGAGGGGTCATGCGGTCGTGCGATACCGGGCTGTGCCGGTGCCGTCCCGGCTGTGGCCGGTGATGCGGGTGAGTTCTGGGGTCACCGCGGCGTGGCTGATCCGGGACATGGTCGCGGCTCGACGGGGCATTTGGCAGTGGCCAATGTCACGTACGGGCAGATCTGTGATGAATCTGAGGTAAATCTGAGCTTTAGGGGGCGAGTACGTCCAATTCCTTGAGGGC
Source organism: Streptomyces sp. NPDC031265 (assembly GCF_055570295.1). Lineage (NCBI taxonomy): Bacteria > Bacillati > Actinomycetota > Actinomycetes > Kitasatosporales > Streptomycetaceae > Streptomyces > Streptomyces sp. NPDC031265. The sequence continues at coordinate 119,120 of NZ_JBVIHM010000021.1, forward strand.
CCCGACGGCGATCTCCCGCGTGAGTCTCTCGGCCCGCTCCGCGTCCCGCTCCCGGACCGCCTCGGCCACCTGGACATGCAGGGTGACGGCCGCCGGATCGGGGTCCTCGAACATCACCCGATGGTGGGTTCTGCCGGTCAGGACCTCGGCGACCACGTCGCCGAGCCGGGCGAACATCTCGTTGCCGGAGGCGTTCAGGACGATCCGGTGGAAGGCGACGTCGTGGACGAGGTAGCCCTCCAGCCGGCGCCCGCGCGAGGTGGCGACCATGCCGAGCGCCTGCTCGGTGAGGGCGGCGCACTGCTCGGGGGTGGCGTGGTGGGCGGCGAGCCCGGCGGCTACCGGCTCCACGGCCGAGCGCAGCACGGTCAGTGAGCGCAGCTGGCGCGGCCGGTCGGATCCGGCCAGGCGCCAGCGGATGACCTGGGGGTCGTACACGTTCCACTGCTCGGTGGCCCGGACGGTCACCCCGACCCGGCGCCGGGACTCGACCAGCTGCATGGACTCCAGGACCCGGATCGCCTCGCGGATCACGGTGCGCGAGACGTCGAAGCGCTGGGCGAGCTCGTCGCCGCGCAGAACGCTGCCGGGCGGGTATTCGCCTGCGGTGATCGCGCGGCCGAGGGTGTCGAGCACCTGCGCGTGCAGTCCCTGGGCCTGTGTGGTCATGGCCGTAAGGGTACGGGGAGGTGGGGCCGGGGCAGGACGGGCGCGCGAGGGCCGCCGACGAAAAAGTATTACTTATTAATCACGAACTCTTGAATACGTCGCACCTTTGGGTTTCAGTAGCGCGACGGGCGGATGGCCGGAAACGACCCCCGCCCGGAACACATCGATGTCGACGAAGACAGCGAGGCACCGCTATGAGCACCCCCCACGTCGTCGTGGTGATGGGCGTGGCCGGCACCGGCAAGACCACGATCGGTCCCCTGGTCGCCGCCGCGCTCGGCGTTCCGTACGCCGAGGGCGACGACTTCCACCCGGCGGCCAACGTCGCCAAGATGTCGGCCGGCGTCCCGCTGGACGACGGCGACCGATGGCCCTGGCTCGACGCGATCGGGCAGTGGGCGCACGGCCGGGCCGGCCTCGGCGGGGTGGTGAGCAGCTCCGCACTCAAGCGGGCCTACCGCGACCGGCTGCGGGCAGCCGCCCCCGGCCTCGTCTTCCTGCACCTCACCGGCGACCGGGAGCTCATCGAGCGGCGGATGAGCGGGCGCAAGGGCCACTTCATGCCCACCGCACTGCTCGACTCGCAGTTCGCCACGCTCCAGCCGCTCGGGGCGGACGAGGCCGGGGTGGCCGTCGACGTCGCCGGGGGGACCCCCGAGGAAATCACCGACCGGGCCGTCGCCGCACTGCGCCGGCTCGCCGACTGACCCGCCGGCCAACTCACCAGCCAAGGACCACACCGTGACCAGTCTCAGCGTCGAGATCCTGGCAGCGGGCGCGGCCGAGCCGATCACCTCGGCGGGCAACGCCCGGCTGGGGATCGCCGTACTCGCCGGCATCGCCGTCATCGTCCTGCTCATCACCAAGTTCAAGCTGCACGCGTTCCTCGCCCTGACCATCGGCTCGCTGGCGCTCGGCGCCTTCGCGGGGGCGCCACTGGACAAGGCGATCACCAGCTTCACCACCGGCCTGGGCAACACCGTCGCCGGTGTCGGGGTGCTCATCGCTCTCGGCGCGATCCTCGGCAAGCTGCTCGCCGACTCGGGCGGCGCGGACCAGATCGTCGACACGATCCTGGCGAAGGCCGGGAAGTCCGGCGGGCGCGCGATGCCGTGGGCGATGGTGGTCATCGCCTCGATCATCGGCCTGCCCCTGTTCTTCGAGGTCGGGATCGTGCTGCTGATCCCGGTGGTGCTGCTCGTCGCCAAGCGCGGCAACTACTCGCTGATGCGGATCGGCATCCCGGCGCTCGCCGGTCTCTCCGTGATGCACGGGCTGATCCCGCCGCACCCGGGCCCGCTGGTCGCCATCGACGCGGTCGGCGCCAACCTGGGCGTCACGCTCGCCCTGGGTGTCCTGGTGGCCATACCCACGGTGATCATCGCCGGGCCGGTCTTCTCCCGGTACGCGGCGCGCTGGGTGGACATACCGGCGCCGGACCGGATGCCGCCCTCGGTCGGGGGTTCCCCCCGGACCCCCGCGGCGCGCCCCTCCGAGGAGTTGGAGACGCGGCCGAGCTTCGCCGCGACCCTGTCGACCGTGCTCCTGCCGGTCGTGCTGATGCTGGTGAAGGCCCTGGTCGACATCGTGGTCGACGATCCGAAGAACCATCTCCAGCGCGTCACCGACGTGATCGGCTCGCCGCTGATCGCGCTGCTCACGGCCGTGCTCGTCGCCATCTTCACACTGGGCCGGGCCGCCGGGTTCAGCAAGGAACGGATCTCCACGACGGTCGAGAAGTCGCTCGCCCCGATCGCGGGCATCCTCATGATCGTCGGCGCGGGCGGCGGCTTCAAGCAGACGCTGATCGACGTGGGCGTGGGGCAGATGATCCTGGACATCTCCAAGGACTGGTCCATCCCCGCGCTGCTGCTCGCCTGGCTGATCGCGGTCGCGATCCGGCTCGCGACCGGCTCGGCCACGGTGGCGACGATCTCCGCCGCCGGCCTGGTGGCCCCGCTGGCCGCCGACATGTCGACCGGGCACACGGCCCTGCTGGTCCTCGCCGTCGGCGCGGGCTCGCTCTTCTTCAGCCATGTCAACGACGCCGGGTTCTGGCTGGTCAAGGAGTACTTCGGGATGGACGTCGGCCAGACGGTCAAGACCTGGTCCGTGATGGAGACGATCATCTCGGTGGTGGCGCTGGGGTTCGTACTGCTGCTGTCACTCGTGATCTAGGGGACCAGCGCTCCCCCGGCCCTCCAGTTCCTCCAGCCACAGCCCGTGCTCGCGCCGGGCCCACGGACGCCCCACCGACCCGGTGCGCATGCCACGGCGTGCCTCCGGGTCGAGGAGCGCCATGGTCACATGGCCGGTGAGTACGATCCCGACGGCCAGCGCCAGCCAGTCGTGGACGAACGTCGAGCCGACCCGCACCGCCAGCGGCGCCAGACGCGTGAACCACATGAGCAGACCGGTGCCGAGCAGGACGAGCGCGGCCCCGGTGATCCACCCGGCGTAGACCTTCTGCCCCGCGTTGAACTTTCCCGCCGTACGCGGATGTTCGTCCCGGGTGAGCGCCGAGCGCAGCCAGCGCCGGTCATGCGGCCCGAACCGGTTGAGGCGGCGCAGGTCGGCTCGGAAGGCCCGGGAGACGAGCCCCGCCAGGACCGGTACGGGCAGCAGCACGCCCGAGATCTCGTGCACCCGCACCACCAGCTCCCGGCGTCCCACGGCCTCGGCGAGCTGCGGCAGATAGAGCACGGCGGCCGACAGCACGCACACGCCGAACACCAGGGCGTTGGTCCGGTGCACCCAGCGCTCGGCCCGGGTGAACCGCCGTACGCGGACGGCCGGTTCAGCTCGTGGGGTGGTCGTCGCGCCCGTTGGACCGGCCGACCCAGGCATCCGTGTCATAGCCCCGCTCCTCCCAGAATCCCCGCCGCACCTTGCCCGTCACGGTGATCCCGGAGAGCCATTTCGCCGACTTGTAGAAGTACATGGGCGCCACATAGAGGCGGACCGGGCCGCCGTGGGCGTGCGACACGGGCTTGTCCCGCATGCTCAGGGCGACCAGCACGTCGTCGCGGCGGGCCTGTTCGAGCGTGAGGCTCTCGGTGTACGTGCCGTCGAAGCAGGTGAAGCGGACCGCCCCGGCTCCTGGGCGCACCCCTGCGGCGTCGAGGAGCCGGGACAGCCTCACCCCCGCGAACGGTGTGCCGGGCACCCGCCACCCCGTCACGCACTGCACGTCCCGGACCAGCCGGGTCTGCGGCAGCGCCCGCAGTGCGTCAAGGGTGTAGGTGGCCGGGCGGTCGACCAGGCCGTCGACGGTGAGCCGGTAGTCGGCGGCGCCCTTGTGCGGTACGGAGGCGGCGACCGAGTAGTAGCGGAAGCCGCCGCCGTTGGGCAGCAGGCCGGTCAGGCCGGTGGGGTCCTTCCCGGCGGCGGCGCCGAGGACCGACTCCAGGCCGCGCTGGAGGACCGGGGCGGCGGCGACCCCGGCGACGCCGAGGCCGAGCATGCCGAGCACGATGCGGCGGCCGACGGGGGCGCTCTCGGCGGTGGACGGTGCGGGTGGTTCGGGGTTCACCCTCCGATTCGAGCACCGGCGGCTCCCGGACACCAGGGGCCGCGGCACACCGTCATCGTTTGGTCAGAGTTCGCTCGGGCCCGAGCGCGGCCTACGCCTGGGCGCGTCCCGCCGCCCTCTCCAGCTTCTCCAGCTGGAAGGCCTCGTTGCCCTGGCCGATCCGGGCGTGCGCCTCGGGCCGCACCGCCCGTACGAAGAGGCCGTACGCCACACCCGCCGCCAGGGCGAGCGCGATGATCGAGGGCAGGATCCAGCTGAGCGAGGAGTCCGGTCCCGCGCCGACGAGGACGTCGAAGTCCTTGACCGTGTAGACCGCCATGACGAAGAGCGCGACCCCGGCGATGCCGGAGGCGAGCAGCCGCCACAGCTGGGCGGCGGCCGCTCCCCGGCGGACGAAGAAGGCGATGACCGCGAAGCAGGCGGCGGCCATCAGCACGATCACGCCGAGCGCGCCCACGTTGCCCATCCAGGTGAACAGGTGCAGGACGGCGGCGGTCGGGTCGCCGGTGGGCTTGTCGTCGGTGGCGGCGAAGGCGACGACGACCACGAGTGAGATCGCGGTCTGGAGCAGCGAGCCGGTGCCGGGGGCGCCGCTGGTCTGGTTGGTACGGCCGAACGCGGCGGGCAGCAGGCCCTCGCGGCCCATGGCGAAGACGTACCGGGAGACGACGTTGTGGAAGCTGAGCAGCGCGGCGAACATGCCGGTGACGAAGAGGACGTGCAGGACGTCGGTGAAGGTGGTGCCGAGCCGGTCCTCGGTGAGCCCGAACAGCAGGCCAGGACCGTTCTTGCGGGAGGCGTCGATGATGCCGGAAGGTCCGGTGGCCACCGTGAGCGCCCAGGAGCTGAGCGCGAAGAACACGGCGGTGAAGCCGACGGCCAGGAACATCACGCGCGAGACGACCAGATGCGGGCGGCTGGTCTCCTCCGCGTACACCGGCGCCTGCTCGAAGCCGGTGAACGCGGCGATGCAGAAGCACAGGGCGGTGCCGATGCCCGCGCCGGAGAGCGTGGACGGGTTGAACGCGTGCAGCGACAGGCCTTCCTTGGCGGGGTCGGCGACGGCGGCGAAGTCGAAGACGACGACCAGGGCGACCTCGATGACCAGCAGCACGCCGAGGACCTTGGCGTTGAGGTCGATCTTCAGCCAGGCGAGCACGCCGACCAGCGCTACGGCGGCCAGCGCCGGGATCCACCAGGCGAGTTCAGTGTCCAGGTAGGTGGCGAAGAGGCTGGAGACCTCGAAGCCGAACATGCCGTAGATACCGACCTGGAGGGTGCTGTACGCGACGAGCGCCACGAAGGCGGCGCCCGACCCGGCGGTGGGGCCGAGGCCCCTGGCTATGTACGCGTAGAACGCGCCGGCGTTGTGGACGTGGCGGCTCATCTCGGCGTACCCGAAGCTGAACAGGGCCAGGACGGCGCCGAGGATGAGGAAGAGAAGGGGCTGGCCGACGATGCCCATCACGCCGTACGTGGTGGGCATGACACCGGCGACCACCATCAGCGGGGCGCTCGCGGCGAGCACCGAGAGCAGCAGGCCCGAAGTGCCGAGCCGGTCGGCTCGCAGGGCTCTCTCCTGCCCCTTGTACGTACGGATCTCATCGGTGTCGCTCGACATGGCGGGGGTGCCCTTTCGGTGGGACGCGGGGGGTGGTACCGAGGGGGTACTGGGAGATGCTGGGTGTGGCTAGACGGTGCCGAGCGCGGCGCTGCGGGCGGCCTGGAAGGCGCGGTACGGGTCCCGGTCCGGGTACGACCAGGGGGCGGGGGTGAAGTGCCGGCCGATGCGGTGGAAGAGGGCCGCGGCCTCGGCGGGGCGGCCCTCGCAGTGCTTGGCGTGGGCGAGGAAGTTGAGGTCGACGCCGGCCCGGGGGTGGTCCTCGCGCTCCCACTCCAGCCACCAGTCGAACGCGGACTTGATCACCTGGCGGGCGCGGCGGCCGGTCCAGTGCTCCGATTCGACGGGGTCGCCCGGCGCGGCGCCCCCGGCCGCGAGCACCCGGTACCGCTCGGCGTGGGCGACCAGCGGGAGCAGGGCGAGCGGGGAGTCGGCGGGGGCGCGGGCGACGGAGGCGGCGGCGAAGGCGTACACCTCGTGCATCGGGTCGGCGCCGTCGCCCGGACGGCGCTCGGCCAGCCGGGCGGCCATCAGGTGGTGGGCGTGGTGGTGGTCCGGGTGCCGGGAGCACACCTCGGCGAAGATCTGCTCGGTCTCGTTGTCCGAGCCGAGCCTGCGGGAGAGCGCCAGCAGGGCGAGCCAGGGGGTGGGGTCGGCGGGGGCGAGCCGGGCCGCCTCCAGGCAGGCGTCGCGGGCGCGGTCCATGTGGCCGTTGCCGCCTTTTCCGCCCTTTCCCTCCTTCTCGCTGAGGCAGCGGGAGACGAGGGCGCAGGCGTAGAGGGCGGCGGCGTCGGCGCTGTCCGGCTCGGCGAGCAGCCACTCGCGGGCCCAGGCCGCGGAGGTGGCGGGCTCGCCGAGGACGGTGAGGCGGTGGCCGCGGCGGTCCCAGTCGTCGCCGGTCGCGACCAGCAGCGAGCGGACCCTGGTCCACCGGCCCTGCGCCAACTGGGCGCGGACGGCGACGAGTTCGGCGTCGTCGAGCGCCGGGTCGAAGGCTCGTCCGCCGCGTTTGCGGGGGCGGCCGAGCGGGGGCGGGGGCGGCATCCGCGTACTTCCCGGGGGGTGGTTGGTGTGATGCGGGTGTGGTGGGTGTGGTTATTGGGCCGGGCGACAGGGTGATCGCGGACAGCAAAGCGGTACCCAAGGCTCCACGTCAAGGTCGGGTGAGCGGGCTTCGGGGTTCAACTTGGTGGGTGGTTGCGGGGTTTGCCCCCCACCCCACCCCTTCCCGATGCTCCAGATTGAGTGTTCTGGAGTGATCGCGTCATGGCGGCATCTGCGCTGGTCAGCACCACGGGGAACTCGCTGGCCTCCACAGAGGGTATGGAGACCAGCACGCCTACAGCAGTAATTCACGCTACCGAGACCCTGCGCGGAGTCCGGTGCATCCGTCTGTCGGTGCGGACGGATGAGACGACGAGCCCCGAGCGGCGCAAGATGCCGCTTCGCCGGCGCGGCGGCGGCAAGACCGCGTACGGCTACCTGCCCGCCCCTATGCCGAAGGAACACGGCGGAGCGGGCTGGACACTCGTCCCGACCCGATCGCCATCAAGGTCATTGAGCAAATGATCGCCGCGCTGCTGTCCGGGCTCGCCCCGCTCGCCATTGCGCGCATGCTGAACGCTGACAAGGTGCTGTCCCCGTCCGCCCACTGGGCCGCCTACAAGGCCCGTACGAAGAACAACGGTGCGGAGCCCGCCGAGAGCACCGCCCCGAAGCGGAAGCCCGCACAGTGGCGTGCCGAGACCATCGTGAGAATGCTGACCAGCCCGGCACTGCTTGGGTGGAAGGTGTACCAGGGCAAGCCCGTCCGCGATGACCAGGGCGCCCCGGTCATGGCTGCCGAAACGCCGATTCTCACCCGCGAGGAGTTCGACCAGGTGGGCGCGCTGCTCGCCCCCAAGCCCGTCACCGCCCGTCCGCCCGTCCGCCCGTCCGCAAGGACTCCGGGGCACTGCTCCTGCGGGTCATCCACTGCGACGGCTGCGGCTCCCGCATGTACCTGAACAAGGGCTACTACCAGTGCTCGTCATACAAGTACGGGTCAGACTGCAAGGCCCCGTCCACGGTGCGCGCGGACTGGGTGGAGCAGCACGTGACCGCCGAGTTCCTGCGCCTGGTCGGCCCCGTGCAGATCACCCGCATCATCGAGATACCGGGCTATGACCCTCAGCCCGAGATCGACGCCACGGCGGCCGAGTTCGCCGAGCACCAGAAGCAGAAGGGCCGCCAGAAGTCCAAGGCCGCGCAAGCCGAGTGGCAGCGTCACGCGGACGCGCTCGACTCCCGGTTGGCGGAGTTGGAAGCGCGGGAGAAGACCGAGCCCCGCCGCGAGGCACTGCCCACCGGACGCAGCTACGCCGACGAGTGGAACAGCGGCGACAACGTGGCACGGCGCACCATGCTCGTAGAGGCAGGGGCACGTCTCATGGTCAAGCGTGGCACCCGGGGAGGATGGCGGACACTCGACCTACGCCGCGTGAACTTCACCATCAACGGCGACCTTGACCCCGCCATTGAGGAGAACGTGACGGTGGCGAACGAGCTTGCCACAGAGAACACCCCGGAGCACGCACCCACGCCCGGGGCCAAGGCGCACCGCAACCTGACACCCCAAGCACCCTGGCGATAGCGGCGTAGCAGCCCCCTGGAAGCCCGAGCACGCCCCGGCGGGCCACTGGCGCACCAGGGGTTCGGCATGTCCCCCAAGCGGCCTATAGGCTCGATACACCCCGCGCCGGAATGGGTGCGCTGGCCAGGGCTGGTGCATGACGGTTCCTAGAGCCCGAAAATGCAGTACGACCAGCCCGCACCGCCCCGGTAGTCCTCGGACCGCCGGGGCTTTCCCATGCCCACCCTGTTCGGAGGCGCCCCCATGCCCCGAAGACCCCGGCCCCCGTGCTCTGTCCCGGGGTGCCCCGAGCGCGAACATGGCGCCGCCCCGGCACAGTGTCGGCGTCCTGTGCCGGGGCGAGGCGTTTGGGACCTATCGCTTTTTCGACGGGTCTACGGGAATCTCGAACAGTGCGATCGGCCCGACGCTGTACCTGGGCTGGACCTGGACTCGACCTGTTGCGAGAGGTCCTGCCGCATAGCTGGCTGCGGCGGCGCCTTCGCCGTCAACGACGTTGAGTTGGGCAGGAATGTACCTGCCTCCGTTCACCACCAGTACAGGCACGCCGTCTCGGTAGTGCAGCGACAGCGTGCCCACGTCCTGGGGCTTGACTTCTTGCGCCGGGGTCTGCTCCAAGCCGACTACCTCGGGCGCTGCTTGCTCATCAGACATGGCTATGTCCCCTCCCTGGTCGGCTCGATGCTGACCTGGTCAGAGCGTCGCACGACGCTGCGTCACCAAACAGTAACTCTCGGCGAAACGGCCGAGAATCGACAGCGTGGCGTGAAGCCACTGCCTCACGTGGACCCTGACCAGGCCCCATTACCCCTGCCCGGAGGTCCCCCTATGCCCCGAAGACCCCGCCCCCCGTGCTCTGTCCCCGGTTGCCCCGAGCTGACCCGCGCTGGTGGCCGCTGTGCCCGACATGAGCGCGAGGCGAATGCTCTGCGTGTGACGCCGGGCACCAGCTCGTACGGTCCTCGGTAGCCGAACACACGGCGCCGCTACCTGTACGCCAACCCGTGGTGCGTGTTGTGCGGGAAGACCGCGACGGTTGCCGACCGTTTCCCGGAGTCGCGCCGCTCACTGCTGGCTCGGGGCGTTGCTGATCCGGATGTGTTCTCTCGTCTGCGTCCGCTGTGTACGTCGTGCCACTGACTGCCGGGACCGGCGGCAAGCAGACTGGTGACATCTACGCCGTGCGCTTCGGGTCCACCGAAGCCGACTCCGGGGTGACCGGCCTGACCAACGGCGGCGTCCAGGCCACCGACCTGGGCGAGTCACACGACAAGCCCGTCTACCGCACCCGCATCGACTTTTACTGCGGCCTCGCCCTGTTCGGCGGGAAGGCCGCAGCACGCCTGACCAACGTCCTCGCCGGCTGACCCGGCACCACGGGAGCCCCCGTGCTCGTCACCCTTCGGGGCGGCGGGTGCGGGGGATTCGTCATGTCCGGGGCCGTCTGCCGGGCGTACGCTGCGGACATGAGCACATCAGCCCTTGCTCTCTCCAGCAGCGGCTTCTGCGCCGTGCCGTGTCAGGTCAGCTGTCGAGCGATCGAGTTCGTCGGCAGTACGGGCCCTCCGGGTGGGAGAAAACGTCAGCACAAGTGCCTGGATGACTGCTCCGGACAGTCCGATCCACAGGGCGAAGCGATAGCCGACCTGGTCGGCGAGTACTCCGCCAAGTGGTGCCCCCACCGCTACCATTCCCCAGTTCATCGAGCGGATCGTCGCGTTCATCCGCCCGCGCAGCCGGTCGGGTGTCACCGCCTGGCGGTAGCTCATCTCCACCGGACTTTCGACGCCGATGGCCAGGGACACGAGGAAGAAGCCGAGCGACACGGAGGCGAGCGCCCACGGTCCACGCTCGGCCAGGACCAAAGGCAGCCAGCCGACGGCGGCGAGCAGGCGGAAGGCGATCAGAGTGGCGCCCACGTCCAGTCTTGTGGCCACGCGCCCGGAGAGCGCACCGCCGAGTATCACGCCGACACTCGCGCAGGCGTAGGTGACCCCCAGACCGAATGCCCCGATCTTCAGGCTGTGCAGGGCGAAGACCACGAAGACCGTGGTCACCATGCTGTTGAAGAGGAGCATCGCGTGCGAGGTCAGGGCGATCGACGCCAGCGTGCGATGCCGGTAGACCCATGCCACGCCCTCCCGCAGCTCGCTGCCCAGGCTGCGCCGCGCGCCTCGATCGGGGACGGGGTCGGGTGCCTTCACCGAGGCGAGCAGCAGGCCGGACATCAGATAGGTGAGGGCGTCCACCAGCACGGCAAGCGGCGCTCCCATGATTTTGATCAGTACCCCGGCGAGCAGAGGGCCGGTCGAGCCGGCCAACGCGTCGGCCTGTTGCACGCGCGCGTATCCCGCGTTGAGCAGCTCTTTGGGTACCAGCTGTGGCACATACGACTGGTTCGCTGCCTCGAACAGCAAGGACAACACCCCGAACACGAAGACGAACAGGCACAGCGCGGGGATGCTGAGCCGATCCAGCGCATACAGCACCGGTATCGCCCCGAGCAGGACTGCCCTTCCGAGGTCCGTAGCGACCATCATCGGCTTGCGCCGCCAGCGGTCCACCACGACCCCGGCTATGAGTCCGAAGAGCAGATACGGAACCCAGCGGGCGGCATTGACGATGCCGACCTCCGTGGCGGATGCGCTCAGCGCCACGGCGGTAAGGATCTGCAACGCCAGTCCCGTGACCTGAGAACCGAACGCAGACACGGCCGAGGCGGTCAAGAAACGTACGTACCCAGGGACTTCCACCAGGCGCGGCATGATCGGACCGTACCAGCGAAGATCACCGCCGGACGACGGCGGAACAAGTCACCCAACGACGGCAGACATGCGCCAGCGTTGTCGGCTCTCATCGATGGTTCCGAGCGATCTGATCGTTAAGACTGCCGTGACGGTCGTTCTGCGGTTAGACCTAGATCAGACAAGGACCAGCCCCGTTCGGCCACAGTGCTGGATGGGGCTTCCTTGTGTCCTGACCAGCTCCTATGCTCAGAACCCCTACTTACGAGCCTCGGGGCTTCCCTAAACCCTCCGAGGGTGGGTGGGGGGTTCAGGCGGCTCTCCCGGGGGCGGAGCCCCGCCCCCCGGAGGCAGGGGCTCCGCCCCTTGCGCCCCTTGCGGAGCCTGCGGCCCTGCACCCCGCTTACGGGGGCTGCGCCCCCGGTACCCCCCGCTGGGGCTGCGCCCCCGCCCCCGCTTCGGGGCTCCGCCCCGGACCCCGTTCGTCTGCGGGCCGTCTGTGGCTGGGCGCGCAGTTCCCCGCGCCCCTAGGTGGTCAGCGGCGCGGGGAACCGCCCGATCAACCCCCACCGAACCCGCAGACAAACGGGGTCCAGGGCGAAGCACCGGCAACGAACCCCTCGGCCGAAAAGAAAAGGTGTCCGAGGCGAAGCCCCCGGCGATGGGGCCTGGCGGAAAACCCTGGGCCGAAAGGGGTCTGGGCCACGCCCAGCGGGTACTCGGGAGGCGTCAGCGGGCCTGGGGCGCTATCGTCGAGCAAGTTCGCAACCCCCGGCCGCACTTGAAGGTGTCCCACGTGTCGGTTCTCGTCCTCGCTCTCGCCGTGGGCGCGGCCTGCTGTCTGGGCTTCGGGTTTGTGCTCCAGCAGAACGCCGCCCAGCGCGCCCCGCTGGGCGACTTCCTCTCGCCGCGGCTGCTGCTGGACCTGGTACGGGTGCCCCGCTGGCTCGCCGGGATGGGGCTGATGATCGCCGGCATGGTGCTCGGCGCGCTGGCGCTGGGCCAGGGCGAGGTCTCCCAGGTGGAGCCGCTCCTCGCCACCAACCTCTTCTTCGCCATGGCCCTGTCCCGCTGGCAGACCAAGCAGTCCCTGGGCCGCCAGGGCTGGGCGGGGCTCACCCTCCTGGCGGGCGGCGTGACCGCCTTCATGGTGGCGGGCCAGCCGCGCGGCGGCAACGACGTCTCCGGGCCCCTGCGGCACTGGCTGATCGTCGGGATCGTCGTCGGGATCGCGCTCGTCCTCACCGTGTACGCCAAGCGGTCCCGCCTCAGCGCCGGCCCCACCCTCCTCGCCGTCGCCGCGGGGCTCCTCTACGGCCTCCAGGACGCCCTCACCCGGGTCAGCGGCGAACGGTTCAGGGCCGGCGGCTTCGCCCACATGCTGACGGGCTGGCAGCCGTACGGCGTGCTGGCGCTCGGCGTGACCGGCCTGATCCTGGTGCAGAGCGCCTTCGAGACCGCCCCGCTGCGGATGTCGCTGCCCGCGCTCACCGCCGCCCAGCCGCTCGCCGGGATCGCCTGCGGCGTCGGCTTCCTGGGTGACCAGCTGCGTACCGACGCGGCAGCGCTCGCCTGGGAGGTGTGCGGGCTCGCCGCCATCGTGGCCGGCATCATCCTGCTCGGGCTCCATCCGGCGATGCCGTCCGGCACAGGGCCGAAGGAGCCGATCCGCGACCTTCAGCCGCACTGAACAGCCCGGTGGTTGGATGAGCCTCATGAGCTCATCTCCGTCCTCCCCCGCCGACGAGATCCTCGACATTGTCGACGAGCACGACCGCGTCGTCGGCCAGGCCCCGCGCGGCGAGGCGTACGCCCGGGGGCTGCGCCACCGCTGCGCCTTCATCCTCGTCCGGGACGCCGAGGACCGGATCTTCGTCCACCGGCGCACCCCGACCAAGCTGGTCTTCCCCTCGCTGTACGACATGTTCGTCGGCGGTGTCGTCGGCGCGGGCGAGAGCTACGACGACGCCGCCCTGCGGGAGGCCGAGGAGGAGCTCGGGGTCTCCGGGCTGCCACGGCCCGTACCGCTGTTCACCTTCCTCTACGAAGGCGGGGCGGACGGGCGGCAGACATGGTGGTCGGCCGTGTACGAAGTGCGCTGCACGCTTCCCGTACGCCCGCAGGCCGAGGAGGTCGCCTGGCACGACTTCCTGCCCGAGGCCGAGGTGGAGCGGCGGCTCGACACCTGGGAGTGGGTGCCGGACGGGCTCGACGCGTACCGGCGGCTGCGCGCGCACCGGGCCGGATGATCCACTGCGGGTAGTGTGCAAAGGTGATCAGCATCGCGCAGACCCTGCGGCTGTGGTTCGCGCCCGAGCGCATCTCCGAGGAGGGCGAGACGCCGGACTACCGGTTCTCGCTCGCCAACGAGCGTACGTTCCTGGCCTGGATCCGGACGTCGCTCGCCCTGGTCGGCGGCGGGTTCGCGGTCGACCAGTTCCTGCCGGACCTGCGCTGGGGCGTACGGGTCGGGCTCGCCCTGGCGCTGTTGGCGGCCGGGGTGCTGTGCGCGCTGCGGGCCGTGAACCACTGGGTGCGGTGCGAGCGGGCGATGCGGCGCGGCGAGGACCTGCCCGTGTCGCGCTTCCCCACCCTGCTGAGCGTGGCGGTGGCGGTGGTCGCCGTCGCCATGGTGGTGGTCGTCGTCTTCGGCTGGGCCGGGTGACGGGCGCGCCCGACCGGGACCCCGGCCTCCAGCCCGAGCGGACCCGGCTCGCCTGGCGCCGTACGACGCTGTCCTGCACGGTGGCGGCGGTCCTCGCGGCCAAGCAAGGCCTGCACGGCGGCAGGACGGCCGTCGGCCTGGTCGCCGTGGCCCTGAGCGGTCTGGTCTGGCTGGGTTTCCTTGCCGTGGCCCACCACCGCATCCAGTCCCTGACCCGCTCGGCCCGCCCCGGGGTGCTGCGGGCCCGCGAGGCGGTCGCGGCGATGGCGTGCGTGGCGGCGCTGGCGCTGTTCGCGGTGGCGATGCTGCTCTGAACGGCAGCACGGCCCCGCGCCCTCGCAGGCGGGGCCGCGCCCTGCGCACTAGCCTGAGAAGTGAGCGATCTTGAGGGTGAACGCCATGACCGTGAGCCACGAGGAACACCCCACCACCCACGAGCACGCGCACGGCCCCACCTGCGGGCACCGGGCCGTGCCGCACGGCGACCACACGGACTACGCCCACGACGGGCACATGCACCGCGAGCACTCCGGCCACTGGGACGAGTGCGAGCCGGCCGGCCACGTCGCCCACGACGGGCACGCGCACGAGCACGGCGTCGGCTGCGGCCACCAGTCCGTGGAACACCGCGACCACCTGGACTACGTCCACGACGGTCACCGCCACGCCGAGCACGAGGGCCACTGGGACGACCACTGAGGCCCTGCTCCCCCACGGCGGGCCGGATCCGGGAGCGACGGCATCTGGACGACATACCGACTGGTCGGTAGCGTGTCCGTGACACGATCGCCGTTCCCGGAGGTAGCCCGCCATGACCACAGTCCCGCCAGGTCTCGATCCGGAGCGGCTGCGCGCCCATCTCGACCGCGAGCGGCCGGGGCTCGTGACCGGGCCGCTCAGCGCCCGGCTGATCGAGGGCGGCCGGTCCAACCTCACGTACATCGTGACCGACGGCACGGGCCAGTGGGTGGTCCGGCGGCCGCCGCTGGGGCATGTCCTGGCCACCGCGCACGACATGAAGCGCGAGCACCGGGTGATCAGCGCCCTGCACCCGACGTCGGTCCCGGTGCCGGAGCCGCTGCTCCTGTGCGAGGACGACTCGGTGCTCGGCGCGCCGTTCTACGTGATGGAGTACGTGGCCGGGACCCCGTACCGCACGGCGGAGCAGCTGGCTCCGCTGGGCCCGGAGCGCACCCGGGCCGCGATCCTCGGCCTGGTGGACACGCTGGTCGAGCTGCACGCGGTGGACCCCGAGGCGGTCGGTCTCGGGGACTTCGGGCGCCCGGAGGGCTTCCTCGACCGCCAGTTGCGGCGCTGGGGCAAGCAGCTCGACGCCTCCCGCAACCGGGAGCTGGCCGGCATCGACGAGCTGCACGCGGCGCTCGGCCGTGAGCTCCCCGTCTCCCCCGCCCCCACGGTCATCCACGGCGACTACCGGCTCGACAACGTCCTGGTCGGGGACGACGACGAGATCAAGGCGGTCCTCGACTGGGAGATGTCGACCCTCGGCGACCCGCTGACCGACCTCGGGCTGCTCGTGATGTACAGCGCCGAGCTGACGGTGAAAAACTCCCCGGTCTCCACCACCGCCGGGGCCGCCGGGCACCCCACCCCCGCCGAGCTGATCGAGCGGTACGCCGCCGGTTCGGGCCGGGACACGTCGGCCATCTCCTGGTACACGGCGTTCGCCTGGTTCAAGCTCGCCGTGATCCTGGAGGGCATCCACTACCGCTACACCCTGGGCCAGACCGTCGGCGCGGGCTTCGACCGCATCGGGGACCTGGTGCCCGTCTTCATCGACCACGGCCTCACCACCCTCCAGTCACGTCAGGAAGGCTGAACTCCCGCCATGGACTTCGCATTCGACGCACGGACCCTAGAGCTGCGCGCCAGGCTGCTCACCTTCATGGAGCAGTACGTCTACCCGGCCGAGACCACCGCGCACGAGCAGCGCCTCCTCCTGAAGTCGCCGTGGGACACGCCCGCCGTGGTGGCGGAGCTGAAGGCCGAGGCGCGCAGCCAGGGGCTGTGGAACCTCTTCCTGCCGGACGCCGAGCACGGCGCCGGGCTCACCAACCTCCAGTACGCGCCGCTCGCCGAGATCACCGGCCGCTCCCCGCACCTGGCGCCCACCGCCCTGAACTGCGCGGCGCCGGACACCGGGAACATGGAGGTGCTCGCCCAGTTCGGCTCGGACGAGCAGAAGAAGCGGTGGCTGGAGCCGCTGCTGGCCGGGGAGATCCGCTCCGCTTTCGCGATGACCGAGCCGGAGGTGGCCTCCTCGGACGCCACCAACATCGAGACGCGGATCGCCAAGGAGGACGACGAGTACGTCATCACAGGGCGCAAGTGGTACATCTCTGGCGCGATGAACCCCGACTGCAAGATCTTCATCGTGATGGGCAAGACCGACCCGGACAACGAGGACGTCCGCCGCCAGCAGTCGATGGTGCTGGTGCCGCGCGACACCCCGGGCGTCGAGGTCCGCCGCGCCATGCAGGTGTACGGGTACGAGGACCACTCGCACGGCGGCCACGCCGAGGTCGTCTTCCACGGCGCGCGGGTGCCCGTGGAGAACCTGGTGGGCGAGGAGGGCGGCGGCTTCGCCATCGCCCAGGCCCGCCTCGGGCCCGGCCGGATCCACCACTGCATGCGGCTGATCGGCATGGCCGAGCGGGCCATCGAGCTGATGTGCCGCCGGGCGGTGGCCCGGACCGCCTT
Source organism: Streptomyces sp. NPDC031265 (assembly GCF_055570295.1). Classification (NCBI taxonomy): domain Bacteria; kingdom Bacillati; phylum Actinomycetota; class Actinomycetes; order Kitasatosporales; family Streptomycetaceae; genus Streptomyces; species Streptomyces sp. NPDC031265. The sequence continues at coordinate 135,704 of NZ_JBVIHM010000021.1, forward strand.
CGGCAAGCCGATCGCCCAGCAGGGCGTGGTGCAGGAGTGGATCGCGGACGCGCGCGTGGCGGTGGAGCAGCTGCGGCTGCTCGTTCTGAAGACCGCCTGGCTGATGGACACCGTGGGCAACCGCGGCGCCCACACCGAGATCCAGGCCATCAAGATCGCCACGCCCCGGACGGTCCTCGACATCCTCGACAAGGCCGTCCAGGTCCACGGCGCGGGCGGCGTCAGCCAGGACTTCCCGCTGGCCGAGCTGTGGGCGGCGGCGCGGACCCTGCGCATCGCGGACGGCCCCGACGAGGTCCACCAGCGCTCGCTGGCCCGCCGGGAGCTGAAGAAGTACCTGTAGCCCCCCTCAGGGGCGCAGCGCCCGCAGCAGCAGGTCGGCTAGGTGGTCGGCGACCTGCTGCGGGGTGAGCGGGCCGTCCGGCCGGTACCAGGTGGACAGGTGGTGGACCGACCCGAAGTGGTAGTCCACCACCAGGTCCGCCGGGGTGGCCGTGGAGAAGACCCCGGCCGACTGGCCCTCTTCGATCAGGGCCCGGAACCGCTCGTGGTAGCGGCGCCGCTCGACCCGTACCTGCTTGTTCTTCTCGGGGCTGAGGTGGTGCATCGAGCGGAAGAAGATGGACGCGTCGTCGAGGTTGTCGATGGTGGTGACCACCACGTCGGCGGCCGCGTCTCGCAGCCGCCGCTCGACCGGCGCGTCCGCGTCCGCGAACGCGTCGAGCCGCTCCTGCTGGAGGCGCAGCACGCGCGCGTACACCTCCTGGAGCAGGTCCTCCTTGGAGCCGAAGTAGTGGTAGAGCGCTCCCTTGGTGACGCCCGCCGCCTCGACGATCTCCTGGACCGAGGTCCTGTCGTACCCGTTCTCGGCGAAGAGGCGGGTGGCGGCGGCCAGCAGCCTCTGGGGGACGGGGGTGCCGCTCCCGTCCGTCGTCCTGGCCATGCCGTCGCCGCCTCTCTCGTGGTCCCGCGTCTTACCCGCGTTTTTACGCCGTTCTAGTGGCGGGAACGCAGTTCCCGCCTGAGGATCTTCCCACTCGCCGTCTTGGGAAGCTCCGCGAGTACCTCGACCTGCCGGGGATATTTGTACGCGGCCAGCCGCTCCTCGCAGTACGCGGAGAGCTCGCCGGGCGTGGCCTCGGCGCCGGGGCGCAGGCTCACGTACGCCTTGACGTTCTCACCCCGGTACGGGTCGGGGACGCCGACGACGGCCGCCTCGCGCACCGCCGGGTGACCGTAGAGCACGTCCTCGACCTCGCGCGGCCACACCTTGAAGCCGGACGCGTTGATCATGTCCTTCCTGCGGTCGACGACGTAGAGCCAGCCGTCCCGGTCCATGAACCCGATGTCGCCGGTACGCAGTTCGCCGTCCGGGAAGGTCTCGGCGGTGGCCTCGGGGCGGCGCCAGTAGCCGGGTACGACCTGCGGGCCGCGCACCACGATCTCGCCCTGCTCGCCGAAGTCCACCTCCTCGCCCTCCTCGTCGACGATCCGTACGACCGTCTCGGGGCCGGGCAGACCGACCGAGAGGGTGCCCGAGACCGGGTCGACCGGGGCCTCCCGCTCCGGCGGCACCGAGGCGCAGGGGGCGGTGCACTCGGTCAGCCCGTAGCCGTTGCGCAGATACGGGCCGAACGCCGCCCGGAACTTCTCCACCAGCGCGGGCGGCACCGGCGCGCCGCCCGAGGAGATCACCCGGAAGGAGTCGAAGTGCTCGCGGGTGACACCGGGCGCGGCCGCAAGCGCCATGAAGGCGGTGGACGGGCCCACGGTGTACGCGGGCCGGTGCTCGGCGAAGGCGTCGAGGACCACGCCGGGGTGGAAGCGGTAGGCGAGGATCAGCGTGCCCGCGTTGGCGACGCACGCGGCGAGCTCGCAGACCATGCCGGTGATGTGGAAGAGCGGGGCCAGCGCGAAGTAGCCCGCGCCCTCGGCTATCGGGTGGCCGGTGCGCTGGCGCTCGGCGTTGTAGGTGATGCCCCGGTGGGTGTTCATGGCCCCCTTGGGGGTGCCGCTGGTCCCCGAGGTGTAGCTGATCAACGCCGTGGCGTCGGGGGCGGGTTCGCGCCCGCCCGGCGCGGGCAGGCCCTGCCGGGCGACGGCCAGCAGGTCGTCGGTGTCGGCGGGGCGGGGCAGCCGCTCGAAGGCGAGCACGCGCGCGTCGTCGCGGCTCTGCAGGTCGAGCTCGCAGGCGGTGAGCGCGATCCGGACGGTCGAGGCGGCCGCGGTGTCCCGCAGATACGCCTCCCAGGCCCGGTCGGAGCAGATCAGCGCGGCGGCCTCGGAGTCGCCCAGGACGTGCCCGACCTCGGCCGACTTGTACATCGGGTTGAGCGGGACGACGGTCGCGCCCGCCTTCCAGGCGCCGAGCAGCGCGATCACGAAGTGCGGGGTGTTCTGGAGCATGATCGCGACCCGGTCTCCGGGCTGGAGGCCCCGGGCGGCGAGATGGCCGGCCACCGAGTCGGAGAGCGCGTCGGTCTCGCGGTAGCTGAGCCGGCCGTCGAAGTAGGCGAGCGCGGTGCGGTCGGGGGCGTGCAGGACGGCCGCGCGGAAGGCGTGCACCACGCTCGCGGGCGGGCTGACCGGCGCCCGCTGGGCCTCGGTGAGCTGCCCGAGCCAGGGCTTGGCCGCGTAGAGGGAGGTCATGCGCCGTCCGCCTCCCACTTCTGCTGGAGGTGGTTCATGGAGGTGAGCCAGCGGTCCGGATCGCCGGCCCGCGCGCCGTAGTAGCCGGCGACCTCCGGGTGCGGCAGCACCAGGAAGCGCTCCTCGGCCATCGCCTCGAAGAGCGCGTCGGCCACGGCCGCGGGCTCTATCGCGGTCGGCGCGAGCACCAGGTCCCCGGCCGACCCGGTGGCGGCCAGCATGTCGGTGCGCACGCCCTGCGGGCAGATCGCGTGCACCTGGACGCCCCGGTGGCGGTAGGTGAGCGAGAGCCACTCCGCGAAGGCGAGGGCGCCGTGCTTGGTGACGCTGTACGGAGCCGCGCCGATCATGGTGAGCAGCCCGGCCGCCGACACCGTCGACACGAACCGGCCGCCGCCGCGCTCCAGCCACTCGGGCAGCAGCTCGCGGGCGGCGCGGACGTGGGCCATCACGTTGACGTCCCAGGCGGCCGCCCAGACGTCCTCGGGCGCGGCTTCGGAACCTCCGGAGCCCAGACCCGCGTTGGCGCAGTAGACGTCGATGGTCCCGCCGAGCGCCTCGCGGGCGAGCGGTACGACGCCCGAGGCGTCCCCGGGGACGGCGATCGCGCCGATCTCCTCGGCGGTCCTGCGGGCCTTGGCCTCGTCGAGGTCGTTGACGACTACCCGGGCACCCTCCGCCGCGAATCTGCGCGCGAGCGCGGCGCCGATACCGCCGCCCGCCCCGGTGACCACCACTGCCGCGCCCTGGACGCCCTGAACCGAACCCATCGAGAATCCGCCTCTCCACATGCCGACTGATGTGCAGACTAACCAGTCGGTATGTACGGACGGAAGGGGCCGTCGCGAACCGCCCCGTGCGGCTCGTTCCCCCTCGCGCACCCGCGCGCTAGGGTCTGTCCGGCGGATCTGGTCGGCTTCGGCCCCGGACGCCCTCTCGGTTCCGGTGAGCGGGGCTCTGGTGCGTCCAACTGCGAGGCGGAGGGGGGCGTCGACGCGATGGGGGGCCTCCCTGTTCGAGCGAAGCCGAGAGCTTGGGGGAGTCGGCAACCGACGACAACGCCGCTGGCCCTCAAGGCCTTGGGGGAGGGCATGCCAGGACCCCGCGTGTCGACAAGATCCGCCGGGCAGGCCCTGGCGTGCGTGGCCATGACACCGCGAGCGGCCTTGGAGGTACGCCGATGAGCCTGTCCAGACGGGGCCTGCTGGCGGGGACGGGGACAGCGGCGGCGAGCGCGGCGGTGGCGGGCGCGGCACCCTCCCCCGCCCCGGCCGCCTCCTCCTCCGCCCACCACCTCCCCAAGCCCGTGCGGACCGGCTTCGACCGGCTGGCCGCCGACGGCTACCGGACCCTGGAGGGCCGCAAGGTCGGCGTGGTCACCAACCCGACCGGGGTCACGGCGGACGTCCGGCACATCGTGGACGTCATGCACGCCGACCCGCGCGTGAACCTGGTCGCGGTGTTCGGGCCCGAGCACGGCTTCCGGGGCACCGCGCAGGCGGGCGGCTCCGAGGGGCGCTACGACGACCCGGCGACCGGCCTTCCGGTGTACGACACGTACGGCGTGAGCGGAGAGAAGCTCGCCGCCGTGTTCACCGCGTCGGGCGTGGACACGGTCGTCTTCGACATCCAGGACGTGGGGGCGCGCTTCTACACGTACATCTGGACGCTCTACGACTGCATGGAAGCGGCCGCCCCAGCCGGGAAGCGGTTCGTCGTCCTGGACCGGCCGAACCCGGTGACCGGCCGGGCGGCGAGCGGGCCCGTGCTCGACAAGGCGTTCGCGACCTTCGTCGGGCGCGAGCCGATCGCGCAGGCGCACGGAATGACGGTGGGCGAGCTGGCCGGGCTCTTCGACGCCGAGTTCCTGGGCGGGCGCGTACGGGTGGAGACCGTACGGATGACGGGCTGGCGGCGCGACGGCTTCCACGACTCCACGGGGCTGCCCTGGGTCCCGCCGAGCCCCAACATGCCGACCCCCGACACCGCTCTCGTCTACGCGGGCACCTGCATGTTCGAGGGCACGAACCTCTCGGAGGGGCGCGGCACCACCCGCCCGTTCGAGCTGCTCGGCGCCGAGGGGATCGACGCACGCTGGGCGGCCGCCGTGAACGCCCTGGAGCTGCCGGGGGTGCGCTTCCGCGAGGCGTACTTCACGCCCACCTTCTCCAAGTTCCAGGGAAAGACGGTCGGCGGCGTCCAGCTCCACGTCCACGACCGCGGGTCGTACGACCCGGTGCGCACCGGTGTCGCGCTCCTGGTGACGGCGAAGAAGGCGTGGAGCGGCTTCGCGTGGCGGCCGGACCACTGGATCGACAAGCTCACCGGGTCGGCGGCGGTGCGCACCCTGATCGACGCGGGCGCGGGCACCGACGAGGTGGTGGGCGCCTGGCAGAGCGGGCTCACGGCGTTCCGCGCGACACGGGCGCGGTATCTGCTCTACCGGTGAGGGCCGGGGGAAAACCCCCGGGGGCGGACGGTGGCTGGCGGGATGGGCCCGGCCCCCGCCCGGCCGACAGGCTGGGGCCATGCATCTGTTCCACGACACACACCACCGTCTGCGCCAGGCCTTACTCCTGCTGCTCGGTCTGACGCTAGGCGTGTTCACGGCGGGCGCCCCGGCGGCCCGGGCCACCGAACCCCCCACCTCGGAACGGCAGTTGGCGCGATCGGCGCACCCACTCGACGATCTGCGCCCGCTCGGCCGCATGGTCGGCTCGGCGGACATCGTGGGCCTCGGCGAGGCGACGCACAACTCGCACGAGTTCTTCGCGACCAAGCGGCGCGTGTTCCAGTACCTCGTCGAGAAGAAGGGCTTCACCACCTTCGCCCTGGAGACGGCCTGGTCCTCGGGGATGCGCGTCAACGACTACGTGCTGCGCGGCGAGGGCGACCCCGAGCGGATCGTGCGCGAGGAGTTCCAGAGCTCGTACGCGATGTGGGAGACCCGGGAGTACCTGGACCTGATCCGCTGGATGCGCGGCTACAACCTGCACCACAGCCGCAAGGTCCAGTTCATGGGCGACGACATGGGATACGCGGGCCCGGAGCTCTTCACCAAGGTGACCGCGTACACCGCGAAGCGCTACCCCGCGCTGCTGCCCCGCGTCACGGCGCTCTACAAGGCGTCCCGGCCCACCGCGGGCGTCGGCGACACCATGAACAGCACGCTCAAGCGCCCGCTCGCCGAGCGCAGGCGGCAGGCCGACGAGGTGCGCCGGGCCTACGAGCTGCTCGCGGCCCAGCGGCCCGGCCCCGACCGGGCCGAGCACGCCTGGATCCTCCAGTACGCGCGCACCATCGCGCAGACCGGTGCCATGTGGGCATTCGACTTCTTCGACGCGGACCAGCTCAAGGAGTCCCGGCTCTACCGGGACCGGATCATGGCCGAGAACACCGTGTGGTGGCAGCGCCGGACCGGGCACAAGATGCTGCTCTCCGCGCACAACGGCCATGTCGGGTACGCCCCGACGCTCAGCGCCGAGTACCCGGAGCTGCAGGGCGCCTTCCTCCGGGATGCGGTCGGCGCCGCGTACATGAACATCGGATTCACCTTCGGACAGGGCTCGTTCAACGCCCTCGACCTCAACGACCCGGCCGAGCCGATCCGCGAGTTCACCGTCGGGCCGCCCGAGCCGGGCAGCAACGAGGAGGTCCTCGAACGCGTCTCGCCGCGCGACTACTACCTCGATCTGCGCAAGGTGGCGAAGCCGGCGAAGGACTGGCTGGGCACTTTCCGGCCGACTCGGTCCATCGGCAACTCCTGGCCCCAGGACGCCGACCAGGTGCGGCTCGGGCCCTCGTTCGACGTACTGGTGCACCTGCACCGGGTGACGGCGGCGCACCGGCTCTGACCTCCCCCGATCTCATCCTTTCTGCGATGTCCTGCGTATGGTCAGCCCTCCGGTCCGGCGGGACGATGTGAGGCCTCAGCCTCGCCCCATCGTCAGCGAACGGACCGGAGGGCCACGCCATGCCCGACATCGGAGTCGAGCCATATCGGGAGATCACCTTCGACGCGGACGGCGACGCCGCTCCGGCCGAGCGCGCGGCCCTCGCGGATCTGAACGTCACCGATCTGGTGATGTTCTCGCACGGCTGGAACAACACCCCGTCGATCGCGACGGCCCTGTACCGCCACTTCTTCGCCCCCTTCCCCGGCCTGCTGGCCCAGTCCGGCCCGGCCGGGGCGCGCGTGCGCCTCGGGTACGCGGGCATCGTCTGGCCCTCCATCCGCTTCGCCGACGAGCACATCCCGAACTTCCCGCACGCCGCCCTGGGCGTGGAGCCGGGCGCGGGACTGGACGCGGCGACCGTGGACGCGCTCAAGCGGGTGTTCCCCGGGCACGAGGCGACCGTCGACGCGCTGGCCCGGCTGCTCGACGAACAGCCGGACTCGGAGGAGGCATTCCGTCAATTCGGTCTCCTCACCCGGCAGTTGGTGGCGGATGAAGCGGATTCGTCCGCCTTCGCCGCCGACACCGTGAACCACGGCGCGGGCGGCGCGACGCTCCTCACGGACGACACGCTCGGGCTGTGCCGGGAGTTCACGCTCGCCCTGTCCGACACCGGGATGCGGGTCGAACCGGGCCCGCCCGGCCCCTCGTTCTCGCTCGGCAACTCGCTCAAGCACCTGTGGGACGGCGCCAAGGAGGTGCTGCGGCAGACCACGTACTACGAGATGAAGCGCCGGTCGGGCAAGGTCGGCCAGCTCGGGCTCGGGCCGCTGCTCGGTGAGCTCGCCCGGACCAGACCCACGTTGCGGGTCCATCTGGTCGGGCACAGCCAGGGCGGGCGGCTGGTCGCGTTCGCACTGAAGGGGCTGCCGGAGGGGGCGCGCAACATCAAGTCGGTGACCCTGCTCGAAGGGGCCTTCTCGCACTACGCGTTCGCCGAGCGGCTGCCGTCGGGGCTCGCCGGGGCGGGCGCGCTCGCGGCGCTCCAGCGGCGCGTCGACGGCCCGGTGGTCTCCTGCTACTCGCGCTTCGACACCGCCCTCGGGGTGATCTACCCGCTGGCGTCCAAGCTCGCCGGGGACTACCGGGGGATGCTGGAGCTCGACCGCCGCTGGTGGGCGATCGGCCACGACGGCATCCAGTCGGTGGCGCCGTGCACCGAACTCACCCTGGCGGAGGTGCTGCGGGACGGCGTCCCCGACTCCGGGTGCGTGAGCGTGAACGCGGAGTCGGTGGTCCGCGCGGGCGGCCCACCGGCGGGCGCCCACAGCGACATCTGCCATCCGGAACTGGCGAGGGTGGTACTGGCCGCGGGCCGGATCGGCTACGCCTGACCAACCCGCGACCATGTGCGCCCCGTGAGAGGCGCGGGGAACTGCGCGACCAGCCACATTCGGTCCGCGGCCGAAAGACGCGCTTCCAGCCGGGCTACCGGTGCGACACGAACTCGACCACCTGCTGATAGGTAGGCCGGTTCTGCCAGTTGATGGCGTTCTGGCTGATCCCGCCCAACGGGCGTTGCACGATCGAGTCGGCGCACCACTGGTTGCCCGCCGCGCAACCGGCGTCGCCGGGATAGACCTGCGCCGGCGTCTTCGCGGCAGCCTGCCCAAGCGTGTTGAGCAGAACGTCACGGCAGGCGGACAGCTGCCCCCCGCCGCAGTACGCCCGTCCCAGCGGCCCCGCCACCGGCTCCCCCAGCACCGTACGCAGATCCTTGTCCGCGTAGCTCCACCAGCCGTACTGGAAGGCGGATCCGGCGTGCGCCCCGGTCGGGCCGTGCCCGGCCGACGGCGCCTCGTCGGTGGAGAGGCTCGACGTCAGCGCCGAGTAGAGCCCGTCCCCGAGGCCCGGCCGGAACTCGGCCTCGATCATCAGCGGCCACCAGGCGTCCATCAGCCGCACGGCCTCGGGATGGGTGTAGGTGTGCGAGCCCTGCGCGGTCTCGCGGCGCTGGGTCCCGTCGGCCTTCCACGACTCCAACTGCTGGACCGCCGTGGCCAGTTGCGGATCGGTGACGGGGGCGCTGCGGATGACCTTCAGGAGCTCGGGCAGCACGTCCTCGCCGCGCAGATCGGTGACGGCGGCCTGCGCCATCGCCCGGGTGAGCGCGGCGCGGGTCACCCCGCCCTGCGCGACCAGCGCCTTGACCCGGTCGTCGAGCAGGTTGCCCCGGTGCACCGAGCCGTTGCCGAACCCGGCGGCCGTGTAGTCCTTGGCCTGCTTGTTGTTCCAGGAGATGTAGTAGTCCTGCCCGACGGACTGCGGGTGCTGGGCGGGCGGGGTGTAGTCGGCGGTGTTGTACGCGGGGTCGAAGCCCTGCCACTCGTAGGCCCGGTCGGCCGCGATCGGCAGCGACGGGTCGACGGCGGGGTTGCGGACCGGGTTCTTGCCGCTGTTGTAGTAGGCGGCGGTGCGGGAGTCCGCGTAGAACCAGTTGAAGGCGTAGTCGACGTGCTGAGCGGCCTGCTGGAAGGTGGCCGCGTCCTTGACGTAGGTGGGGTCGTTGAACATCTGGAAGCCGATGATCGAGTCGGCCTCGTGGCGGTAGGTCGAGCGCAGTGCGGTGTACGCGACCTGCTTGCCGCCGACCGTGGCGCGGGCGGTGACGATGCCGTAGTTGGTGCGCCACACCTGCATCCGGTAGGAGCCGGCGGCCGTGTTGTCGGCGGTGGTCGGCTTCCAGGCGTTGGTCTTCTCCAGCTTCTCCATCGGGGTGCACACGCCCCGGTAGAGGTAGTGGGCCGCGTCCTGGCAGAGCTCGACGGAGTAGGTGTCGGTGATGTCCTGTCCGGCGGAGGTGGCCGACCAGGCGTAGTCCTGGCCCCGGCCGAGCTGGACGTACATGCCGACGCCTGCGAAGGAGGCGCCCCGGGCGCTGATGCCCGGGCCCTGGATCTCCTGGAGCATCAGCAGCTGTGGCGCGAAGTAGCCGGTCTGCGGCCCGAAGACGGCGACCGGGTTGCCGCTCGCGGTGCGGCTGCCGGAGACGAGCAGCGCGTTGGACATCCCGCGCGGCTTGCCGATGTCGAAGCCGGGCAGCGCGCCGTTGTTGAAGATGCCCTTGAGCGGCTTGAGTTGCTCGGGCACCCGCACCTCGGCCCTGGCCTTGGTGACGGCCGAGCCGGTGCGGTCGTAGACGAGCTGTTCGGGCACGACCGTGCCGGGGTCGGGCATCGCGGTGCCCTGCGCGTTCGCGGGCTTGGTGGCGTACGGGAAGCTGGTGCCGTCGTGGACGGTGAGGGCGGCCTCGGGGTCGTTGCGCTCACGGAACGACTCCCAGACCTTGGTGCCCTCGGCGACGCCGTACTTGGCCTGGGCCGCCTGCAGCGAGAGCGCGGCCTGCACCTCGCCGCCACCGCCCCCGCCGAAGAGCCCGCCGACGACGGAGGCGAGCGCGATCAGGTCGGTGACCTTGAACGGCTGGATCTCCCCCACGTTGGTGATGGCGTCGATCTTGCCGGTGAGGACGTACTCGCCGGGGAAGTACCGGCCGTCCTTGGACTGCTTGGCGTAGGCGTTGATGCCGTCCACGTACGCCTGCGCGTCGGTCATCGCCTGCTCGCCGCGCGGGCCGTTGGCGGTGCGGATCCGGTCGACCTGGGTCTGGAGGTCGGCCTCGGTGTACGGGGCCTGCGGCCAGAACTCCTGCTCCAGGCCCTGGTTGGCGAGCGCGCCGCCCGCGAACGAGGTGAGTTCGCCGCGCCCGATGTGCCGGAACAGGTCCATCAGCCAGAGCCGGTCCTGGCCGGCCGCGAACCCGGCGCCGAACTCGGTTCCGTAACGGGTGGTGCCCTTGATGTGCGGGACGCCGGTGGCCTTGTCGCGGGTGATGGTGACGTCGGGGCGCGGGGAGCTGGTGGAGGCCACCTGGCCGCTGGGAACCCCGAACGAGGCATCGTTGAAGAAGGAGTTGAGCTTGTCGTCGGTGAGCGAGGACTGGCCGGCGACAAGTGCGTCGTACTTGCCGAGCTGGTCGTCGCTGTGCGCGGGATGGGTGCCGAAGGCCTTGTTGCCGAGGATCTCGACGAGGGTGGCGTTGCCGTTCTCGCCGGGCGGCAGGATGTCACCGCACCGCCCGAGGCAGTAGTCGCTGTTGGGGGGTTCGGCCGCGCCGGCCTGGCTGAGGGGGACGAGCAGGGCGGCCGAGAGGGCGATCACGGTGGCGGCGGTGGCGGTTCTGAGCCGTGCGGTGGGTCGTCGCATGCGTGCTCCTTGTGAGGACCGATGCGGCGGAGGTTACTGAGGGGTACCGCCGGAGGGAAGATGAACACACGTCACCTTTCCCGAACGTGCGTGACCTTCCCGGAATCCCCACAGGGCGACGGAGGCGGGGCGCCCGGAGCACGCGGGGGGCGTGCGACGGATTCCGGTCAGCGCTGTCTGATGGGGCCCATCGGATTTTCGATGGAGCCGGATCGGGTAGCCGTACGTCCATTCCTCGACGCCGAGCATTCGCCGAAGTACGAGCGACGGAGGTGGCAGGGCCATGGCTGGTTTCCGCAGCCTTGCGAGACAGGTGCGCGACCCAGGGAACGATCTCGCACTGCGCCGGTATTCGCTGCGCAAGTGCCTTGAACGGTTCGCCCCTTATGGACACCGGGCGACCTGGGACCATCTGTGTGCGCGGCACGGCATCGGGCCTGAGGACCGGGCGCCCGATCCTGCGCGGCTGGTGGCCGCGCTCGACGAGCTGGAGGCGGCGCGGGCCGTCTGGCTCGGATACGAAGCGGAGTTCGCGGCCCGCAGGAAGCGTGAGAAGCACGCCGGCCTGCGCAACCCCGGCTCCTTCGACGACTGGCACCGGCGCACCTGGGGCGGGTTCGGGGTCGCCTGGTGCGACGATCCGTCGGTGCATCCGGCGCAGCCGCTGGCCGAGGTGCTCGGCCGGATCATCGCGGCCCTGCGGACGGTGCCGGGCGCGGGCTGCCCGGTGTGCGACGGGCAGGCGCTGGTGTGGCAGCGGGACCTGGCCCACGATCCGTGGTGCGGCCCGGTCTGCACGGGCTGCGGAATCCTGGTGCCGCAGCCCGTGCTGACCGCCGAGGCGCTGGTGCGCGCCAAGTCGGTACGGCGCGGAGCGCTGGCATCAGTGGCATAGGGCACGCGGGGGCGGAGGCGGCCGCGGGCCGCAGGGGGCCGCCCCCGCGATGTCAGGGCACCACTGGCCGTACGACCGCTAACAGGTCTCGCACGACGGGGCGTTGACCGGGGTCTGCCTGCTCTTGCGCTCGGGCAGCAGCCGCGACCCGGTGAGGCGGTCGCCGGAGATGTCGTCCGGGTTGGACAGGACACAGGTCTCCAGCGACAGACACCCGCAGCCGATGCAGTCCGTCAGATGGTTGCGCAGCCGGTTCAACTGCTTGATGCGCTCGTCGAGTTCGGAGCGCCAGGCCTCGGAGAGCCGCGCCCAGTCCTCGCGGGTCGGGGTGCGCTCCTCGGGGAGTTCGGAGAGGGCTTCCCGGATCGTGGCGAGCGGGATGCCCACACGCTGTGCGGCCCGCACGAAGGCGACCCGGCGCAGCACGTCGCGGCTGTAGCGGCGCTGGTTGCCCGAGGTACGGCGGCTGCTGATCAGACCCTTGGACTCGTAGAAGTGCAGGGCGGACACGGCGGCCCCGCTGCGGGCGGACAGCTGACCGACCGTGAGCTCATGGACCTTCTCTGGAATCTGCGGCACTCCTCGAACCCTACTGCGCGGGTGCGATCACCGTTGACAGCGGGCACCGCCCCCAGCATGCTGAGCAAGCGCTTGGACAGTGGAGCGCAAAGGCAGCTGAAACATGCGAGAGAGGCAGGAACCGGGCATGGCAGAGCCGAGGATCTTCACCTCCGCCGACGAGCTGAAGGCCGGAGTGGGCGAGCCGCTCGGGTACAGCGACTGGCTGGAGATCGACCAGCACCGCATCGACCTGTTCGCCGACGCCACCGGGGACCACCAGTGGATCCACGTCGACCCGGCCCGCGCCGCGGCCGGCCCGTTCGGCACGACGATCGCGCACGGCTATCTGACGCTCTCCCTCCTCCCGGCCCTGGTACCGCAGGTGCTGCGCGTCGAGGGCATGAAGATGGGCATCAACTACGGCACGGAGAAGGTCCGCTTCCCCGCCCCGGTCCCGGTCGGCTCGCGCCTGCGCGCCACCGCCGTCCTGACGGACGTGGTGGAGGCGGGCGGCGGGGTACAGGTGACCGCGAAGGTCACGGTGGAGCGCGAGGGCGGCGAGAAGCCGGTGTGCGTGGCGGAGTCCGTGTCCCGGTACTTCTTCTGAGCGGACCCTCGGGCCGCTACTTCGGCTGCGCCCCCACCATCCGCAGCACCAGGTCCGCATAGAGCGCCCCGACCTCGTCCGGGGTGCGGCGGCCCTGGGTGTTGAACCAGCGGGCCACGTCGATGCAGAGCGACAGGACCGCGAGCGTGGTGCCGGGGACGTCCGGGACGTCGAACTCGCCCGTCGCCACGCCCTCGTTGAGGATGCGCCGCACGGCGGCGTCGCTGCGGCGGCGCAGGCCCACGATCTCGGTGCGGTGCTCGGCGCCGAGCGCGTCGAGCTCGTACTGGACCACTCGGGCGGTCATGTGGTGCCCGGCGTGCCACCGCACGAAGGAGCGCACGGCGCCGTCGAGCCGGTCCGCGGCGGTGCCCGGGGCGTCCGCCGCCGTCTCCAGGATCTCCAGGGCCTTGTCGTGGCCGATCCGGCTGATCCGGTGGAGCAGCTCTTCCTTGGTCTTGTAGTGGATGTAGAGCGCGGCCGGGCTCATTCCGGCGCGGCCCGCGATGTCGCGGGTCGTCGTGGCGTGGTAGCCGCGCTCCGCGAAGGCCTCCACGGCGGCGACGAGCAGCCTCCGGGCGGCCTCGGGCGTGACCTCGCCCCACGGCTTGTCCTCGCCGCCCACCGTCTGCTCAGCCGCATCCATCGCCTGCCCCTTTCTTCGGACGAACACCATACCCCGAAGGTGAGCAAGCGCTTAGGGTCGCGCCCTACAGCTTCTGGAACGGGTCGTGCTCGGCGAGCAGCTTCTCCAGGCGGGCCTGGTCGACCCGGCTGACGATCTGCCCCGCCTCCTGGCGGTCGCGGACCACCTTGGCGAGCGTGAAGGCGGAGGTGACGAGGTAGAGGACGGCTATCCCGAGGAAGGCGCGCACCCAGGCGTCGGCCTGGAGCCGGGTGATGCCGATGGCCGTGGCCCCGATGGCGACGGCGAAGGACGCGACGGCCTGCCCGTAGTACGCGGCCGTGTTCTGCTGCTTGACCGGTGTCTCACTCATGCGCCCAGGATGCGACGGGTGTGGCCGGGGCCACATCCGCTCGCGTACTCAGGTCGTACTCAGAACGCCGAGACCCCGGTCTCCGCCCGGCCGATGATCAGCTTCTGGATCTGGCTGGTGCCCTCGTAGAGCGTCATCACGCGCGCGTCGCGGAGCAGCTTGCCGACCGGGTACTCGTCGATGTAGCCGTAACCGCCGTACACCTGAAGGGCGTTGTTGGCCGCGCGCACGGCGGCCTCGGAGGCGAACAGCTTCGCCTTGGAGGCAGCGGTGGCGAACTCCTCGCCCCGGTCGATGAGATCGGCGACCCGCCAGGTCAGCAGCCGGGCCGCGTCCACGTCCACGGAGATGTCGCTGATCAGCTCCTGGACCAGCTGGTAGTGCGCGATGGTCCGGCCGAACTGCTCGCGCTGCCCGGCGTACGCGACCGCCGCGTCCAGGGCCGCCCGCGCGATGCCGACGCAGCCCGCCGCCACCGACATCCGCCCCTTGGCCAGCGCGGACATGGCGATCGAGAAGCCCTTGCCCTCCGGCCCGAGCAGCGCGTCGGCGGGGACGCGCACGTCCTGGAGGACCACCTCGGCGGTCGCCTGGCCGCGCAGGCCGAGCTTGCCGTGGATGGGGCGGCGGGTGAGACCGGGGGTGTCGGCCGGCACCAGGAAGGCGGAGACGCCGCGGTGTCCGGGGGTGTCGTTGGTGCGGGCGAAGAGCAGCACCACATCGGCCCAGGTGCCGTTGGTGATGAACATCTTGGAGCCGTTGATGACGTAGTCGCCGCCGTCGCGGACCGCCCGGGTGGCGAGGTTCCCGGCGTCGGAGCCGGTGCCGGGCTCGGTCAGACCGAAGCAGCCGAGCGCCTCGCCGGAGGTCAGCCGGGGCAGCCAGGCCCGCTTCTGCTCCTCGCTGCCCCAGTGCGCGACCGTCTTGGCGACGAGGCCGAGCGAGACGGAGACGATGCCGCGCACCGACGAGTCGCCGCGCCCCAGCTCCTCGGTCACCAGGCAGTACGCGAGGTGGTCGCCGCCGGAGCCGCCGTACTCCTCGGGGATGGTGAGCCCGAGGAACCCGAGCGCGCCCAGCTTCTTCACGATCGACCGGTCGACGTTCTCGGCGCGGTCCCAGGCGACGGCGTACGGAGTGACCTCGCGGGCGGTGAAGTCCTCGGCGAGCCGCCGTACCGCGGCCTGCTCCTCGCTCAGCTCCAGGTTCATGCCGACAGCTCCAGGTTCATGTCGCTCGCGCCCCAGGTAGTCCGGTCGGGCGGCCGGCCCGGTCGCCATTTAATTACCACTGCTAGTTTTCCGGCGCAGGCCTACTATGTGCCGCATGGCCCGACCGCGCAAGCCCCTCCTCAGCCACGACCGCATCGTCGCTGCGGCGAGCGCGCTCGTGGACGCCGAGGGGCTCGCGGCCGTCTCGACCCGCCGCCTCGCCGCCGAGCTGGGCGTCAGCGGGCCCTCCCTCTACAACCACTTCCGCACCAAGGACGAGATCCTGGAGGCGGTGGCGGACGCGACCTCCGCGCAGGTCGACCTGTCGATGTTCGAAACGGGCGACGCCCGCGGCTGGCGCACCGCGCTGCACGACTGGGCCGTCGCCTACCGAGCGGTCCTCACCCGCCACCCCAACATCGTCCCGGTGCTCGCCCAGGGCCCCGGCCGCCGCCCGGCGGGCCTGCGGCTCGCGGACGCGGTGTTCGGCGCGATGGTCGCGGCGGGCTGGCCGCCCGCGCAGGCCACCCGCATCGGCGCGCTGATGCGGTACTTCGTCATGGGCTCGGCCCTGGGCTCCTTCGCCCGCGGCTTCGTGGACGACGAGACGGCGTACGACCCGGCCGACTACCCCCACCTCGGCCAGGCGCATCTGCTGGCCGAGCGGCAGGAGGAGATCGACGAGGGCGCGTTCGGGACGGGGCTGCGGGCGCTCCTGGACGGACTCCAGACGCAGTACGACGCGCTGCCCCGCCGGTCCGCCGCCCACGGTTCGGCCCCCGCCGAAGGGTGACGGCGGCATCCTGGAGGCATGACAACCACAAGGGGATCCGGACTGGCCGCGTTCGCCGCGCTGCTCGCCGACGAGACCCGGGCGGCCTTCTGTCTGGCGCTGCTCGACGGGCGGGCCTGGACGGCCGGGGAGCTGGCGCGGTACGCGAGGGTCGCCCCCTCCACGGCCAGTGAGCACCTGGGCAAACTGGTGGCGGGCGGACTGCTCTCCGAGGAGCGGCAGGGGCGGCACCGGTACGTACGCCTGGCCGACGCCGGGGTCGCCCACCTCGTCGAGGAGCTGGCGGCCCGTACGGCGCCCGCCCGGCCGGACAGCCTCCGGGCCGCGTCCGCGGGCAGCGCGATGGCCCGCGGACGCACCTGCTACGACCATCTCGCCGGCCGCCTCGGCATGGCCGTCACGGACGCGATGACCGTACGGGGGCTGCTCACCCAGGACGCCGGGTTCGCGCTGACGCGCGAAGGGGTGGGCTGGTACGGGGAGTTGGGGCTCGCCCTCGACCACAAGGGCAAGCGCCCGCTGGTGCGCTCGTGCCTGGACTGGACCGAGCGCCGCCCCCATCTGGCCGGGGTGGCCGGAGCCGTGCTGTGCGCGCACGCGCTGGACACCGGGTGGTGCGTACGGATCGGCTCCGAGCGGGCGGTCAAGGTGACGCCTGCGGGCGAGGGGGCCCTGTCCGAGCTGCTCGGGATCGAGAAGGCGAGCCTGCGGTGAGCGGCGTCCGGGGCGGCGGAGGGCGGCGCCGAATAATTCGGTGAGCGCCGAACAGTTGTGGCCGTACCGTCGGCATATGACGAACTCCTCGCACACCGGGCGCCGTTCGGAACGGCTCGCCCTCGCCGCCGCCGGGGTCTCCGTGGTGCTGTGGGCCTCGGCCTTCGTGTCGATCCGCAGCGCCGGTGACGCCTACTCCCCGGGGGCGCTCGCCCTGGGCCGACTGCTCGCGGGCACCGCCGTGCTCGGCGTGCTCCTCGTCGCCCGGCGCGAGGGCCTCCCGCCGCGCGCCGCCTGGCGGGGCATAGCCGTCTCCGGGCTGCTGTGGTTCGGCCTCTACATGGTGGTGCTCAACTGGGGCGAGCAGCAGGTCGACGCGGGGACGGCCGCCATGGTCGTCAACATCGGCCCGATCCTCATCGCGCTGCTCGGCGCCCGGTTCCTCGGGGAGCGGCTGCCGCCCCGGCTGGTGGCGGGCATGGGCGTCTCGTTCGCGGGCGCGGTGGCCGTCGGCCTGTCGATGTCCGGCGACGGCGGCGCCAATGTGCTCGGGGTGGTGCTGTGCATGCTCGCGGCGGTGACGTACGCGGCCGGTGTCGTGGCGCAGAAGCCCGCGCTCGCCCACGCCAGCGCGCTCCAAGTGACCTTCTTCGGCTGTCTGGTGGGGGCCGTGGTCTGTCTCCCGTTCAGCGGGCAGCTGGTGTCGGACGCCGCCGACGCGCCGCTCACGGCGACGCTGAACATGGTCTATCTGGGGGTCTTCCCGACCGCGCTCGCCTTCACGACCTGGGCGTACGCCCTGGCCCGTACGACGGCGGGCCGCCTCGGCGCGACCACCTATGTGGTGCCCGCGCTGGTGGTGCTGATGTCCTGGCTGGTCCTCGACGAGGTCCCGGCGTGGCTCACCCTGGTCGGCGGCGCCCTCTGCCTCGCGGGCGTGGCGGTCTCGCGCTCCCGCCCCCGGCGCCGCACCGAGCGTACGGAGCCGGAGAGCGGGGGCGCCGCCGTGCCCGCCGTGGCGGACGCCCGCTAGGTCCAATACCACTGACTTTGCGGCCTTGCAGAGCTTTCCGGCCCCATCATCGCCGCAGGTCAACAGCTTGCGGGTGCTGTTAAGTCAGTGGCATTGCCGCTAGGTCCTGTTCCTAGAACACCACCAGCGCCCGGCCGCCCTTGCCCGCGAGCATGTTGTCGAACGCGGCCGGGATCCCGTCGAGCCCGATCCGCTCCGACACCATCGCGCCCAGGTCGAGACGCCCGGCCCGGACGTGGCCGGCGAGGACCGGCAGGTCGCGCGCCGGGTCGCTGTTGCCGTAGACGCAGCCCGAGAGCGTACGGCCCCAGTGGAAGATCTCCAGGGCGTTGAAGGAGACCTGCTGGTCCTTGCCGCCGATGCCGACGACCGTGGTGCGCCCGCCGCGCCGGGTGGACTCCCAGGCGGTACGGATGGTCACCGCGCGGCCGACGCACTCCACGGCCACGTCCACGCCGTGGCCGCCGGTCAGCTTGCGGACGTCCTTCGCGGTCGTCTCCGAGGCGAGGACGAAGTCGGTGGCGCCCGCCCGCCGCGCCAGCTCCTCCTTGGCCGGGGAGACGTCGACCGCCACGATCTCGGCGGCGCCCGCGATCCGGGCCGACTGGATCGTGGCCAGGCCCACGCCGCCGACGCCGAACACCGCGACCGTCTCGCCCTCGCGCACCTTGGCCGAGTGGTGGATCGCGCCGTATCCGGTGAGGACCGCGCAGCCGAGCAGGGCGGCCTCGGTGAGCGGGATGCCCTCGGGCAGCGGCAGCAGACAGTTCTCGGCCACCACCGTCTCCTCGGCGAACGCGGCGACGTTGAGACCGGGGTGGAGCTCGGTCCCGGCGGAGGTGCGCGCGTACACCGCGCCCGCGCCCGTCAGCGCGTTCACGCAGAGCCAGACCTCGCCGAGCGAGCAGGGGTGGCAACTGCCGCACGAGGGCGCCCAGTTGAGGACCACGCCGTCGCCGGGCGCCACCGAGGTGACCCCCTCGCCGACGGAGACGACCGTGCCCGCGCCCTCGTGGCCGAGGACGGCGGGGACCGGCACACGCATGGTGCCGTTGGTGAGCGACAGGTCGGAGTGGCAGACCCCGGCGGCGGCGAGGCGGACCCGCACCTGGCCGGGGCCGGGCTCGGGGAGTTCTATCTCGGTGACCTCCAGCGGGGAGCCGACGGAGGGAAGGACTGCGGCGCGGACCACGATGCTGCTCCCGGATTCAGAAGTACGGAAGTTCCGAAGTGCTGAGACGTCAGAACTGGAGGGACTTGGTCTGGAGGTACTCGGTCAGGCCGTGCGGGCCGAGCTCGCGGCCGACGCCCGACTGCTTGTACCCGCCGAACGGGGCCAGCGGATTGAACCGGCCGCCGTTGATGTCGACTTGCCCGGTGTCCATCCGCCGGGCGAAGGCGACCGCCTCGGCCTCGTCCCCGGCCCAGACCGCGCCCGCGAGCCCGTACACCGTGCCGTTGGCGATCCGCAGCGCGTCGTCCTCGTCCTCGTACCGGATGAGCGAGACGACCGGGCCGAAGATCTCCTCCTGGGCGATGGTCATACCGGGTGCGACGTCGGCGAAGACGGTCGGTGCCACGTAGTACCCCTGCTCCAGCGGGGCCTCGGCGCCGCCCGCGACGAGGCGGGCGCCCTCCTCGACGCCCTTCGCGATGTAACCGCGCACCCGCTCCCGCTGCTTGGCGCTGACCAGCGGGCCGACGCGGTCGCCCGCCGGGTACTTGGCGACGGCGGCCCTGGCGAGCTCGACCGCCTCCTCGTACCGGTCGGTGTGGACCAGCATCCGGGTCCAGGCGCTGCATGTCTGACCCGCGTTGCTCATCACGTTGGCGATGCCGACGGCGACCGCCTTGGCCAGGTCGGCGGAGGGCAGGATGACGTTGGCGGACTTGCCGCCCAGCTCCAGGGCGACGCGCTTGACGGCCGCACCCGCCGTGGCGCCGATCTGCCGGCCCACGGCCGTCGAGCCGGTGAAGGAGACGAGGTCGACTCCCCCGTGCCCGGCGAGCGCCTGGCCCGCGACCGGGCCGAGCCCGGTGACCAGGTTGAACACCCCTGCGGGCAGCCCGGCTTCGTGTACCGCCTCGGCGAAGAGCCGTGCGGTGAGCGGGGTGTCCTCGGCGGGCTTGAGCACGACCGTGCAGCCCGCCGCGAGGGCGGGGGCCACCTTGGCGACGATCTGGTGCAGCGGGTAGTTCCACGGCGTGATCGCGCCGACCACGCCGACCGACTCGTGGAAGACCGTGGAGTTCCCTATCCGCTCCTCGAAGCCGTACGAGGCGGCGAGTTCGGCGTACGAACCGGCGACCGCGATCGGCAGGCCGACGTGCACCTGCTGGGCGAACTGCTCGGGCGCGCCGAGCTCGGCGGTGACGGTCGCGGCGATCTCGTCCTTGCGGGCGGCGAGCCGGTCCCGCAGGGCGGCGATCAGGGCGGCGCGCCCGGCGGGCGGGGTCGCGGCCCAGCCCGGCAGCGCCGCGCGGGCCGCGCGCACCGCCGCGTCGACGTCCTCGGCGGTGCCCGCCGGGACGTGGGCGATGACCTGCTCGTCCGCCGGGTTCACCACGGCGATCGTGTCGCCGCCCGCGGCGGGCGTCCACCGGCCGCCTATGTACATCCCGTCGTGGGCGTTCATCGCGCTCCTCCTGAGCCTGGGTCCTGCGTCTGGGTCCGGGGACCCAAACTAGCGCCGGTAGTTTTCCGGCACCAGGGGCTGCCCGGCCAGTCCCCGGGCGTCAGGAGGAGGCTATGCGGTCCGTCCTGGGCCCAGGACGGCGGTCAGATGGGCGAAGACCACGACGTTGCTCTCATAGCCCTTCTTGCGGTCGAACTTGCCGCCGCAGGTGATCAGCCGCAGCTCCGGCCGGTTCCGCGGGCCGTACACCTCCTCGTTGGGAAAGTGCGCCTTGTCGTACTTGCGGACCGCGTCCACCGTGTACACCGCGGTCCGGCCGTCGGCGCGCCGGGCCTCGACGAGCCTGCCGGGCCGCAGCACCGAGAGGTTGGCGAAGACGGCCGCCCCGGTGCGGGTGTCGCGGTGGCCGACGGCGACGGCGGTCCCGGTCTCGCCCGGGGTGGGCCCGCCCTGGAACCAGCCGACCAGCTTGGGGTTGTCGACCGGCGGGGTGGCCAGGTGCCGCCCCGGGTCGAGCCCGAGGCCGATGACCGGCGCCTTCAGGCTCAGATACGGGATGGCGAGACCGGTCGCCCTGGACGGCGGCAGCGGCCGGGGCGGGCGGGCAGTCGCCGTGGGCCCGGTGAGCCTGCCGGGCCCGGCCGGGGCCGGTGGCTTGGCGCCCGGCGGCCCCGGGGCCTGCTTGTCCCCGTCGGCCCCGGTGGGGGCCGAGGGCGTCGCCGCGCCCCCGGCCCCCCCGGCGCCCATGGCGACCGGTGCGACCGACCCGTCGTCCTGGGCCCACCAGACGCCGCCGACGACCAGGGTCGCGGCCAGCGCCGCCGTCCGCGTCAGCCGGTAGGCGCGGGTGCGGTGGAAGGGCCTGCGGGAACCTCTACGCGGCGCCATGGGGGCGGCGGCGCATTCGTCGGACGAAGAGCACCCCGGAGACCCCGACCAGACCGAGGGCCGCGAAGCCCGCGGCCGGCGAGACGCCGTCGGTGAAGCCGTCGGTCCCGGCCAGCCCGCCGCCGCCGGCGTTCGGCCCGCCGTGCGGGCCGCCGCTGCCGCCCGGGGGACAGTCGACCCTGAAGACCTTGTGCTTGCCCGCGCCGTTGCCGCCGACGATGTTCCAGGTGAGCTTGTACTGCCCGTCCGGGAGGGTGAGCGGCAGGGTGTGGCCGGTGCCGGTGGGGAGGGCGATGGTGCCGCTGAGGGCCGCGCCGCCCGCCCTGAGGGGCTGCGTCTGGATGGACCAGCTGATGTTCTGGCCGTTGTCGAAGTTGAACCCGTCGAGGTAGAACCCGCAGACCTTGGGCTCGTTGCGCTGGTCGGTGAACGGGGTGCCCAGGTTGTGGATCTTCACGTCGCCGTTGTCGCCGGGGGCGGCGTGTGCGGCGGGCGCCCCGGCCAGGGCGGCTCCCGTGAGCCCGAGGGCGAGGGCCGCGGTGGCGGTGACGGCCGGGCGGCGGACGGTGGGACGCGGGGGTGAGGTGGCAGGCATGCGCTTTCCTTTGAGTCAGATTGTCATATAAATTGACCTTTCATCTGACTCTCTTTCACACCCGCACGGCGAAACGGCGGAGCGGCGCCGGACGGGCCGTTGGATATCGCCCGTCCGGCGCAGCGCGCCGGTGTCCGCGCCCTGCGTCCGGGCCGCCTCAGATGATCCCGAAGAGGATGCCCGCGCCGAGGACCACCAGCGAGGTGAGCGCCGCCCACTTCACCGTGAACCGGGTGTGGTCGCCGAACTCGACCTTGGCCATGCCCACCAGGACGTACACGGCGGGAACCAGCGGGCTCGACATGTGCAGCGCCTGTCCGGCCAGCGAGGCGCGGGCGATCTCCACGGAGGAGACGCCGTGCGCGGCACCGGCCTCCGCGAGGACCGGCAGGACGCCGAAGTAGAAGCCGTCGTTGGACATGAAGTACGTGAGCGGCAGGCTCAGGAGGCCGGTGACCAGCGCCATGTGCGGGCCCATGCCGTCGGGGACGGCGCCGACCAGCCAGTCCGCCATGTGCTTGACCATGCCGGTGCCGTTGAGGACGCCGGTGAAGACGGCCGCGGCGAAGACCATGCCCGCCACGTTGACGACATTGTCGGAGTGGGCGGCGATCCGGGCTTTCTGGTCCGGCATGTGCGGGAAGTTGACGGTGAGCGCGAGCGCCGCGCCCAGCAGGAACAGCACCGGGATCGGCAGCCACTCCATGATCATGGCGGTGAGCAGCACCACGGTGAGGGCCGCGTTGAACCAGTACAGCTTGGGGCGCAGGGTCGCGCGCTTCGGGTCGAGACCCTGGAATTCGGGCGCCTCGGGCAGGTCCTGGTCCGACCCGCCGCCCGCACCCGGGCGCGGCGGCTCGGAACCGCCCGCCGCGACCAGGACCGTCTCGCTCTCCGGCTCCAGGACCTCGTCCAGCGTCAGGTAGCCGAGCCGCTTGCGCTCGCGGCGGCCGAGGACGTACGCGAGGACGAAGACCGCCACCAGGCCGACCGCGAGGGCCGGGATCATCGGGACGAAGATGTCGGACGCGTCGAGCTTGAGGGCGGTGGCGGCGCGGGCGGTCGGGCCGCCCCAGGGCAGGGTGTTCATCACGCCGTTGGCGGTGGCGGCGACTCCGGTCATCACCACTGGGCTCATCTTCAGCCGCTTGTAGAGCGGATACATCGCGGAGACCGTGATCATGAAGGTGGTCGAGCCGTCGCCGTCGAGCGAGACGATCGCGGCGAGCACCGCCGTACCGACGACCACGCGTACCGGGTCGGCCTTGCAGAACCGCAGGATGCCCCGGACGATCGGATCGAAGAGGCCGACGTCGATCATCACGCCGAAGTAGATGATCGCGAACATCAGCATCGCGGCGGTCGGCGCGAGCTTGCCCACGCCGTCGACCACGTAGTCGCCGAGGTGGGCTCCCTTGCCCACGAAGACGCAGAAGAGGGCGGGGATCAGAACCAGCGCCGCGATGGGCGACAGCTTCTTCAGCATGATCAGAACCAGGAAGGTCGCGATCATGGTGAAGCCGAGGACGGTCAGCATGGAGGACACCTAACGTTCACCCTTGAACTCCCACCAGGGGGCTGGCGGTGGGATGACGTTAGGTCGGCCCTTCCGGCGTTAACAAGATGTTGACACGTGAGCAATACGAGCAAAACCCCAGGTCAACGAAGTGCGACCAGTTCGACCGGGAAACCGTTGAGCACCGCCGTCCCCGACAGCGGGTCCAGGCGCGAGCCGTCGAGCAGCTGGTTGACGTTGACCCCGGGCTGCCCCGCGGCGACCCCGAGCCGGGTCCCGGGGCGGTTGTGCCCCCACCCGTGCGGAAGGCTGACCACACCCGTACGGACGGAGTCGGTGATCTCCACGGGCGCCGCCACCTCGCCGCCGTCCGCCTTGACGCGTACGGGATCGCCGTCGCGCAGACCGAGGCGCGCCGCGTCCTCGGGGTGTACGTGGAGGGTGCAGCGGTTGGAACCTCCGTTCAGGGACGGGATGTTGTGCAGCCAGCTGTTGTTGGAGCGCAGATGGCGCCGGCCGACCAGAACGAGCCCGTCCGGGCGGGCGCCGAGGGCCGCGCGCAGCCGGGGCAGATCACCGGCGATCGGTGCGGGCAGCAGCTCGATCCGCCCGCTGCGGGTCCGCAGCGCCTGCGGCAGCCGGGGCTCCAGGGGGCCGAGGTCGATGCCGTGCGGATGGGCGAGGACCCGCTCCAGGCTGAGGCCGTCCGGGGCGGCGCCGAAGCCGTCGCCGTAGGGGCCGAGCCGCAGCATCATGTCGAGCCGCCGCTCGGGACCGTTCTCCCCGGTCAGCGCTGCGGCGAGCTCCTTCGGATCGCGTCCGTGCACGGCCGAGTGCGGGTCGGCCACGGCCTTGCCCAGCGTACGGTCGACGACCATCGCGTCCACGGCGTCCGCCGGGGCGCCGTGCATACCGGTCGCCGCGAGGACGAGCCGGGCGTGGATCTCGCACTCGTCCAGCCTGTCCTCGGCGAGCGGCACGGCGGGCCGGGTGTAGCGGACCTGGTTGCGCACGGCGAGCGCGTTGAAGGCGAAGTCGAAGTGGGCGCTCTGCGAGGGCGGCGGCGGGGGCAGCACGACGTCGGCGTGGCGCGAGGTCTCGTTGAGGTACGGGTCGATGCTGACCATGAAGTCGAGCCCGGCCAGAGCGCGGTCGAGCCGGTCGCCGTCGGGGGCGGAGAGCACCGGGTTGGCGGCGCAGACGATCAGCGCCCGGATCTTCCCCTCGCCCGGCGTCTCGATCTCCTCGGCGAGCGCGGCCGCCGGCAGCTCGGACTTGGCCTCCGGGTGGCCGCCGACCCGGCTGCGCCAGCGGCCGATCTCGAACCCCTTGCCGGGCCCTGCCGGACGCGGGGCGCGGTCGGTGGCGGAGAGCGGGAAGAGCGCGCCGCCGGGCCGGTCCAGATTGCCGGTGAGGATGTTGAGGACGTCGACGAGCCAGCTGGCGAGGGTGCCGTGCTCCACCGTGCAGCTGCCGATGCGGCCGTAGACGGCGGCGGTGGGCGCGGCCGCGAGCTCCCGGGCGAGGACGCGGATCTCGTCCGGGTCGAGGTCGCAGGCCGCCCCGGCCGCCTCTGGGGTGAACTCCCGTACGGCCTCCTGGACTTCGGCCAGCCCCTCCACCCGGTGCGCGAGCTCCCCGAGCGAGGTCAGCTTCTCCTCGAAGAGGACATGGGCGAGCGCAGCGAGCAGCAGCGCGTCGGTCCCGGGCCGCGGGGCCAGATGCCGGTCGGCCAGCTTGGCGGTACGGGTGCGGCGCGGGTCGACGACGGTGAGGGTGCCGCCGCGCCGGCGCAGCGCCTTGAGCTTGCCGGGGAAGTCGGGCGCGGTGCACAGGCTCCCGTTGGACTCCAGGGGGTTGGCGCCGAGCAGCAGCAGGTGGTCCGTGCGGTCGAGGTCCGGCACCGGGATGGCGAACGGGTCGCCGAAGAGCAGCCCGCTGGAGACGTGCTTGGGCATCTGGTCGAGGGTGCTGGCGGTGAAGAGGCTGCGGGTGTGCAGCCCGCCGAGCAGTACGGGCGGGTAGAGGGCCCCGGCCATGGTGTGGACGTTGGGGTTGCCGAGCACGACCCCGACGGCGTCGGCGCCGTACGTCTCGACCACCGGCCGCAGCCGCGCGGCGACCAGGTCGAACGCCTCGTCCCAAGTCGCCTGCTCCAGCCCGCCGTCGCGGCGGACCAGGGGCGCGGTGAGCCGGTCGGGGTCACTGTCGACCTCACCGAAGGAGGCGCCCTTGGGGCAGATGAACCCCTGGCTGAACACATCGTCGCGGTCGCCGCGGGCGCCGGTGACCCGGGTCCCCTCGACGGTCAGGGTCAGCCCGCAAGTGGCTTCGCAGAGGGGGCAGATGCGGAGTGCGGACATGGGGGGTCCTCCCCGGGGGCGGCGGGTGGTGACGCGCGGGCGGTTTTGAGCATACCGACCGGTAGGCATGGTGGCGAGGGCTGAGGAGCACCGGGGATTGCTCGGGAGCACCGGGGACTGGGAAACCCCGAGGGCTGCGGAAGACCGTTGCTGCCGCGCCGTGGCCGAGGGCTCAGCCCAGGGTCCTGGCCAGATACGCGTGCAGCAGCTCCCGGGTCTCGGACACGATGCCCGGATCCCCGTCCGGGTCGGTGCGGAAGGCGAGCCGCAGCAGGGCGTCCGCCGCCTCCACCGCGACCAGGATGGTCCGGCGCAGCTCGGCGTCGGGGGCGCGGCCGAACTGGGCCGGGAGCAGCTCGGCGAGCCGGTCGGCCAGGAGGTGGTTGGCGTCGGTGGCGGGGTCGACGACCGGCTGCGGGCCGCCGAAGTCGACCAGGTTGAACCCGGGCACGGTCTTCTTCAGGACCAGGTACTCGTCGAGCACCGCGTCGATCGCCCCGCGCCAGTCCTCGGCCTCGATCGTGACGAGCCGGGCACCGACGATCTCCGCGAACCGGTCCAGATTGCGGGCGGCGAGCGCCTCCGCGAGCGCCCGCTTGTTGCTGAAGAAGCGGTAGACCGAGCCGATGGGCACCCCGGCCCGCTGGGCGACGGCCCGGGTCGAGAGCTCGTCGTAACCGGTCTCGTCCAGGAGCTCGGCGCAGGCGTCCAGGATGCGGCTGAGGCGCTCGGCGCTGCGCTGCTGCACCGGTGCGCGGCGGAGGTTCGCATGGGGCACGGGCCCCATCATGCCGCTCTCGGCCGGTTTTGCCGTTGACGCGGTCGAATCCGAATCCTACGGTGACCCATAGGATTGCAGGATTCTTCGGCGGCGGGAGCGGTAGATGACGACCAGCAGCGAGCAGGCCAGGAAGACGGCGGAGGCGCTGACGTACTCCCCCGGGTTCGGCAACGAGCACAGCTCGGAGGCGGTTCCCGGCGCCCTGCCGCATGGCCGGAACTCGCCGCAGCGCGCCCCCCTCGGGCTGTACGCGGAGCAGCTGAGCGGCTCCGCGTTCACCGAGCCGAGGGCGCACAACCGCCGCTCCTGGCTGTACCGGATCACACCGTCGGCCGCGCACCCCGCCTTCGTCCGCACCGACAACGGCCGGCTGCGCAGCGCGCCCTTCACCGAGACCGTGCCCGACCCCAACCGGCTGCGCTGGAACCCGCTGCCCGAGCCGGAGCAGGGCACGGACTGGCTGGCGGGCCTGTGGACGCTGGGCGGCAACGGCGACGCCACGCAGCGCACCGGCATGGCGGTGCACCTCTACCACGCCAACGCCCCCATGGACCGGGTCTTCAGCGACGCGGACGGCGAGCTGCTGATCGTCCCCGAGCACGGCGGACTGCTGCTGCGCACCGAGTTCGGCCTGCTCGCGGCCCGCCCCGGCGAGGTCGCGCTGATCCCACGCGGCGTGCGCTTCCGGGTCGAGCTCCTTGACGAGACGGCCCGCGGTTACGTGTGCGAGAACTACGGCCAGCCGTTCCAGCTCCCCGACCTCGGCCCGATCGGCGCCAACGGCCTCGCCAACGCCCGCGACTTCCGCGCGCCGGTCGCGGCGTACGAGGAGGTCGAGGGCCCGGTGGAGGTGGTGAACAAGTTCTGCGGCAATCTCTGGTCCGCGCGGTACGACCACTCCCCGCTGGACGTGGTCGCGTGGCACGGCAACCACGTCCCGTACGTGTACGACCTGCGCCGCTTCAACGTCATCGGCACGATCTCGTACGACCACCCGGACCCGTCGATCTTCACGGTCCTCACCTCCCCGTCGGACACCCCCGGCCTCGCGGGCGTCGACTTCGTCGTCTTCGCGCCGCGCTGGCTGGTGGGCGAGGACACGTTCCGGCCGCCGTACTTCCACCGGAACGTGATGAGCGAGTACATGGGCCTGATCGAGGGCGCGTACGACGCCAAGGCGGAGGGGTTCGTGCCCGGCGGCGGCTCGCTGCACAACATGATGTCGGCGCACGGCCCCGACCGGGAGACGTTCGACAAGGCGAGCGCAGCGGAACTGAAGCCGCAGAAGATCGACGACGGCCTCGCGTTCATGTTCGAGACCCGGTGGCCGGTGACGGCGACGGAACAGGCGGCGTCGGCGGGGCATCTGCAGCGGGGGTACGACGAGGTGTGGCGGGGGCTGGAGCGCCACTTCCGCGCGTGATGCGCGGGGGCGGGGCTCGGCTCGCCTGCCGGGGCGGGTACTGCCGTGGCCCGGCTCGCTTGCCCGGGCGGGGTGCTGCCGGACTCGGATCGCCTGCCGGGAGGGGGCTGCCGGTTGCGCCCGGCTTGCTTTCCCGGCGGGTGCTGTCGGGCCCCGCGCGCTCGTCCGGACCGGGCTGCGCCGGGCCCCCGGCCTCCCGGATCCTGATCAGTACCTTCCGCTTCGCCCCAGAGCCTGATACGGAATCCCCGTGACCTCCTCGACCTCCTCCCCCACTCCCCCGGCCTCCTCCTTCGCTCCCGACTCGCTGGTCCTCAACCGCAAGCTGCCGCTCTGGTACCAGGTCTCGCAGTCCCTGCGCGCGTCGATACTCGGCCGCACCCCGGACGCCTCGCTGCGGCTGCCCACCGAGGAGCGGCTGGCCGCGCACTACGGCGTGAGCGTGCTGACCATGCGGCAGGCGCTGAAGGAGCTGGAGGAGGAGGGGCTGATCACCCGGCACCGGCGGCGCGGCACGTTCATCGAGCCGGCCGCGCGGCGCGGGGCGCCGGTGCGGCTGCTCGGCTCGATCGACGCGATCGTGGCGCAGCAGTCGGGCGAGCCGACGACGGTGCTCGGGCACGGGCCGGAACCGGTGCCGGGGGAACTCGCGGAGTACTTCCCCGACTGCGCGTCGGTCGTCTCCTACCGGCGCCTGCGGCGGGACGGGGAGAGCGGGGAGCCCACCAACTGGGCGGAGAACGCGGTACGTCCGGAGCTCGCGGCCGGGATCGACGTGTCCGACCTCGAACGGTGGCCCATGACGAAGGTGCTGCGGGACACGGTGGGGGTGCGGATCAGCCGGATCACGGACACGGTGGAGGCTCGGCTGGCGGATCCGGTGACGGCGGAACTCCTTGAGGTGCCGCTGCTGTCGCCGATCCTGCACTACACGGGGGTGACGTACGACGCGGCGGGCCGGGTGGTGGACGTCGCCCGCATCCGGTACCGGGGGGACCGGTTCTCGTTCTCGGTGACGGTGGAGGCCCGTTGATCTGTCCCCCACCCTGCCCCTTCCCGCCGTGACATGTGCGGCTCCGCCGCGTGGCCTCCGGGGGTGGGTGGGGGTGAAGGTGGTTGTCCCGGGGGCTGCGCCCCCGGACCCCCGGGCGGGGCCCGCGGGCCCCTGCACCCCGCTTTC
>NZ_JBVIHM010000022.1:0-10212 GCF_055570295.1 Streptomyces sp. NPDC031265
CCCCCCCCCCCCCCCCCCCCCCCCCCCCCCCCCCCCCCCCCCCCCCCCCCCCCCCCCCCCCCCCCCCCCCCCCCCCCCCCCCCCCCCCCCCCCGGCCGTACCCCCACCCAGCCACATCCGAAAGGGAATCCACCATGACCGTCCTCGTCACCGGCAGCAGCGGCAAAGTCGGCTCGCACCTCGTGCGGCTCCTGCACGCCAGGGGCGTCGCCGTACGCGCCGGCTCGCGCAGCCCCGAGAAGCTGACGCTGCCCGAGGGCGTCGAGTCCGTGAAGCTGGCGCTCGACGCGCCCGCCGACTTCCCGGCCGCGCTCGCCGGGGTGACCTCGGTCTTCCTGTACTGCGAGGCCTCGGCCGTCGGTGAGTTCGTCGAGCGGGCCGAGGAGGCCGGCGTCGAGCACGTCGTCGTCATGTCCGCCGACGCGGTGCTGCGCCCCGACGCCGCCGTCAACCCGATCGCCGCACCTCACCTCGCGGTGGAGCAGGCGCTCGCCGCCTCCTCGATCACCTCGACCCCGCTGAACTGCGGCGCCCTCGCCAGCAACGCCATGCCGTGGGCCTGGCAGCTCAAGGCGCGCGGCACGGTGGGCCTGCCGTACCCGAACAGCTACGCCGACCCGGTCAACGAGCGTGACGTCGCCGAGGCCGCGCTCGCGGTGCTCACCGACCCGTCCCTGCGCGGCCGTTCGTACCACCTCACCGGCCCCGAGGCGCTCACCTTCGCCCAGCACATCGCGGCCATCGAGGCCGCCGCGGGCCGCAGCATCCCGGTCACCGAGGTCCCCCCGGCCGTGTGGCGGGCGAACAAGCCCGACTTCATGCCGGGCGACATCGCGGACGCGCTGCTCGACCTCTGGGCGGCCAGCTCCTCCCCGGTCCCGCTCACCGGCGACGTCGAGAAGCTGACCGGCCACCCCGCCCGGCCCTTCTCCGAGTGGGCCCAGGAGTACGCGGGCCCGTTCCGCGGCTGACGCCCGAACCGATTCCGCCTCCCCCACAGGCACTGGCAAGTCCCCCCCATGCAGGCACACGTACGACAGGTAGGACGAAGCATGTCGCTGGACCGCAGAAAGATGATCAGCCTGGGCGCCGGGTCCGCCGCCCTCGCGATGGCCGGCGGTGCCGTGGCGGCCGAGCCCGCCGCGGCCACGCCGCACCACGGCGTCCCGGACGACGCGGCGCTCGCCCGGTCCCTGCCCGGCGGCTTCCGCAGCCACCACGCGCACGTCAACGGTGTGCGGCTGCACTATGTGGCCGGCGGGTCGGGCTCGCCGCTGGTCCTGCTGCCCGGCTGGCCGCAGACCTGGTGGTCGTACCGCAAGGTCATGCCGGTGCTCGCCCGCCGCTTCCGGGTGATCGCGGTCGATCTGCGCGGCCAGGGCTCCTCGGAGAAGCCCCAGGGCGGCTACGACAAGAAGACCATGGCCCGGGACGTCCGCGAGCTGGTGCGCTCCCTCGGCTACGACCGGGTCAACATCGCGGGCCACGACATCGGGTCGAAGGTGGCGTTCAGTTTCGCCGCCAACCACGGTGACGCCACCCGCAAGGTGGCGATGCTGGACGCCCTGCACCCCGACGAGAGCTTCTACGAACTCCCGCTGATCCCGCGCCCCGGCGCCGGCTTCAACCTCTGGTGGTACGCCTTCAACCAGGTGCAGGGGCTCCCGGAGGAGCTGATCCGCGGCCGCTCCCGGCACCTCATCGACTGGTTCTTCGCCAACTCCCTCACCGACCAGTCCCTGGTCGGTGACTTCGACCGGAACGTGTACGCGCGGGTCTACGACACCCCCGACGGCATCCGGGCGGCCAACGGCTGGTACCGGGCTTTCGCCCAGGACATCGCCGACATCAAGACGTATCCCAAGATCACCGCGCCCCTGCTCGGCCTCGCCTCCGAGGTCAGCTACGCCCAGTTCCGGCAGACCCTGCCGACGCTGGCGACGGACGTACGCGTGGTGAAGCTCGACAAGACCGTGCACTACCTCCAGGAAGAGGCCCCGGACCGCGTCGCCCGGGCATTCACGGAGTTCTTCGCCTGACCCATGACCTGACATACGAGGAGCACGCACATGGCACAGGGAGCGATCATTGTCGGGGCCGGACCGGTCGGGCTGATGCTCGCCGGTGAACTCAAGCTCGGCGGCGTGGAGGTGGCCGTCTACGACCGGCTGCCCGCGCCGAGCGGCGAGTCCCGCGGCGTCGGCTTCACCCGCCGCGCCGCCGAGGTCTTCGACCAGCGCGGGCTGCTCGCCCGGTTCGGAGACGTCGAATGGGCCCAGGGCCACTTCGGCGGGGTGCGCATCGACTTCTCCAAGCTGGAGGACAACCACTTCAGCGTCCGGGGCGTCCCCCAGTTCCGTACCGAGGAGATCCTGGAGGCCTGGCTCGCCGAGCTCGGCGTGAAGGTCCACCGCAACCACGAGGTGACCGGCTTCCGGGAGACCGAGGACGGCGTCGTCGTCGCCTTCGAGGGCCCCGAGGGCCCGGGCGAGCAGGAGGCCCAGTACCTCATCGGCTGTGACGGTGCCCGGTCGATCGTCCGCAAGACCGCGGGGATCGACTTCCCCGGCTGGGACGCCACCCGGGGCATGTACATGGCCGACCTGGTCGGCGCCGGGGTGCGCCAGCGGCCCATCGGGGAGCAGGTGCCCGGCGGCATGGTGATGGCGTTCAACCTGGAGAACGGCGTCGACCGGATCGTCATCCACGACGAGAAGCTGCGCCCCCACGAGGACAAGAGCCAGCTCACCTTCGAGGTCGTCGCCGACGCCTGGCAGCGGATGACGGGGGAGTCCCTCCACCACGCCGAGGTCCGCTGGATCAGCGCCTTCACCGACACCACCCGCCAGGCCTCCGAGTACCGAAAGGGCCGCGTCTTCCTCGTCGGGGACGCCACCCACATCCATATGCCGGCCGGTGCGCAGGGCATGAGCGTCGGCGTCCAGGACGCGGTGAACCTGGGCTGGAAGCTGGCCGCGGCCATCAACGGCTGGGCGCCCGACGGCCTGCTCGACACCTTCCAGTCCGAGCGGCACCCGGTCGGCGAGAAGCTGATGCGCAACACCCGTGCGCAGACCCGCCTCTATCTGACCGGCGACGAGATGGAGCCGCTGCGCGCGGTGATGCGCGAGCTCGTCGAGTCCCCGGACGTGGCCCGCCATCTGGCCGGCCAGGTCAGCGGTCTGGACGTGCGGTACGACATGGGCGCGACCGGCCACCCCCTGCTGGGCTTCCGCCTCTCGCCGGACCGCGAGCTGAGGCTCGCCGACGGCGCCCGGACCCGGGTCGCCGAGCTGCTGCACTCCGCGCGCGGTGTACTGATCACCACCGGCGACTCGCGCGAGGCGGCCGAGCTCGCCGAGGGCTGGGCGGACCGCGTCGACGTGGTCACCGGCAGCTGGGTCCCCTCGGACAACCCGGCGGACGACGAACCCGAGGCCGTACTGCTGCGCCCCGACGGACATGTGGCCTGGGTCTCGCCCGACGGCGGCAAGCTCCGCGACGCGCTGGAGCGCTGGTTCGGCACGGCCGGCTGACCCGGGCCGGGCCGCCGGACCCCGAGCCCGGCGGCCCGCACGCCCTGTTCCTCACGCCCCGTCCCGTACGCCCCGTCCCGCGCGACGCACGAGCCGCGCTCAAGCCGGACGCAGTGTAATCGCCCCCGGCGGCGGCCACCCCCGCCGTCCACGCCCTTCCTCTCCCCCCACGAGAGGACAACTCCGCATGTCCTAGGAAGGTTTGTCATGACGCACGGCGCGACCAGGACGTTGCGTGAGGTGCCGACGAGGGACGGCCTGCTCAGTCCCGGGCTCTCGCGGCTGCCCTCGCTGACCGGACTGCGGTTCCCCGCCGCACTCCTGGTCTTCTTCAGCCATGTCGGACTGCCGATCCCCCTGCTGCGCCTGCTCAAGGACGACCAGGCGGCGAACGACCTCGCCAAGGTCACGGAGAACGCCGGCTCCCTGGGTGTCGCCTTCTTCTTCGTGCTCAGCGGCTTCGTACTGACCTGGTCCGCTCGGGAGAAGGACACCGCCCGGGCCTTCTGGCGCCGCCGGTTCGCCAAGATCTACCCCAATTACGCGATCACCTGGGGTCTGGCGATGCTGCTGTTCGCCTCGTCGTTCACCCCGACGCGGGTCGCGCTGGCCAACCTGTTCATGGTCCAGGTGTGGGTGCCGGACTTCCAGTACCTGTTCAGTGTGAACCCGCCGAGCTGGTCGCTGGGCTGTGAGTTCGTCTTCTACGCCTCCTTCCCGCTGCTGCACCGGCTGTTCCTGCGCATCCCGGCCCAGCGGCTGAAGTACTGGATCGGCGGCCTGGTCGCGGCGATCGTCCTCACCCCGCTGTTCACCTACAACGTGCTGCCCGACGCGGGCGCGGTGTCGCTCACGGGAGCACCCGCGGACGCCTCGGTGAAGCAGTACTGGTTCTCCTACTTCCTGCCGCCGGTCCGGCTCCTCGACTTCGCGCTCGGCATGCTGGTGGCGCACGCGGTGATGAGGGGGCGCTGGCGCAACATCGGCATCGTCTGGTCGAGCCTGCTGCTCGCCGGCGGATACTGGCTCTCCTCGCACGTGGACCTGCTGTACTCGCAGCGCTCCACCACGATCATCCCGATCATCCTGCTCATAGCGGCCGCCGCCATGGCGGACGTCGAGGGCAGGTTCACGGTCTTCCGCAACCGCACGATGGTGTGGCTCGGCGAAATATCGTTCGCCTTCTACCTCCTGCACTTCATCGTGCTCGCCTACGGCCGCAAACTCCTCGGCCACGACCTCTACTCGACGCCCGCGGCGATCGGTCTCATCGCGGCGTTGCTCGCCGTCAGCGTGCTCGCCTCCTGGGCGCTGTACGCACTTGTGGAGCGGCCGATCACCCGGCGCTGGTCCCGCTCCCGAAAGGCCCGGGCGGCCGCTGCCGCGGCCTGAACGCAATCGTCCGGTTTGTGGTCGCGCAGATCGCACGAATAGGCCCGAATCGAGCCACCCAGCTGCGGCCGGTAGGCCTCCCCCCACGGTCGGTACGCCCTCAACGGGCGTGCCGGCCGCTTCTGTTGGCGCCCATGTGGCCGAAAGGCGAGCGTGACCCGAGTTGATCTCAAGGGCCCTCCTTCACAGTAGCTACCGAACCCCCGACCGGCTGAACAGAATCAGAAGGAGCCAGCCATGCACGAGCCGCGTATGGAAAACCCGGCCGCTTTCAACCCCGAGGCCGCCCGGCTGATCCAGGAGCTCTACTTCGCCTCCCGCAAGGGCGGCGTCCCCGAGCTCATCCTGGGCCTGGTGCACCTGCGGGCCAGCCAGATCAACGGCGACAGCTTCTGTGTCTCCGGGGACGCCCAGCGCGCCCGGGAGGCGGGCCAGAGCGACGAGAAGCTCTTCGCCGTGGCGGCCTGGCGCGACGCGCCGTTCTTCACCGAGGCCGAGCGTGCCGCGCTGGCGCTCGCCGAGGCGGCCACCCGTATGGCCGACAAGTCCGACCCAGTCCCGGACGAGGTCTGGAACGAGGCGAACAAGCACTTCAACGCCGAGCAGATCTCGTCCCTCGTCCTCACCATCGGCGTGACGAACCTGTTCAGCCGCCTCAACGTCACCACCAAGCAGCTGGCAGGCAGCCGGGAGTGGGACAGGTAAGGGCCGGACAGCCCCACACGCGGGCGGGCGGACGGCCCGGTCACCCGGCACACGGGTGCCCGGGCCGTCCGCGGCAGCAGCAGGCGGGACCGGTCGGCCCGCAGAACGAACAGACCGAACCGACAGTCCAGTTGACGGACCAGAGACGACTCCCATGTCCCAGGAGGGTGTGCCATGACTCACGGCAACACGATCGGCGGCGGGCCGCCGGCCGCCGCCGCGCGCGAAGTGCCGCACCGCGAAGGCCTGTTGCGCCCCGACATCACGCGGCTGCCCTCGCTGACCGGGCTGCGGTTCCCCGCCGCGCTCCTGGTCTTCCTCAACCACACCGGTCTGCCGTTCCCGGGGCTGCGGCTGCTCAAGGACAACGGGACGACCAAGGACTGGTTCGAGCTCACCAAGAACGCGGGCTCCCTCGGCGTCACGTTCTTCTTCGTCCTCAGCGGGTTCGTGCTGACCTGGTCGGCGCGTGCCAAGGACACCTCACCCGCGTTCTGGCGCCGCCGGTTCGTGAAGATCTACCCGAACTACGTGATCACCTGGGTGCTGGCGCTGGTGCTGTTCGCCTCCGCCTACACCCCGACCCGCACCGCCGTGGCCAACCTCTTCATGGTCCAGGTGTGGGTGCCGAAGTTCGACGTCTTCTCCAGCGTCAACACGCCGAGTTGGTCGCTCGGCTGCGAGGCGGTCTTCTACGCCTGCTTCCCGCTGCTGCACAACCTGTTCCTGCGCATCCCGCTCGCGCGCCTGAAGTACTGGATCGGCGGCCTGACCGCCCTGGTGATAGCCACGCCGGCCATCACCTACGCCATCTTCCCCGACAAGCCGTACTTCCCCGGCGGTGAGCAGCTGGGCGCGCACGCCACCGTCACGCAGTACTGGTTCGCCTACTTCCTGCCGCCGGTGCGCATGGTGGACTTCGCGCTCGGCATGCTGGTGGCGATCGCGGTGATGAAGGGGCGCTGGTGGAACATCGGCATGATCTGGTCGACCGTGCTGCTCGTCGGCGGCTATGTGCTCGCCTCGCACGTGCCGTTCCTCTACTCGCAGCGCTCGACGACGATCATCCCGATCGTCTGCCTGATCGCGGCCGCCGCGACCGCGGACGTGAAGGGCGGGTTCAGCCTCTTCCGCAACCGCACGATGGTCTGGCTGGGCGAGATATCGTTCGCCTTCTACCTGATCCACTTCATCGTGCTCACCTACGGCCGCAAGTGGCTCGGCCACGACTTCTACTCGACCGCCCAGACGACCGGCCTGCTGGCCGCGATGTTCGCCATCAGTGTGCTGGCGGCCTGGGCGCTGTACGCACTGGTCGAGCGGCCGATCACCCGCGGCTGGTCCAAGCCCAGGCGCACCGGGGCCTCGGCGGGCAGCGCGGGTCCGCTCGCCGAGGTCAAGTGACCGGCGGGAAGGTCAGTCGATCCCCCGGATGATGTTCAGCTCGACGTCGTCCTCCTCCGCCCCGGCGAGCCGGAGCGGAGGAGCGACGGCGACGAGGTCACCCGGCCGAAGCTCGTGATCTTCCCGGTCTTCCCTCTTCTCGTACATCTGCTCCCCCTTCGCATGGATACGAGCACGGGCTTTTCGAGCATGGCCGTGCGATGGCGGCACGGCGAGCCGCCGGGTTGCACACGGCTCGGATCAGGCCGCGTACAGATCGAAGGTGGAGGTGCGGCGGGGGCCCGCGACGACGTCGAGCTGGGGGTCGACGGCGAGGATCGCCTGGTGCAGCCGCTGGAGCTGCGGCGAGGGCTCCACACCGAGGTCCTCGATGAGTCGGCCGCGCAGCCTGCGGTACACATCGAGCGCGGTGGCCTGCCGTCCGGAGCGGTAGAGCGCCACCATGGCCTGCGAGTGCAGCCCCTCGTGCTGCGGGTTGCGGGCGATCAGATCGGTGAGCTCGGCGGTGAGTTCGGCGTGCCGGCCGAGGCGTAAGTCGGCGTCGATCCGGCGCTCCTTGACCACCAGCCGGCTCTCCTCCAGGCGCATCACCTCGATGTCGAGGATCGGCCCGACCCGCACGTCGACCAGCGCGGGCCCCTCCCACAGGTCGAGCGCACGCCGGAAGCAGTCCGCCGCCCGCTCGTTGTGGCCCTCGTCGAACGCCAACTGGCCCTCCGCCGCCAGCTGTTCGTACGCGTGGACGTCGACCGCCTCGGACGGGATCTGGAGCAGATAGCCGCCGTACCGGGTGGCCAGAACATCCTTGGCCGAAACTTGTGCATCGGGGCCCATGGCACCGGCGAGCCGGCGACGCAGCTGGAGGATGTACGTCTGCAGGGTGGTCAGCGCGCTCTGCGGCAGCTCGGTGCCCCAGATCTCCTCCATCAGCGTCGGTACGGGGATGACGCGCCCCGGGTACAGGGCGAGCAGCGCGAGGATCTGACGGGGCTTGCCCGCCGTGGGGACGACGGAGACTCTGTTCACTTCGGCACTCAAAGGGCCCAGGACCTGAATTTTCACGGCTTCCTCTCGGATAAAAGGCGGGGGTGCGCCGGGACATCGTTATCTCCCCCCGGGGCCGGGCCGCCGGGGGAGCGTACGTACACGTACGGGTCAGCTCGCGCGGGCGACGAGCTGCTCGGTGACGGGAGCGCCGTCGGACACCGGCGAGCCGGGCCGGGCCGCGAGGATGGCCATCTGGAGCCGGCCGAGCGCGGCCGAGGGCTCCAGACCTGCCTGTGCGACGAGGGTCGCGCGCAGCCGCTGGTAGGCGCCGAGCGCCTCGCTGCGCCGTCCGGAGCGGTGCAGCGCCAGCATGAACTGGCCGTGCAGTGCCTCGTGCATGGGATATCGGCTGACCAGGACGGTCAGCTCGGAGAGCAGTTCGCGGTGGCGGCCGAGGCGCAGATCGGCCTCGATGCGCCCGTCGAGCGCGGCGAGCCGGGCCTCTTCCAGCCGCTCGGCCTCGGGGCGCAGCCGGCTGCCCTGGTGGACGCCGGTGAGCGCGGGCCCGGTCCACAGGGCGAGCGCCTCACGGAGCAGCCGGGCGGCCCCGGTGTGGTCGCCGGCGTCCATGGCCCGGTGGCCGGCCGTGGCGCGCCGCTCGAACTCGCGGAAGTCCACGGTCCCTTCGGCGTCCGCGGTGTCGCCGCCCTCGGTCTCCAGGCGGTAGCCGCCGGGCAGGGTGACGAGGACGTCCTTGGCGGTGCGCCGCTCGCCGTCCCGGCGGGCCAGCGCCTCGCCGATGAGCTCGCGGAGCTGCATCACATACGTCTGCACGGTGGTGCGGGCACTGCGCGGAGGGGCGTCGTCCCAGAGTTCTTCTGCCAGCGTCGCCAGCGGCACCACCTGATCGGAGTGCAGCGCGAGGAGTGCCAGCACCTGCCGCGGCTTCGGGGCAGTGGGCGCGATCGATAACCCGTTCTTCCGCACCGACAGTGCACCCAGCACTTCGATGTCCATGTTTCTCCCCAGAGTCGGGAAATACGGGGGGTAAGGGTATTCGGGTCGGAAGTGTCCGCTCGGCTGGCAGGCCCTCGGCGGCAACCCGCTTTGATCATGCGCTCGGACCCACCCGCCACGGCAACCCCGCCTGTGGCTGATTTGACGTACCTGTCAAAGTCCTGACCGCGTTGTCAAAATCCTGTAGCAGTTGCGAATTCTGCTCGGATTGAAGCCGCTCGACTCTGGGTAAAGAACGGCCGGATGTGGCGGATTTATCGGGCCGTGCGCCCTGCCCCCGCCTGGATCCCGCTCCCGCGTCGACCCAGCTCCCGTGGTGCTCCGGGACCCGGATCTTACGCCGCCCTTAGGTAAGCGCCCAGTACACGGACACCCCACCCGCCCGGATGTGGTGTGGGTCACACCTGACTCCCGTCACATTCACGGGCCACGTTTCGTCATAGGTGTGACGGAGGAAGCCGACCGGTGTGGATGTTCTGGCAGGGCCGGTCGGCGTCCGGCGTCGTAGTTCCCCCGTGTTTGTGTGCGAAGTGTTCGGCGTTTACGTGAGATCTTTTGAGGAGAGCAAATCATGACTGCTCGGGCGAAGCACCCTGCTTTTGTCGTTCCCGGTGCCATTGACGCTTTGGTGGCCCTCGGAAAGGCCAGCAAGGAAGTTCCCGGCGTCGATGTGAAGCTGCTTGAGCTGCTGCATCTGCGCGCGAGCCAGATCAACGGCGACGGCGCCAACGCGGACCGTCACCCGCGTCTGGCGAAGGCCGCGGGCGAGACCTCGGACGAGCGTCTGTTCGCCGTGGCCGCCTGGCGCAACACCCCGTACTTCACGGACGCCGAGCGCGCCGCCCTGGCGCTCGCCGAGGCCGTGACCCGCCTCTCGGACCGTGAGGACGCGGTCTCGGACGAGGTGTGGAACGACGCGGCCAAGCACTTCAACGAGCAGCAGCTCGCGGCGATCGTCCTCTCGGTCGCCACCGCGAACCTGTGGAACCGTCTGCACGTGGCCATCGGCCAGGTTGCCGACCCCAACAGCTGATCACCCCCGTACAGCTGCTGGTGCCGGCCGACACCCCCGACGGCCGGCAGGTCGGGCGGACGGCTCGACGGCGGGGGGGGGGGGGGGGGGAAGAGGGGGGGCGCGTGGACGGAGAGGCTTTTTTTGTGTGTGGGGGGT
>NZ_JBVIHM010000022.1:10220-153206 GCF_055570295.1 Streptomyces sp. NPDC031265
ACCCCTCCCCCCCCCCCCCCCCCCCCTCCCCCCCCCCCCCTCCTCCCCCCCCCCCCCCCCCCCCCCCCCCCCCCCCCCCCCCCCCCGCGGACTCACCCCTGCTGCTTCCTCGCGGCCTCGATGAACGCCTCGAAGAGGGGGAGCGTGTCGCTGCCCAGCTCGCCGTGCGCCTGGAGGCCGGCGAGGAACGGGGCCGACGGGTCCTCGGCCTCGGCGCCCTCGATGACCCCGTCGTCCGACCAGGCGGTGGCCACCAGACCGGCGCCGAGTTTGTCGATGCCCTGGTGGTGGTGGCAGTAGACGGTGGCGGTCGGCCCGAGAGTGCTGCCGAGCAGTGAATCGGGCTTCACCTGGATCTCGCGCGGCTCGTACTTCCCGGGCACGACCGGGGAATGCTCCGGCAGATGCTGGTCGAGGGTGCCTCCGCGGATGATGGATATCAGCTGGAGGCCGCGGCAGACGCCGAGCACCGGAATCCGGCGCCGCTCGGCGATCGCGAGGGCGGCGAGCTCGGCGGTGTCCCGGGCCTTGTGCGGGGGAAACGTGAACTTCTCCCGCTCGGCGCCGTAAAGCGCGGGGTCGATATCGGCGCCGCCGCTCATCAGCAGCGCGTCGGCCCTCTCCATCGCGGCGTCCACGGCCTCGGGAATCGGCGGCACCATAACCGGCGCTCCACCCGCCTGGTGCACCTTCTCCATGTACTCCCAGGGGAGCAGGGCCACCGAAACATCTCCCCAAATGTTCCAGTTCACCGTACTCAGATCGGCGGTCACCGCCACGACGGGGCGAGTCATAGAATGTCGTCCTTCCCAATTCCAGCGAAATCGAGTTTCACTAGAGCGTTACTAGTGCGCTTCTCGGGTGCGCTCCACTTGTCCGCAGCGGGTACGGAGGCTTGGATCAAGAATTACATAGAGCACGCCTCTTTGGAAGAAATCCCAAAATAGGTATCGTGGAAACATCGCCGCCTTTCGGAAGAAAGCGGCCCGCCACTGCGCGCGTTCAACTGCGAGGCGATCGCAGTCGAACACCCCTATGGGGCGTGCGGAGCCTCTGCGTACCCTCACGGAAGTGATCGATCCATCGATCCGACCGGTCCAATAAACGGGGGAGACAACCATGACGGCCGCGACAGAGAACCCCGGCGCCCGTATGTACCAGGAGTTTCTCGGCGTCCATGCGATCCTTCGCCGGGGAACGGAACTGGTGGCGAACGCATTCGAGCGGCTCGGCGAGGGCGACGAGGTCAGCGTCAAGGAACTCATCGACACCACGCAGTGGCTCATCGACTTCACGCACCACCACCACGAGTCGGAGGACGAGCTCTTCTGGCCCGTACTGCACGGCCTCTACCCCGAGTCGGTGGTGTCCTTCGACACCCTCAACGAGGAGCACGCGGAGCTGGACCGGGAACTGGGCGGTCTGAGCCGGGCGGTGGAGCTCCTGACGGCGGCCAACGAGGGCGGCGAGCAGGTCGGCGACGCCGCGGTGACCGAGGCGGCCCGGGCCGGCCTGGCTGCGGCCCGCAAGGTCCGGGACATCCTGGCGAGCCACCTCGACACGGAGGAGCCGGTCGTACGCGACCTCTTCCCCGGCGTCCCCGGCGCGGAGATCGACCGCCTACGCACCGCGATCACCGAGGGCAGCCCCAAGTCCGGCGGCCACCTGGTCTTCGGCCTCCTGGAGGACCCGGACCAGGCCGAGGGCTACGACGAACTCATCGCCAGCTTCCCCCTCGCCTTCCGCTCCCACCGCCCCCAGCTGCTCCAGATGTACGTGGAAAGCAAGAACGCCCTGGGCCTGGCGGCACACTGACGCGCACGCGCGCACGCCGGGGGCACGGCTTCCGGGGGTGACCGGGATGCCGGGCCGAGTGACGCGCCGATCCCCATGATCGGGAGCGCACAGCGCCCCCACGGCGTTGTACGGGCAGGAGACCCCATGCGGAGGTGACCGCTCGTGTTCGGTAGTGCGCTCAATGAGCTGTTCGCGCCTGGTAAGCGGCACGAGGAGGAGGAGCGGCGAAGGCTGGAGATCACGCTGGACGAGGTGGGGGACGCCGATCCCGGGCGGGGGCCGATAGATCTGGCCAGCGGCAGCGTCGTCATACGGGTGCCGCCGCCTGTGCGGGACACCGACCCGGCTGAGGGCGCCGACGACCGTAAGGGTTAGTACGTACGCCGGAGGGCCCGGTATCCCGTCCGAGAACGGGATACCGGGCCCTCCAGCCGTATCACTCCAGCCACAGCGGCCGGCGACTACGCGTCGAAGACCTCCGACACCAGCTGCTCCTGCTCCTGCTCGTGCCGCTTCTTCGAGCCCACCGCCGGGGACGAGCCGTGCGGGCGCGAGATGCGGCGCAGGCGCTCGCCGTGCGGGATGTCCGCGCCGACCGCCAGGTCCAGGTGGTCGATCAGGTTGAGCGCGATGAACGGCCAGGCACCCTGGTTCGCCGGCTCCTCCTGGGCCCACAGGTACTTCTCGGCGTTCGGGAACTTGGCGATCTCGGCCTGGAGCTCGGCACCCGGCAGGGGGTACAGACGCTCCAGACGGATCAGCGCCGTGTCCGTCGCGCCACGCTTGTCGCGCTCCGCCTTCAGGTCGTAGTAGACCTTGCCGGCGCAGAAGACGACCTTGCGGACCGCGTTCGGGTCGACGAACTCGTCACCGATCACCGGGCGGAAGCCGCCGGTGGTGAACTCCTCCGCCTTCGACGCCGCGGCCTTCAGACGCAGCATCGACTTCGGGGTGAAGACGATGAGCGGCTTGTGGTGCGGGTTGTGCACCTGCCAGCGCAGGAGGTGGAAGTAGTTCGACGGGAGCGTCGGCATGGCGACCGTCATGTTGTTCTGCGCGCACATCTGGAGGAAGCGCTCGGGACGCGCGGACGAGTGGTCCGGGCCCTGGCCCTCGTAGCCGTGCGGGAGGAGCAGGGTGACGCCGGACGTCTGCGACCACTTCTGCTCCGCCGACGAGATGAACTCGTCCACGACCGTCTGCGCGCCGTTGACGAAGTCGCCGAACTGCGCCTCCCACATGACGAGGGATTCCGGACGGGCCAGCGAGTAGCCGTACTCGAAGCCCATCGCCGCGTACTCGGAGAGCAGCGAGTCGTAGACGTTGTACCGCGCCTGCTCCTCGGTGAGGTACATCAGCGGGGTGTAGTCCTCGCCCGTCTCCTGGTCGACCAGGACCGCGTGGCGCTGGCCGAACGTGCCGCGGCGGGTGTCCTGGCCGGAGAGGCGGACCGGGGTGCCCTCCATCAGCAGCGAGCCGATGGCCAGGGTCTCGCCCATGCCCCAGTCGATCGTGCCGTCCTCGACCGAGGCGGCGCGGCGCTGCAGCTGCGGCATCAGTCGCGGGTGGACCTTGATCCGGTCGGGGATGTTCACCTGCGACTCGGCGATGCGCTTCACGACCTCCTGGGAGACCGCGGTGGTCACCGCCGCCGGGAACTCG
The DNA here is from genome assembly GCF_055570295.1 of Streptomyces sp. NPDC031265. Taxonomy (NCBI): domain Bacteria; kingdom Bacillati; phylum Actinomycetota; class Actinomycetes; order Kitasatosporales; family Streptomycetaceae; genus Streptomyces; species Streptomyces sp. NPDC031265. The sequence goes on from NZ_JBVIHM010000022.1 coordinate 13,680, forward strand.
GCCTGCGGCTCCGGGGACTGGATCTCGCCCGGGTGCGAGGTGGCCTCGCGGACCTCGGCGAAGACCTTCTCCAGCTGGCCCTGGAAGTCCTGGAGCGCCTGCTCCGCCTCTTCCAGGGTGATGTCGCCGCGACCGATCAGCGACTCGGTGTACAGCTTGCGCACCGAGCGCTTCTTGTCGATCAGGTTGTACATCTGCGGGTTGGTGAACTGCGGGTTGTCGCCCTCGTTGTGACCGCGGCGGCGGTAGCAGATGAGGTCGATCACGACGTCCTTGTTGAACGTCTGGCGGAACTCGAAGGCCAGGCGGGCCACGCGGACCACGGCCTCCGGGTCGTCGCCGTTCACGTGGATGATCGGCGCCTCGATCATGCGGGCCACGTCCGTGGCGTACATGGAGGAGCGCGACGACTCCGGGGCGGCGGTGAAGCCGACCTGGTTGTTGATCACGATGTGGACCGTGCCGCCGGTGCGGTAGCCGCGCAGCTGCGACATGTTCAGGGTCTCGGCCACGACACCCTGGCCCGCGAAGGCCGCGTCACCGTGCAGGGCGACCGGCAGGACCGTGAAGTCCGTGCCGCCCTTGTTGATGACGTCCTGCTTGGCGCGGACGACGCCCTCCAGGACCGGGTCCACCGCCTCCAGGTGCGAGGGGTTGGCGACGAGCGAGACCTTGATCTGCTCGCCGTCCAGGCCCGTGAAGGTGCCCTCGGCGCCCAGGTGGTACTTGACGTCGCCGGAGCCGTGCATCGACTTCGGGTCGAGGTTGCCCTCGAACTCGCGGAAGATCTGCGCGTACGACTTGCCGACGATGTTGGCGAGGACGTTCAGGCGGCCGCGGTGGGCCATGCCGATGACGACCTCGTCCAGACGCGACTCGGCGGCGCTGTCGATGACCGCGTCGAGCAGCGGGATGACCGACTCGCCGCCCTCAAGGGAGAAGCGCTTCTGGCCGACGTACTTGGTCTGCAGGAACGTCTCGAACGCCTCCGCCGCGTTCAGACGGCGCAGGATCCGCAGCTGCTCCTCGCGCTCCGGCTTGGAGTGCGGGCGCTCCACGCGGTCCTGGATCCACTTGCGCTGCTTCGGGTCCTGGATGTGCATGAACTCGATGCCGGTGGTGCGGCAGTACGAGTCGCGCAGGACGCCGAGGACGTCGCGCAGCTTCATCAGGGACTTGCCCGCGAAGCCGCCGACCGCGAACTCGCGCTCCAGGTCCCACAGCGTGAGCCCGTGCTCGGTGATGTCCAGGTCGGGGTGCTTGCGCTGGCGGTACTCCAGCGGGTCGGTGTCGGCCATGACGTGGCCGCGGACCCGGTAGGAGTGGATCAGCTCGAAGACGCGCGCGGCCTTGGTGACGTCGTCGTCGTGCGAGGCGTCGATGTCCTTGAGCCAGCGGACCGGCTCGTAGGGGATGCGCAGCGACTCGAAGATGTCGTCGTAGAAGCCGCCGTCGCCGAGGAGGAGGTTGGCGACGATCCGCAGGAACTCGCCGGAGGCGGCGCCCTGGATCACGCGGTGGTCGTACGTCGAGGTGAGGGTCATCACCTTGGAGATGCCCAGCTTGTTCAGGGTGTCCTGGGAGGTGCCCTGGAACTCGGCCGGGTAGTCCATCGAGCCGACGCCCATGATGACCGACTGTCCGGGCATCAGACGCGGCACGGAGTGGACGGTGCCGAGGCCGCCCGGGTTGGTGAGGGAGACCGTCACACCCGAGAAGTCGTCCATCGTCAGCTTGCCCTGGCGGGCCCGCTTGACGATGTCCTCGTACGCCTGCCAGAACTCGAAGAAGTTGAGCGTCTCGGCCTGCTTGATGCCCGCGACGACCAGCTGGCGGTCGCCGTTGGGCTTCACCAGGTCGATGGCGAGACCGAAGTTGATGTGCTCCGGCTTGACCAGGGTGGGCTTGCCGTCCTTCTCCGTGAAGGAGTAGTTCATCGACGGCATGGCCTTGATGGCCTGCACCATCGCGTACCCGATGAGGTGGGTGAAGGAGATCTTCCCGCCCCGGGCGCGCTTCAGGTGGTTGTTGATGACGATCCGGTTGTCGAACAGCAGCTTCACCGGGACCGCGCGGACGGACGTGGCCGTCGGGACCTCGATGGAGGCGTGCATGTTCTTCGCCACGGCGGCGGCGGGGCCGCGCAGTGTGACGTACTCCGGACCGGCCGGGGCCTCGGCAGCAGGCTGCGCGGCGTTGGCCGCTCCAGTGGAGCCGGTGCTTGCACCGGGGGCCTTGGCCGCGGGCTTCGCCACGGCGGGTGCCGGGGCAGCCGCGGCAGGCTGCGCCGGAGCGGCCGGGGCCGGGGCGACAGGGGCCGGCGCGGGAACGGCCGGAGCCGGGGCCTGGACGGCGGGCGCCGGGGTGGCGGGCGCGGCGGCCGGGGCAGCGGCGTCGGGGGCGGCTACCGCAGCCCCCGCGGCTGCGGCGGGAGCACCCGCGTCGGGCTTGTCCGCCGTACCGGCAGAACCCGGCTTGTAGTCGGCGAAGAAGTCCCACCAGGCACGGTCGACCGAATTGGGGTCCTGGAGGTACTGCTGGTAGATCTCGTCGACGAGCCACTCATTGGCACCAAAGCCGGCTGCAGGGTTCTTGCCCTGCCCGTCTTGGTCGGTCGAGACGCTCGAATTACTGGGGGACTGAGACGACACGGCGGCAACCGCCCTCTTCCGCTTCACAAGGTGATGGACAGCGGAAATAAAGGCTACGCCTCCCTGGCCTGGAGGTGCAGACCGGGCGTGCCACAGTCGCGTAAGTCACACCGGAAAGCGAGTTTCAGGGCAGGATTTGGCGGGAAACGGATCAGGTTCTGCTAGTGAGTGGGTACGACTCGCCGCGGCCACGGCCCCCCGAGGAGTGTGACCCTCACCACGCATACGCAGAACGTGTGCTTCCGGTTCGAACCCTACGTCAATTCGTCGTCCGGGGGGCGCCCGGAAGAGTGACCTGGATGCGGCATCCGCGCGACGATTCGGCCACGCCGATGTGGCCGCCGTGCAGATCCACCGCCCAGCGGGCGATCGCCAGGCCCAGGCCCGTACCGCCGTCGCTGCCCGGCCCGTGCGGCGCCGAGGCGTCGCCCCGGTTGAACCGCTCGAAGACCCGGTGCCACTCGGACTTCGGGATGCCCGGGCCCTCGTCCAGGACCTCCAGGTCCAGCGACTCGGGCTGCGGGCCGCGCCGGGCCCGTACGGTGACCCGGCCGTGCGGCGGCGAGTGCTTGACCGCGTTGTCGATGAGGTTGGCCACCACCTGGTGCAGCCGCTCGCGGTCCGCGTGCGCGGTCAGCTCCGGCGGCGAGACGTCCAGGTGCAGATGGACGTCGGTACGGGTGTGGTTGCCGGAGCCGGAGGAGAGCCCGCGCCGGGAGGCCGCCAGATTGGCCTCCTTGAGCACCCCGGAGAGGTACGGCCACACCTCGAAGCGGTGCGCCCGCAGCGGTACGACGCCGTTGTCCAGGCGGGACAGGTCCAGCAGGGTCTCCACCAGGCGCCCCAGCCGTTCCGTCTGCTTCAGGGCCGTGCGCATCGTCTCGGGGTCGGCGGCCGAGACGCCGTCCACCACGTTCTCCAGGACCGCCCGCAGCGCCGCGATAGGTGTGCGCAGCTCGTGCGAGACATTCGCCACCAGCTCCTTGCGGTGGCGGTCAACGGCCTCCAGGTCGTCCGCCATGCGGTTGATGGTGGAGGCGAGGTCGCCCAGCTCGTCGCGGCGGCCGTCGCCGCGCACCCGGCGGGTGTAGTCGCCGTGCGAGATCGCCCGGGCGACGGTGTTCATCTCGTCCAGCGGCGCGGTCAGGCCGTGCGCCACGAACTGGGTGATCAGCAGGGTGGCTATCACCGAGAAGACGGTGATGAACCGCAGCTCGGTGCGGGTCTGCACGGCCACCATGAGCAGCCCGGTGGTGATGAAGACCGAGACCACGACGAGCGTGCCCAGCTTCGTCTTGATGGAGATGGATACCTCCCGCAGGCCGCCCCTGAGCCGGTCGCGCACCCGGTCGCGGGCCCGGGCGCGCGGCTCGCTGCGCCGGGCCCGCCCGTTCACCGCCCCGGCCGCCGCCCGGCTCATGGCGCCGGGGTCTCCAGCGCGTAGCCCACGCCGTGGACCGTACGGATGCGCTCGGCCCCGATCTTCCGGCGCAGCGCCTTGATGTGGCTGTCCACGGTCCGGGTGCCCGAGGCGTCCGCCCAGTCCCAGACCTCCGCGAGCAGCTGCTCGCGGGAGAGCACCGCGCGCGGGGTGTTGGCCAGACAGCTCAGCAGGTCGAACTCGGTCGGGGTGAGGTGGACGTCCTCGCCGCGCACCCGGACCCGGCGCTGTGCGTGGTCGATCTCCAGCTCGCCCAGGCGCAGGATCCCGGTGCGCGGGGTGGCCGCCGCGAGCGTGGCCCGCTCGACCCGGCGCAGCAGGACGTGCACCCGGGCCGCCAGCTCCCGCATGGAGAACGGCTTGGTCATGTAGTCGTCCGCGCCGACGCCGAGCCCGACCAGCATGTCCGTCTCGTCGTCGCGGGCCGTCAGCATCAGCACCGGGACCGGCCGGCGGGCCTGGACCCGGCGGCAGACCTCCAGGCCGTCGAAGCCCGGCAGCATGATGTCCAGGACCATCAGGTCCGGCTGCCACGCCTCGGCCGTGTCCACGGCCGCGGGGCCGTCGAGGGCGGTCTGGACCTGGAAGCCCTCGGCCCTCAGCCGTGCCGCGATGGCGTCGACGATCGTCGTGTCGTCCTCGACGACCAGCACCCGGCGCTGGGCGCCGGGGGTCGCCGCGACGCCGTTGTGGGTGGTGTGTCCCTGCTCCATCGCCCCGCCCTGATATTGCTTCCGGGGATCCGTGGGGTGATCCCCTGTGTCCGTCAGAGACTAGAGGCACCGGCCGCGTCCCGGCTACGCAGGGCGAACGGCGAGATGGACCACGTCAGGGACGCCCCGGGCAACTGTGATCTCTTCGGTCCTAACCCCGGAGAATCCGGCATTACGGAGAGCCCCCTCGAAGGCGGGGGACGGCTGTGCGGACCACACCGCCAGTACTCCGCCGGGGGTGAGCCGGTCCCGGCAGGCCGCGAGGCCGGTGGGGGAGTAGAGGCTGTCGTTGCTCTGGGTGACGGTCCAGTCGGGCCCGTTGTCGATGTCCAGGCAGAGCGCGTCGAAGGTGTCCGGGGCACTGGTCACGTAGGCGACCAGATCGGTGTGCAGGACCTCGGTGCGGGGGTCGGCCAGGGCGGCCCGGGAGAGCGGCGCCAGGGGGCCCGAGCGGTGCCAGTCGATGACCGCCAACTCGCGTTCCACCACGGCGATCCGGCCCCACCGGGCGTCGGCGGCCGCGTGCGCCAGCGAGAAGGCTACGCCGAGCCCGCCGATGAGCACCGAGGGCCGCTCGCGGCCACCCGGCAGCGCCTCGTACGCGGCGTCCACGAGCAGCCTCTCCGAGCGTCCGTCGGAGGTGTCCATCAGGAACGTGCCGTTGGCGATGATCTCGAAGTGCGAGCCGCGCCGCCGGAGCACCACCTCTCCGTACGGGCCCTCGCGCCGGTCGAGTACGACCGGGGCGTCGATCGGGTCGGCGATGGGCATCGAAGGACCTCCTCGTGAACGGAGCGAACGGCTCGGGGACTGACGCGCGGTCCGCGCCAAAGGTTGTCCAATGTGGCACAAGTCATAGACGTGGTGGGGAGCGTTCGCAGAGGGTGAGCGTTGTAGAAACGTAAGCAGCAAGGCCGGACGATCACCGGCGCGGCTTGTGGTTCCGGGTGCGAGCGTGCGGCGCCCGGTGGAAGGGGCCTCACCGGTGCACCCTGGAAGAACGCGGGACCCTGCTGGGCTGCTCGACGGCATCCCGCGGCAGCGGCCGACGGCTCGGTTGACGGCGGACGAGATGCCGGAGGGCGGGGACATCGCGAAGCCCCCTGTGGCGGCCGGGTCCGCCGAGGCGTCCGCCGGGCCGCGGGCGCGTGCCTGTCCGCGCCGCGCCGTCCGGCTGGTGCCGACCCCGACGGGCACGCCCTTCACCTTCGCGTACACGCTGCTGCTGCTCATGACGTCGCTGTACACGGAGTTCGGCGACCCGGACACGGTCCGCACGCTGCTCGAAGGCTCCAGCACGGATGTGCAGCACCTCACCCGCACCCCGGTGCTCGTGCTGGTCGCCAGCGCGCTGTGGATCGCGGGCGGCATCTCCTCGCCGTGGGCCGTCGGCTTCGTCTTCATCCTCACCGCGCTCGAGCGCCGCGTCGGCGGGCTGCGCACGGCCGGGGTGTTCCTGCTCGGGCATGTGGTGGCGACGCTGGTCACCGAGGTGCCGGTGGGCGTCTCCGTCATGGCGGGGCAGCTTCCGGACTCGTCGCTGCACCGCCTCGACTACGGCATCAGCTTCGGCCTGATGGCCAGCGTCGGTGCGCTCGCGGGTCTGCTGCCCCCGCTGCTGCGGTGGCCGCTGCTCGGCGTGATGACCGTGCTCCTGGCCCAGGACCTGCTGGACATGGTGGATCCGCTGGCCAGCTGGGGCCATCCGACCGCCCTGCTCGTCGGTATCGCCTGCTGGCCGGTGCTGCGCCGGGCGGACGGGCGCCGGGCCGCCCGGCGCGATGACGGGCCGTCAGCGGTAGCCGACGGGCAGATTGGCTCGTACGTCCCGTAGCGCCGGGCTCTGATGGATGTCGTCGGTGAGGACGACGTGTCCCTCGTACGTGAACTGGTACATCAGCGCGTCGGCGATCGGGCGCCCGGTCGGGCGCGGCGGCAGATGCGCGAAGTCGGCGTCCTTGAGGGCCTCGCGGAGCTTGGCCAGGGCGTCGGGCGACAGCTGGCCGGTGGTGGTCTGCCCGTCCCGGCGCGTCGAGGTGTACGAGCCGTCGGCCTTGACCACCAGCTCGTTGTGCAGCCCCGCGAACCCGCCGCTCACCACCATCTTGAGCAGCTGCCCGTGCTGGGCCGGCGGCGGGGGCGTGGCGCTGTCCGGTGAGGCGGGCGGCGGGGTCTGCGCGCTCAGGGTCGTGCTCGGCGCCGGGGTGGGCGACTTGGAGGCGCCGTCCGCCGTGGAGCTCGTGGAGTCGCAGGCCGTCGCCGCGAGCAAAGTGACGAGCAGCAGCGCGCCGGCCGTCGTCCTGGTCCTGCCGGTGAGGCTCATGCAGCCGAGGATGCCGGATCAGTGGGAGCGAAGTACAGGCTGGCCATGGGTGAGCGCGTCGTCCAGCCGAGCGATTCGTACAGGGCCTGCCCCTCGGGGGTGCCGACCAGGACGCCGGTGGTGGCCCCCGACGCGTGCGCGCCGTTCTGGAGCGCGCGCATGACCAGGCTGCCGAGCCCCCGGCGCCGGTGCTCGGGCGACGTCTCGATCTGGTCGGCCACGGCGGTGGCGCCGGTGGGGGCGATCTGGCCGCGCGCGGCGAAGTGGCCCGCCTCGGTGCGCACCAGGACGCGCAGCACGCCGCCGGTGGTCCAGCGGGTGAGCGTGTAACCGGCCGGGACCTCGGTACCGGCCGGGGCCAGCGGCACCGTCATCAGGTAGCCGGGCTGGTCGTCCTGCCAGCCGGGGCCGAGCCACGGCCGGACCGTCTCGTCGTCCGCGAAGAGCTTCAGCCAGGTGCCGGGCGCGGAGGTCGCCTCGACCAGCTTGCGCACCGAGGCCTCGTCGGGCTCGGGCAGGACGTGCCGGGCGACCTGCTTGACCTGGCCGACGTCGATGGTCCAGCCCCAGGGCTCGGCGACCGGCGCCGCCGCACCGCGCGACACGACCCACCCCTTGGCCCAGGCCTCGACGAGCTCCGGTACGGATTCCATGGCTGTCCCTCCCGTGGTAGCGATACGAGTAATAGTCTGTTGCTGCCTGTGACTATTACAAGTGATGATCGCTCAGAGCGAACGGCTGCGGGGGAACATTCCTCAGCTCACATGCATTGAGTCGGCATAGCTCAACTTGACTGCCGAAGGGGAGATCATGGCTCACTCGTCCGCACCGCTCACCCTGCCCGTGCTGCCGCTCGACGACGAGGTCGTGCTGCCCGGGATGGTCGTGCCGCTGGATCTGTCCGACACCGAGGTGCGGGCTGCCGTGGAGGCCGCCCAGGCGGCCGTCCGGGCCGACGGCCCCTCGGCGGGCAAGCCCAGGGTGCTGCTCGTCCCGCGCATCGACGGGGCCTACGCCGCGACCGGCGTGCTCGGCACCGTGGAGCAGGTCGGCCGGCTCTCCGACGGCGACCCGGGGGCGCTCATCCGCGGTGTGTCCCGGGTGCGCATCGGCGCCGGGACCACCGGCCCGGGCGGAGCCCTGTGGGTGGAGGGCGCGACGGTCGAGGAGACCGTCCCCGAACCCCTGCCCGGCCAGGTCACCGAACTGGTCAAGGAGTACAAGGCGCTCGCCACCGAGTGGCTGAAGAAGCGCGGTGCCTGGCAGGTCGTCGACCGCGTCCAGCAGATCGAGGGCGCCGCGGCCCTCGCCGACAACTCCGGCTACTCGCCGTTCCTCACCACCGCCCAGAAGGTCGAGCTCCTGGAGACGGCCGACCCGGTCGCCCGTCTCAAGCTCGCCACCGAGCACCTGCGCGAGCACCTCGCCGAGCAGGACGTGGCCGAGTCCATCGCCAAGGACGTACAGGAGGGCGTGGACAAGCAGCAGCGCGAGTTCCTGCTGCGCCGCCAGCTCGACGCCGTACGCAAGGAGCTGCGCGAGCTCAACGGCGAGTCGGAGGGCGACGAGTCCGACGACTACCGGGCCCGCGTGGAGGCCGCCGACCTGCCCGAGAAGGTCCGCGAGGCCGCCCTCAAGGAGGTCGGGAAGCTGGAGCGCTCCAGCGACCAGTCCCCGGAGGGCTCCTGGATCCGCACCTGGCTGGACACCGTCCTGGAACTGCCGTGGCAGGAGCGGACGGAGGACGTGTACGACATCACGGGCGCCCGCGCGGTCCTGGACGCCGAGCACGCGGGCCTGGAGGACGTGAAGGAGCGCATCACCGAGTACCTGGCGGTCCGCAAGCGGCGCGCCGACCGGGGCCTCGGTGTGGTCGGCGGGCGGCGCGGGGGCGCGGTGCTCGCGCTCGTCGGCCCGCCCGGCGTGGGAAAGACGAGCGTCGCGGAGAGCGTGGCCCACGCCATGGGCCGCAAGTTCGTCCGCGTGGCCCTCGGCGGCGTCCGCGACGAGGCCGAGATCCGCGGCCACCGGCGTACGTACGTGGGCGCGCTGCCCGGCCGGATCGTCCGGGCCGTCAAGGAGGCCGGGTCGATGAACCCGGTGGTGCTGCTCGACGAGATCGACAAGATCGGCTCCGACTTCCGCGGCGACCCGGCCGCGGCCCTGCTCGAAGTCCTCGACCCGGCGCAGAACCACACGTTCCGCGACCACTACCTGGAGGTCGAGCTCGATCTGAGCGACGTCGTCTTCCTGGCCACGGCCAACGTCCTGGAGGCCATCCCGGAGGCGCTGCTCGACCGTATGGAGCTCGTCCGCCTCGACGGCTACACCGAGGACGAGAAGGTCGTCATCGCCCGCGACCACCTGCTCCCGCGCCAGCTGGAGCGGGCCGGTCTCGACGCCGGTGAGGTGGTCCTGGAGGAGGCCGCACTGCGCAAGCTCGCGGGCGAGTACACCCGCGAGGCGGGTGTGCGGAACCTGGAGCGCTCGCTCGCCCGGCTGCTGCGCAAGGCCGCGGCCCAGCACGAGACCGGCGAGCGCGAACTGCCCTTCACGGTCACGCCCGACGATCTGCGCGCGCTCATCGGCCGCCCGCACCACGTCCCCGAGTCCGCCCAGGACCCGGCGGAGCGGCGCACCTCGGTGCCCGGCGTGGCCACCGGCCTCGCGGTGACCGGGGCCGGCGGCGACGTCCTGTTCGTCGAGGCGTCCCTGGCCGACCCGGAGACGGGCGCGGCGGGTCTGACCCTCACCGGCCAGCTGGGCGACGTGATGAAGGAGTCGGCGCAGATCGCGCTGAGCTTCCTGCGCTCGCACGGCGCCGAGCTGGAGCTGCCGGTGGCCGACCTCAAGGACCGGGGCGTGCACGTCCACTTCCCGGCGGGCGCGGTCCCCAAGGACGGCCCGAGCGCGGGCATCACCCTGGTGACCGCCCTGTCCTCGCTGCTCAGCGGGCGGCTGGTGCGCACCGACGTGGCGATGACCGGTGAGGTGTCGCTGACCGGCCGGGTGCTTCCGATCGGCGGCCTCAAGCAGAAGCTGCTCGCCGCGCACCGGGCGGGCATCACCACGGTGGTGATCCCCAAGCGCAACGAGCCGGATCTGGACGACGTGCCGGCGGAGGTGCTGGAGAAGCTGGACGTCCACCCGGTCAGCGACGTCCGCCAGGTCCTGGAGATCGCCCTGGCCCCGGCGGAGGTGCGGGTGCCGGTGGCGGCGTAACCCGGAGCCGTACGGGGAGAGCCGTACGAGAAGGCCGCGCGGGAGGCTACGCCCGCGCGGCCTTCTCGTACAGCTGCCGTGCCCGCGCGTCGAAGAGCACGGCGGTGGAGGCCACATCGGTGTCGCCGCCGCTCAGCACGCCGATGAGCCGGCCGAGGTGGTCAGGCCCCCGGTAGTCCGCCAGCCACGGACTGCCGCTGGTGCCGGTCCAGAACCCGGCGCAGTCGATCCGCACGTCGCTGGACAGGTCGGTGTCCGGGCGGGTGTCGGTGGTGCAGGCGATGGGCCGGTTCTCCGGGTTGTGGTCCTCGTCCGGATAGCCGAAGACGGTGACCCGGCGCCGCGGCCCCGAGCTCCAGTCGGGCTCGGCCGCCCCCACCACGCTCTGCACACTGCGGCCCTTGGCGTCCGGTTCCAGCGTCAGGAAGGCGTAGTCGAAGGAGTCGTCGCCGTCCCCGGACCACCGCTCGTCGGTCTGTACGGCCCTGACCTTCCAGGTCCCGTACGGGTACGAGCCCTTGACCGCGCCGGAGAAGCCGGGCGCGAAAGCCATCGAGCCCGCCGACCCGGAGTCCGCGCAGTGCGCGGCGGTGGCGACGACGTTGCCCTTGGGGCTGGCGACGACGCTGGCCGTGCACCAGTGCTTGTCGCCGTCGACCAGGACGCCCACGGACGGCAGTCCGGCGGTCCCGGCGGCGGACGACTGCGGGGCGGGCGCGGGCGGCACCTCGTCGGGCCGGTCCTGCTGGGGCGCCGAGGCGGCCGACCAGCCGCACCCCGTGACCAGGGCCAGCATCCCGGCGGCGGACACCCGCCCCACTGTTCGCAGCACGCGCATGGTGACCATCCTGTCGTATGACGGGACGTAAAGCGGTGAGGCCTCCGACGCGGGTCGGCGCGCCGGGGGCCTCACGTACAAGCGCGTGTACCAGCCGTTGGCCAGGGCCTGCAGCCGGTCGTACGCCCCGTTGGCTGCGTCTTCCCGGGGGATGACCCCCGGACCCCCGGCCGGGGCAGCCGTGCTAGCCGTTGGCCAGAGCCTGCAGCCGGTCGTACGCCCCGTTGAACTTCGAGTGGTCGCCGACCGTCGGGCCGGACGAGGTGTACTGCCACATCGTGTAGTAGCCCCAGCCGGCCGGGAGGGTGCCCGGGTCGGTGTTGTAGCGGGCGATCCACAGCGGGTTGGTGGAGCCGAAGGCGGCGGAGTTGCCGGTGCACTGGGTCCACCAGCTGGTGGCGGTGTAGATGACCGCGTCACGGCCGGTGCGGGCCCGGTACTGGTTCACGAAGTCGCGGATCCAGTTGACCATTCCCGCCTGGGAGAGCCCGTAGCAGGCGGCGCCGTACGGGTTCCACTCGATGTCGAGCGCACCCGGCAGCGTACGGCCGTCGCGCGACCAGCCGCCGCCGTGGTCCACGAAGTAGTTGGCCTGGGTCGCGCCGCTCGTGGTGTCCGGCGTCGCGAAGTGGTACGCGCCGCGGATCATGCCGACGTTGTACGAGCCGTTGTACTGCTGCGCGAAGTACGGGTTGGTGTAGTACGTGCCCTCGGTGGCCTTGACGTAGGCCCACTTCACCCCGCTGTTCCACAGGGTTGTCCAGGCGACGTTGCCGTTGTGGCTGCTGGTGTCGACGCCCTCGGTCTGGACTGCGCGGGTACCGCGCGGCGGACCGCCGGTGCCGTCGTGCGCGGCGACCCCCATGCCCATGGTGGCGGAGCCACGGGCGGGGGTCTGGGCCGCGCCGGACGTGCCGGGGGCGGTGAGCAGGAGGGCGAGGGCCGAGAGGAGGATTCCGGCCGCGGCGAGGGGACCGCGACGGGCCGTTCCGGGTCTGTGCACGGGCATTGCGTGCCTCCGAAAGGCGTGGGTGGGGGGACGTGCCGGGGATTCGACATGTCGTTGTGGACATGTCATACGAGAAAAGCTACGCACGTAGAACGTGACGCGAAAGAGGTTCTGGAACTGTCATTGGCCCAGGCCTCTGACGGGACGGCTCAAGCGGGTGCGAGCTGCGCCGACCGCGAGCGGCTGCAAGTAACTTTCAGCCGTGGGCAGTTGACGGGCAATCAGCCCGTCTTCCCGTGCTGCCCGCCTCCCCGCCCGGTCACCCCGATCGCATTCGCGCCAAAGTCCTCATCTCAACTCACATGCCCCATTGAGGAGTTCAGGCCCCACAGGCTTGCATGGCCATGACCAGTCGGCGCCCACCGGCGCCACCGGCCTCCCCGCGCGGCCGACGCCGTGCGCGGGAGGCATCCGCATCGGCCCGTGGAGGAAAGACCTTGCACAAGCCCAGAGCAGGCAGAGCCGGAGCAGGCGGCACCCGGGGGAACAGGACGGCCGGCTCACCGGCCCGGGGCGCGGGCGTCGCCGCGCTCCTCGGGGCGGCGGCCCTCCTCGCCACCGCGGTACCGGCGGCTCAGGCCGCGCCCCCGGCGCAGGCGCCGGCCGCCGACGTCGTGCCCGGCACCGGCACCGAGACGCCCGCCCTCGTGGACGGCCTCCACGAGAGCGCCGACGCCAAGGCGGCGCCCGCCGACGCGGCCCGCGGCCACCTCGCCGCCAAGGAGAGCCGCTACCGGATAGCCGACCCCGGCCGCGACCTCAGCCCCGTCCAGACCCTCAAGCAGGGCGAGGACGAGACCGTACGGCTGCAGCAGAAGCACCACGGCGTCGCGGTGCTCGGCGGCCAGTACGTGGTGCGGATGGAGAAGAAGGACGGCAAGCGCGTCGTCACCGGGACCTCCGGCAAGTACTTCACCGGCCTGACCACCGCCACGAAGGCGACCGTCGCCGAGGACGTCGCCGTGCGCCGGGCCGTCTCCTCGGTCGCCGCCCGCATCGGCGGCGCCACCCTCGGCAAGAAGGACGTCCAGCCCTCCGAGGGCGCGAAGACGAAGGCGGCGGCCGCGCTCACCGGGCGGGCGGGCGGCCTGGTCGTCATTCCCAAGGGCGCGGGCATCCTCACCTACCGCGTCACCGTGCGCGGCACCGACACCGCCACCGGCAGGCCGGTCCTGCAGGACGTGTACGTCGACGCCCACGCGGGCTTCCCGGTGCTCCAGTACAGCCTGATCAAGACGATCAACACGCCGAAGCCCGGGGGCGAAGCCGCGCACCCGGCCGGAAAGGCGGCGGCGAAGCCCGCCGGGCGGACGGCGCCGGCCGCCACCACCAACCCCGGCACCAGCGGCACCGGCGTCAGGTCCAACGGCGACCAGGTCCCGCTGGACATCTACTTCGACGGCGCGGCCAAGCAGTACAGCCTCGTCGACTACGCGCGGATGGCGGGTTCCAGCAAGAACACCCTGCACACCTGGGACGCGCGCGCGGTCGACGTCAACGACGCCTCGGGCCGCTGGCCGGACGGGCTCAAGGAGTTCACCAACCCGGCCCCCGACTACAGCGGCGACGCCACCGAGTCCGGCGCGGTCGACGCCCACTGGGCGGCCGGGCAGGTCTACGACTACTACAAGAACGTGCACGGCCGCGACAGCCTGGACGGGCGCGGCATGACCATCAACTCGCTGGTCGGCGTGACGTACGCGGGCGGCCCGTTCGTCAACGCCTTCTGGGACGGCCAGAAGATGGTGTACGGCGCCGGGGACGAGCAGTACAAGACGCTCTCCGCCGACCTCGACGTCGTCGGCCACGAGATGACGCACGGCGTGGTCGAGAACACCGCGGACCTCGTCTACGCGGGCCAGTCCGGCGCCCTCAACGAGGCGCTCGCGGACTACTTCGGCAACGCCATCGACGTCACCGCGAGCGGCGCGAAGATGGACGACCCGGACGCCGGGCTCATCGGCGAGGACCTGTGCCGCACCACCAAGCCGCGCGAGTGCGCCTTCCGCGACCTCAACGACGGCCGCACCACGGCCAAGGACTACCTCGGTGTCTCCTTCGGCACCGACAACGGCGGCGTCCACCTCAACTCGACGATCTTCTCCGGCGCCCTGTGGGACATCCGCCAGGACCTCGACCCGAAGAACCCCTTCCTCGCGGACCGGCTGGTCTACAAGGCGCTCTCCACGTACATGACCCCGCTGGACGGCTACACCGAGGCCCGCAACGCGGTCGTCGCGGCCGCCAAGGACCTGGGTCTCTCCGCGAAGCAGCAGAACGTCGTCAAGCGGTCGTTCAACGCCCACGGCATCGTGCCCGGCTGGGAGAACGCCATCGGCGTCGACTCCGACCGCCTCTTCGGCAAGCTCAACATCGCCGGTACGGGCACGGCCGCGGGCGGCGGCTGGTGGGCCACGTCCAAGTCCAACGACGACGGCAGCGAGGCGTACTCGATCTACGCCGGGCGGGTCGACGGCAACGGCACGCCCAAGCTGATCAGCCCCAACGACGGGCGCTACCACGTGTATCCGGCCACCGACGGCAAGACGGTGGTGTGGGCCGCGTTCGGCACGTCCAGCCTCGACATCCTGTCCCGGCCGATCGCGGGCGGCCCCATCAAGACGCTGTACACCTCGTACACCAACGTCCAGAACCTGCACGTCGAGAACGGCACCGTGGTCTTCGAGTCCTTCGACCCGTTCGGCGGGCGGCACGTCGGCTTCCTCAAGCCCGGCGACCGCGAGCCCACCTGGGTGGACGGCGGCAAGTACGAGCTCGGCACCGCGCTGCCCTCGCTGAAGAACGGCAAGATCGCGTACGCCAAGCTCTACCCGGGCGAGAGCGACTACAAGATCGGTGTCGAGACGTACGACATCGCCACCGGGAAGACGCACCTCGCCCAGCAGCTCGGTGAGCCGCAGGCGATCGGCCAGACCGGCATCACCGGCAAGAACGTGTTCTGGCTCGTCGACGAGAACCTGGCCGACCAGGGACAGCTGGCGGTGCGCCGGTCCACCCTGGAGGGCACCGGCACGGCGGACATCAGCGCCGAGTCCGGCCCCGGCGCGCTCATCCCGTTCGACCTGACGGCGACGGACGACGCGGTCACGGTGAACACCCTGCTGCCGGACACCCAGTACCGCAATGAGACCCTGCCCAAGCTGTGGCAGCTCAGCGCCGACGGCACTCGCAAGGAGCGCCTCTCCTGCAACCGCGGCGAACAGCTGTACCCGTCCGCCGCGGGCGGGCGGCAGGTCGTCTGGCTGGACGGCACCACCGGCTGGACGGACCTGGTCACCCGGGAGCGGCCGGCGGGCACCTGCTGAAAAGCGCTCCCCGCGTGACGCGTAATTGAGCCAAAGGGCCCCCGGTGCGCGGCGCCGGGGGCCCCTGTCCACAGGGGACTGGGAAATACTGTCCCGTCGGGACAGCGTGGGATGGGAGCTGATGTGCACGGTCCGGACCAGGAGTTTCTCGCACTCGAACGCGAGCTGGCGGTGTTCCTGAGGCGTGCCCGGGCGTCCTCCGGCGAGATGGCCCGCGCGGTCCATCCCGAGCTGGAGGCCGCGGCCTACGGGCTCTTCGTGCGCCTGGAGGAGGGCGGCCCGCAGCGGGCCACCGAGCTCGCCGCGTACTTCGGCGTGGGCAAGGCGACCATGAGCCGCCAGCTGCGCGCCCTGGAGGACCTGGGCCTGGTGGCACGCGAGCCGGACCCGGCCGACGGGCGCGCCTCGCTGGTGCGCCTCACCGAGGAGGGCCTGGCCCGCTTCCGCCGCGTCCGCGACGCCCGCCGCGCCCAGTACGTCACCAAGCTGGCCGACTGGGACCGCCAGGAGATCGCGGAACTGGCGAGGCTGCTTCACCAGCTGAACGCGAGAGCGGACATGCAGGAGCCGGGGACACAGCCGCGCTTTTAGGGGCGCGGCGAGGATTCCCACCGCGTCACGGTCCCCCTGTCCTCAGGGGCGCGGGGAACTGCGCGACCAGCCCAAGACGGCTCGCAGCCGCGACTCAAAGCTCCACGTATACGGCGGTGGCGTCGTCGTGCGTCTTGCTGCGCCCCAAATACCTACGATCGGCATCGGCCAGCTCCAGCTCCCGCACGCGATCGATGACCCCCTGCGGCCCCACCTTGCGCAGCAGCGCCAGACACTCACCCCAGTCGCCCTCGCGAAACGTCTCCACCCACCGCGACGCACCATCGCTGAGCGCGGCAAGCGCCCGCACATCCCGCACGGGGGTGCGCCCTGTGACCGCAAGCCCGGCCACCGCCGGATCCGCCGCGGCCGTGAAGAACCCACCCTCCCGGTTACGGGCCACCGCGTCCGCCACCTCGTCCGACACGAGCGCAGACCGCGGCACCCGGTCGAGCCGGTCGTCCAGGACCGCCCGGACCACGCCCTCGGGGGACTCCAGGAGCAGCGCGGAGTCGGAGAGCACCAGATGCTCCACGGCCTCCTCGTCCCAACGCGCCACGACCACGGTCGCCTGAGGTGTACGCGGGTGAGAAAGGTCACAGGTGGAGCGGTGGGCGTCGGCGGTGCGCCTGATGGACTCGGCGAGGATCCCGGTCAGCGGTATCTCACGCCGCGAACCGGACAGTTCGGTCAGAGCGCCGCCGAGCCGCGCGGTGAACCAGGGCACGTCGTGCACACAGTCGCCGTTGCCGGGCGGTGGGGTCACCCCGTCGAGCACCACCAGCACCCCGCCCCGTCCGGCGGCGGGCAGCGCGGTGGCGGCCCAGTCCTCGTTGGGGCGTGCGGGGTCACCGGGGGCCGTGGCGAGCTCGATGCGCATACGGCCAGTCTGCACGACGCCTCCACCTGGCCTTCATGGCCGCCAATTGGCCTGGACCACTGGGCCGGAGTGCGGCTCCGGCCGGGCCTGTCGGGCCGCCGGGAAGCTGTGCGCGGGCATCCTGCCAAAGGCCGCGCGGAAGTTCCAACCGGCCTTCCGCACGAGCGGGGGCGGCCATTCCGCAGGAGTTGAAGCCCAACTCCCGAGTGTTGTTCACTCGTTCGGGTGGCGGAGTGGATGTTGCATGCCTCCTTCCCAAAACCACTGGAATGGTCGGAAGCCGTGCAGGGGTGGGAACGCGTCGCAACGGCGCAAGAGACGCATGACCGGTCGTCACCTCGGCTTCATGGGTGACGAAACAGGATTGAGAGCACCGGTGCAGAACAAGCGGCCTCGGGGCAAGGGCGGCGAGAGCGTCAAGGGCGCCGCGGACACCGCGGGCGCCGCGCGCACCGTGCGTGTACGGACCCGGCTGGTCACCTCGGTCGCCGTGGTCTCGCTCACCGTCCTGGGCGCGGGCGCCCCCGCGCTGCTCACCGCCTCCTCGGACCTCAACGACTCCCAGAGCCTGGTCACCCTGGCCGAGCTGAACCAGCAGGCCGTCACCCTGGCCCACGCCCTCGCCGACGAACGCGACGACGTCACCGCGTACATCGCGGGCGGCCGCGACCCGCGCAAGGACGCCGCCCTCAAGGACCGCGCCACCCGCGTCGACCGCCGCATCGACGAGATCCGCGCCACCGCGCCCGCGGCCCTCGGCCGCGACCTGGCCACCGTCCCCTCCCTGCGCCGCACCGCCCTCACCGGCAAGGGCACCGCCCTGGAGGCGCACCGCACGTACTCCGACGTGATCACCAAGCTGCTCGGCCTCGCCGACGAGCTGGCCGACAGGACGCCCCCGCGCGCCGCCGAGGCCACCCGCGCCCCGGGCGACCTGGGCCGCGCCGTCGAACAGGCCTCCGCCACCCGGGGCCTGCTGGTCGCCGCGCTCTCGGTGCCGCAGAAGCCCGCCACCACGGTCTACGACCCGATCACCGGGCGGTACGTCCAGAAGGACGCGGGCGACGGCGAAGAGGGGCGCACCCGGGACGCTTTGAGCGCCGCCGGGCAGCAGACGCGGGTGCGCGAGCAGTCCGCGCTCGCCGACTTCGACCAGGCGGCCTCCGCCGCCGCGCGCGAGAAGCTCTCCACCAATGTGACCGGCCCGGACGTGGCCGCCGCCGAGCGCTATCTCGCCCGCCTCACCGACCAGCCCCAACTCAGCGCCTCCGACCGCAAGTTGGGTGCCGACAAGGTCGCCGCCGCGCTCACCGCGCGGATCGACCGGATGCGCGGCACCGAGTCCGCGCTCGCCACGGCCGAGGTGAAGCGGTTCGAGGCGCTGCGCGACGACGACGTGACCGGACTCGAACTCCGGGTCGCGCTCGTCGGCGCACTGCTGCTGCTCGCCGTCGGCGTCTCCTCCGCCGGCGCCCGCAGCCTGACCCGGCCGCTCGCCGTGCTGCGGCGCGGCGCGGCCCGGCTCGCGGCGGCCCCCGAGACGGAGGAGCCGGTCCGCTTCACCGGCCGCAACGACGAGTTCGCCCAGGCCGTACGGTCCCTCAACGCGCTCCACGACCGGCTGCGCGAACACGCGGCCCGCGCCGACGCCCTCGGGGCGGAGCTGGACGACGCCCGTGAGGGACAGACCGCTCTCGCCGCCGAGCGGGCCGAACTGGCCGACTCCGTACGGGAGTTGACCGCACAGTTGGAGCGGGCGCGCGGCATCGTGCAGCACACCTTCGTCAACCTCGGCCTTCGCAGCCTCGGTCTGGTCGAGCGCCAGCTCGGCATCATCGAGGGCCTGGAGGAGCGCGAGCAGGACCCGGACCAGCTCGCCACGCTCTTCAAGCTCGACCACATGGCCACGGTCATCCGCCGCCACGGCGAGAACCTGCTGGTCCTCGCGGGCGCCGAGCACCACCACAACCACCCCGGCCCGGTTCCGCTCGTCGATGTGCTGCGGGCCGCCGTCAGCGAGATCGAGCGGTACGAGCGCGTCGTCATCCAGGCCCTGCCGCCGCACGCCCAGGTGGCCGGGTTCGCCGCCGACGACCTCAGCCACCTGGTCGCCGAGCTCCTTGAGAACGCCACCTCGTTCTCGCCGCCGGACGCCCAGGTCCAGCTCTCCGGCTGGCAGCTGGAGAGCGGCGAGGTCATGCTGTCGGTCGAGGACGAGGGCATCGGCGTGAGCCCGGCCCGCCGCACCGAGCTCAACATGCGGCTCGCGGACCCGTCCACGTACGAGCCGGGGGAGCCCGGCACCGAGACCGGGGGGCTGGGGCTGCACGTCGCCGCGCTGCTCGCCCGCCGCCACGGGGTGCGGATCGAACTGCGCGAGCAGAAGCAGGGCGGACTCGCGGCCGTGGTCGTACTGCCCGAGCCGATCCTGCCGAAGACGCCCCCGGCCGAGCCGCCGCACGTGGTGCCGGTGCAGGGCGACGCGCCGCGCTTCACACTGCCGGGCGCGCTGGCGGAGGCCAACTCCAACGTGCTGCCCGAGCGGGCGGAGCGCACGGCGGAGATCCCGATTCCGGCCCAGGCACAGGCGCAGGCGCAGGCAGAGGCCCAGGCCCCGGCCCCCGCCCCGGTCCCGCCCCCTGCCCCCGCCCCGGCTGCCGTCCCGGCCGAGGCGGACACGCACGAGCGGGTCGACGAGCCGACGTTCGAGATGCGGCTCCCGACGCCGGAGACGGCCGTCGAGGCGACGGAACCCGAGCCGCGGCCCACCGTCCCCGCACAGCGCGTCACCGACAAGGGGCTGCCCAAGCGCACCCCGAAGGTGGTCAAGGCGGGCTCCACCGCCCCCGCCGCACGCAAGAGCGGCGCGGACGTCGCCGACGCGCTCCGGCGGCGGCTCGGCGGGTTCCAGCAGGGCGCCCTGGAGGGCCGCAGGCACGCCGAGACCGAGATCCAGGAATCACAGAGCGAAGTACAGAACGAAACGCACGGCGAAGAGAAGAAGGCACAGAGGCCACAGACGGGGGAGACAGTCGAGGAGGCACGCAGTTGACTGCGACCGGCACCGGCACGTTCGGACTGAGCAGCGAAGCCCGCAATCTGCACTGGCTGTTGCGGAACCTGGTCGAGGAGGTGCCCGGCCTGCGGTCGGTCGCGGTCGTCTCCTCGGACGGTCTGCTGCTGCTCTCGTCCGACCCGGACCAGCGGCAGACCCGTACGGAGCCCCGCCCCGAGGGGCCGCGCGGCTCCAGCGCGGACCTCGCCACCATCGTCTCCGGCATCGCCAGCCTCACCCACGGCGCGGCGCGGCTGATGGACGGCGGCGGCGTCAAGCAGACCGTGGTCGCGATGGAAGAGGGCAGCGTCTTCGTCATGGCGGTCAGCGACGGCTCGCTGCTCGGCGTGCACGCGACCCCGGACTGCGATGTGAGCGTCGTCGCGTACCACATGGCCCTCTTCGTCGGCCGCGCCGGACACGTGCTCACCCCCGAACTCCGCAGCGAGCTGCGCCAGTCGATGGAGGCCGTCCAGTGACTTCGTCCGCCCCCAAGCTGCCGGTACGAGGTGGCGGCCGCAAACCCGCGCGGGTCCGCCCGTACTCGCTCACGGGAGGCCGCACCCGCTTCGGCCACATCCTCCTCGTGGAGACGTTCGTGGCGGCCATCGAAGCGCCCGAGGAGCGCAAGGCGCTGGGCGGCTCGCCGCTGCGGATGATGCCGGAGATGCGGGCGATCGTGGAGATCTGCCGGGCGATGCGTACGGTCGCGGAGATCTCGGCGCTGCTGAGAATGCCGCTGGGGGTCGTCCGGGTGCTGCTCAGCGACCTGGCCGACCAGGGAAGGATCCGCGTGTACGGGACCGGGCACGGCCCCGGGCGGCCCGACCGCGCACTGCTCGAAAGGGTCATGAGTGGACTCCGCCGCCTCTGAACCCCTGGCGCCCGAAGCCGCCGAGGAGGAGCTGCGGCCCTGGCAGCAGGACCGCACGAGGGCCCCCATCGCGACGAAGGTGGTGGTGGCGGGCGGCTTCGGCGTGGGCAAGACGACGTTCGTCTCGTCCGTCTCGGAAATCACCCCGCTCCAGACGGAGGCGGTGATGACCCAGGCGAGCGAAGGCACGGACGACCTCTCGTCGACCCCGGAGAAGACCACCACGACGGTGGCCATGGACTTCGGCCGCATCACGCTCGACGACGACCTCGTCCTGTACGTGTTCGGCACGCCCGGGCAGCAGCGGTTCTGGTTCATGTGGGACGACATCGTGCGCGGGGCGATCGGCGCGGTGGTGCTCGCCGACACCCGGCGGCTGTCCGACTGCTTCCCGGCGCTCGACTACTTCGAGAGCTGCGGCCTGCCGTACATCGTGGCGGTCAACCACTTCGAGGGCACCGAGTCGTTCGAGCCCGAGGACGTCCGGGAGGCGCTGACGGTGCCGCCGCACATTCCTGTGGTGATCATGGACGCGCGCGACAAGATCACGGTGATCGAGTCGCTCCTTGCCCTGGTGGCGCACGCGCTGGAAGAGCTGCCGGAGTAGCGCGGCACTCGCTCGTTTGTTTACTCACGTATCTGCTGACGTATCGGAGAACACTCGCATGCGGAGAATCCTGATAGTCGGGGCCGGTCAGTCCGGGCTCCAGCTGGCCCTCGGACTCCAGTCGAAGGGGTACGAGGTCACCCTGATGTCCAACCGCACGGCCGACGAGATCCGCTCCGGGCGGGTCATGTCGACGCAGTGCATGTTCCACACGGCCCTCCAGCACGAACGGGACCTGGGCCTGAACTTCTGGGAGTCCCAGGCCCCGCGCATCGAGGGCCTGGGCGTCTCGGTGGCCGGCCCCGACGCCTCGCGCCCCGTCGACTGGGTCGGTCACCTGGACGGCTTCGCGCAGTCGGTCGACCAGCGGGTCAAGATGGCGGGCTGGATGGAGACGTTCGCACAGCGCGGCGGCCAGCTGGTGATCCACGGGGCGGCGGTCTCCGACCTGGACTTCTTCGCGCGGACGTACGACCTGGTGCTGGTGTCGGCGGGCAAGGGCGAGCTGGTGTCGATGTTCGGCCGCGACGCCTCGCGCTCCCCGTACACCGAGCCGCAGCGGGCGCTGGCGGTGTCGTACGTGCACGGGCTCGGCCCGCGCCCCGAGCACCCCGACTTCGACGCGGTCCGCTGCAACCTGGTGCCCGGGGTGGGCGAGCTGTTCGTGATGCCGACGCTCACGACGTCGGGCCGGGCGGACATCCTCTTCTGGGAGGGTATCCCCGGCGGCCCGCTGGACGCGTTCCGGGGCGTGACGGACCCCGGCGAGCACCTGTCCCTGACCCTGGAGCTGATGGAGCGCTTCACGCCCTGGGAGTACGCGCGGGCGACGAAGGTCGAACTGACGGACGCCGGGGGCACATTGGCGGGCCGGTACGCCCCCACGGTCCGCAACCCCGTCGGCCGGCTGCCCGGCGGCGGCCTGGTCCTGGGCGTGGCGGACGTGGTCGTCGCCAACGACCCCATCACCGGCCAGGGCTCCAACTCGGCGGCCAAGTGTGCGGCGTCGTACCTGACGTCGATCGTGGAGCGGGGGGAGGAGGCGTTCGACGAGGAGTGGATGCGTGCGACCTTCGACCGGTACTGGGAGACGGCGCGGCACGTGGTGAAGTGGACGAACGCGATGCTGGGGGTGCCGCCGGAGCACGTCCTCAACCTGATCGGCGCGGCAACCGAACTCCAGCCGGTCGCCGACCGCTTCGCGAACGGTTTCGACGACCCGTCGGACTTCGAGAACTTCTTCTTCGAGGAGGAGAAGGCGGGGGCGTACTTGGCGGAGGTGGCGGCGCGGGCGGCGTGACGCCCGGGGGGCGACAGCCCCCACCCCGCCCCTTCCCGCTGTGACATGTGCGGCTCCGCGGCGTGGCCTGGGTGGGTGGGGGCTTAGGGGGGGGGTTTCCGGGGGCTGCGCCCCGAACCCCGGCCGGGGCTGCGCCCCGAACCCCGCGTTTTTCTGCGGGTGGGTGGGGGCTGGTCGCGCAGTTCCCCGCGCCCCTGAAGGCAGAAGGGGGCCCGGCCACATTCAGTCCTCCGGCGTGAGGGGCGGGGCCCGTACATCCAGCCCCTCAGGCGTGCGGGGAGCGGGGCGCGGCACATCCAGCCCCTCCGGTGTGCAAGGAGCAGGGCCCGCGAATTCAGCCCCTCCGGCGTTTGAGGAGCGGGGACCGGGGCGGAGCCCCGAAGTGGGGACCGGAGCCCCGAAGTGGGGACCGGAGCCCCGAAGTGGGGACCGGGGGCGAGCAGCCCCGGTAACCCACCCGCCCCCGTGCCGGGTCCGGGGCGGAGCCCCGGAGCGGGGGCGGGGGCGCAGACCCGGCGGGGGTACCGGGGGCGGAGCCCCCGTGAGCGGGGTGCAGGGGCCGCAGGCCCCGCGCTGGGGGTCCGGGGGCGTAGCCCCCGGAGAACCCACCTCAACCCACCCCCACCCCCGGAGGGTCCAGGTGAAGGGGCGGGGTGGGGCTAATCCCCCGGAGGGGCATCCGACCCGTAGCCCTCGTCCGAGTCCGCCCCCGCATCCGCCCCCACCCCCGCCGCCCCCACGGGCAACTTCGGCGGCCGATAAGACCGCAGCGCCCTCACCCCCGGATCGGGCCGGACCGCTCCCAGGAGGGGATTCGACGCGATCGGGGAGATCTTGACCCGGGTGCCGGGGCGCGGGGCCTGGACCACCAGGCCGTCGCCCAGGTACATGGCCACGTGCGTCGCCGTGGGGTAGTACACCACCAGGTCCCCGGGCCGCAGCGACCGGAGCGGGACGCGCGGCAGCGACGCCCACTGCTCCTGGCTCGTGCGCGGAATCGCCCGCCCCGCATGCGCCCACGCCTGCGAGGTCAAGCCCGAGCAGTCGAAAGACCCCGGCCCCTCCGCCCCCCACACATACGGCTTGCCGAGCTGTCCGACCGCGTACCGCAGCGCCTGCTCGCCCTCCTCCGACGGCGCCCGCGCCCCGCTCAGCGCCCCCGTGGCCAGCAGATCCCGCTGGGCCTTCGCCATGCCGTCCCGCTCCAGGCGGCCCAGCTCGACGAGTTGGTCCTCGCTCAGCGACGCCAGCAGGCCCTCCACGCCCTTGAGCCGGTTCCGTACCTCGTCCCGCGCCCGCCGCTGGCGCGCGGCCAGCAGGGTCTGCTCGTCCAGCGCCTTGCGCGCCGCCCGCGCGAGACCGTCCGCCTGCTTCTCCGTCCGCGCGAGCCGCGCGACCGACGCCCGGCGCTCGTCCGCCGCCCGCCGCATGAGGTGCCCCTGGTCGAGTGCCCCCTGCGGGTCCCTGGCCAGCAACAACTGCATGTACGTGGAGAGTTCCGAACGGCCCTGGTACTGCTCCCGGGCCAGTCGGCCCGCTGCCTCCCGGCTCTCCGCCAGGGTGACCCGCGCCTTCGTCAGCCCGGCCGCGACCTTTTTCTCTTCCGCCTTGCGCCGCTTCAGCTGTTCCTCGGCGGCGTTGTACGCCTCGGACGCCTCCTCGGCCTGCCGGTACAGCGTCTGCATCTGCGTCAGCAGACCGCCCACCGACCTCTCCGGCGGAGTGGGTGCGGCCTGCGCCGTGGGGACGGCCGAGACGAGGGCCGCCGCGACGGCCGCAGCCGTGCACACCGTAAGCAGAGATCTGTCTGGCATGTGCTCACCTCCGGTCGGATGGTGGCACGGTGATCAGGACCGCCGCCCGCCGAGCCGGGTGAATGGTGCGAATCCGTCGCCCGTACGGCCGTACTCCGGTGCGGGCGCTTGCCCCAGCGCCCGCCCTGTGCGTACGGGGAGTCGAACTACCGCACCGGCAGCGCGTACAGCGTTGCCCCGTGCCACACCACCGCCGTGTCCGTGCCCGCCGCCACCGCCCGGTAGGTGCCCCGGTCCGCTGACTGCTCCTTGCTGCCCGCGTCCTGGAACTTCCACAGCCGCTCGCCGCTCGCCGCGTCCAGCGCCGTCACCTGGATCGGGTCGAGCGCCAGGACCGTACGGCCGGACGCGCTCGCCACCGTGCGGGTCTCCACCGGGGCGGGCGGCGCCAGGTCCGTCGAGCCGACCCACATCTCCCGGCCGTCCGCCGAGGTGACCGCCGCCACCTTGGTGGTCGTGTCGGGGGCGTACACAACTCCCTTGCTCACCAAGGGGGTTCCGTATGTCCCCGCGCCCTTGCCCCGCTGCCAGCGCATCTTCGTCGTCTCCAGGTCGAACGCCTGGAGGCCGCCGCCGGACGTGGTCAGCAGCGTGCCGTCGGGCGAAAGGACCGCCCCGTCGGTGGGGAGCACCGCCCCGTACGACCGCGCCCACAGGTCCTTGCCCGTCTTCGGGTCGACCGCGAAGAACTGCGCGAGCACCTGCTTGGCGCCCTTCGGCGGGCTGGGCGCGGGGCGCCGCGCGATCAGTCGGCCGCCTACGACGGTCGCCCACTCGAACGTCTCGCCCCGGCCGAGCGGGCGGCGCCACAGCGTGGTGCGGGTCGCGATGTCGTACCCGTACAGCGCCGTGTCCTTGCCGACCGTGGCCGTGAACCACACCGTCGTGCCGTCGTGCGCGCGCACCTGGGGGGTGCCCATGCCGGGTGCGAGCTGTGCGTACGCCACCTTCTGGCGGATCGCGCCGTCCGCCACCGCGAACCAGGTGAAGTCGGTGGGGCCGACGCCGAACGCCACCGCCGCGTCCGGGCCCGCCGGCTGGAGCTGGGCGAGACCGGCCAGCTCGGGGCGGGTCCACAGCTGCTTGCCGGTGCGCAGGTCGACGCCGGTGAGCGCGGCGCCGGGCACGACCAGGACCGCGCCCTGTACGAGCGGGGTGCCGAGGAGCCTGCCGCCGGGCACCGCGTACCCCCAGCGGGCGGCCGGAGGCGTGCCGGGCACAGGCTGCGGGCGGGCGGTGGGCTTGCTGTCGGCGGCGGGGGCCTTGCCGTCCCCGTCGTCCCCGTCGAACGCCAGCACCCCGGCGGCGCCCACCGCGAGCCCGGCCAGCGCCGCGAGCCCGGCGGTCAGCAGCGCCCGCCGGTCGGCGGCGAGCCGGGAGAGGGCCTTGGCGGCGGCGGCCCGGGCCGTGTCCGGGGCCCGCTCCGGTTGTACGGGCAGGGGCTGCGGCGACGGCCAGGCGGGCTGCGGGGGAGCGGCGGCGGCCGGGTGCCCGTTGAGCCCCGGCGCGGGCAGCGGCAGCGGAGCGGCGGGCTCCGGCACTCGGTCCGCCACCACCGCGCCCGGCAACTCCTGGGCCTGCGCGGCCCGTTCGGCGATCGCGGCCGTCACGCGCGGCGGCAGCCACCCCGCGCCGGGCGTCGGGGCCGCCCCGTCGGGGAGCAGCTCGGCGGCCACCTCGGCCGGGGCCGGGCGCGCCCCGGGCGCCTTGGCCAGACAGCGGCCGAGCAGGGGGCGCAGGGCGGCCGGGACCGGGGTGAGGTCCGGGACGGAGTGCGCGATGCGGTGGGCGGCCGCGTCGGCCGGGCCGGAGTCGAACGGGCCCGCGCCGCCGGCCGCGTACGCGAGGAGCATGCCCAGCATGAAGACGTCGGCGGCGGGTCCGGGCTGCTCCCCGGCGACCTGTTCCGGCGTCAGATAGCCGACGGTCACACCGAGCCGGCCGCCCTCCCCGGCGCTCGCCGCGCTGGCGCCGCCGAGCACGCCGAAGGCGGTGACCAGCGGCCCGTCGGCGGTGAGCAGCACGACGTCGGGGCCCAGCCCCTGGAAGGCCTCGCCGGTCACCGCGTGCGCCCGCTCCAGGGTGGCGGCGAGGGCCGCGCCCAGGGTGCGCACGGCTCGCTCGGGCAGCGGTCCGGCCAGTGCCACCGCCTCGGCGAGGGTGAGCGCGGCCGTGAACGGGGTGGCGAGCCACGGCAGCCACTCCTCGGGGCCGGTGGCGAGCACCGGCGGCACCCAGGGCCCGGCGAGCCGCTCGGCCGCCTGCGCCTCGGCGCGGAAGCGGCTGCGGAAGGCGGGCAGCGCGGCCAGGTCGGGGCGGGCGGCGGTGACGGAGACCCCGCGCCCGTCCGCCCCGTGGGCGAGATAGACCCGGGCGGTGCCGGTCTCGCGCAGCCTGGCCCGCATCCGGTACGGACCGAGCTCGCGCGGTTCCTCGGCGGTCAGCGCCTCCATGGTTCAACTCCCCCTGCGGCACGGCGTGGACCAGCGAGCTTATCGCGCCCCACGGACACCGTGAGCGCGCCCAGGGCCTGTCCGGTGGGTCTGGTCGGCACGCGGGGGTCGGCACGCCCTCCCCCAAGGCCTAAAGGGCCAGGGGGGACCCCCAGCGGCGTTGTCGTCAATCACCGACGCTCCGCGTCGCTTCAATCCTCCGCCTTGCAGCATGGGGGTCTCCCCTGCTCGAACGAAGTTGAGAGCTTGGGGAAGCACCACACCCCCGCTCCCCAGCACCGAACACGCACCCCGAACCGAGGCCGACCAGACCCACCGGACAGGCCCTACGCCCCGGGCTTCGGCTTGCTCCAGGGCCAGCGGCGCGGCTCGCGTCCCTCGGGGGCGTAGGTGTACTTCCAGCCGCGCGGCAGCCCGAGCCGCTTGCTGTGTCCGGCGGGTTCGAGGCGGTACGCGTGGACGGCCGGCGGGCCGCCGTCGGCGTCCGGCACCGGGAGCTCGTACCACTGGGGCGGCTTGCCGGTGGGGCCGATCAGTACGGGCAGGACGCGCCCGTCGAGGGGCCCGCCCACAAAGAGGGTGTTCTCGCTCTGCACGCCTCAAGTGTCACACCGGCGGTCCGCGCCGCGCGCGTCACAGCAGGTGGGTGGCTTCGGAGAGGACCGGGATCACCCGGCGGGCGAGGAGTCCGGCCGGCCCTTCGGCCGACTCCAGGGCCAGCGCGGCCCGGACCGCGGCGGCCGCCTGCGGGTCGGTGGCGGCGGTCGCGGTGAGCAGGGCCACCAGGTGGTCGACCAGCCAGTCGCGCAGCTCCGGCAGCGGCGGCTGCTTCTCCTCGTCGAGCCAGATCAGGGAGGCGGCCTCGACCGCCGCGATCCAGGTGCGGACCATCATCCGCAGCCGTGCACCCGGATACTCCACCCTCAGGTGGAGGAGGATCTGCTCGGCGGCTGCCCGGCGCACCTCGTCGACTATCGCGGTCGTCCGGGAGGTCTCGGCGACGCTGCCGCCCTGGAGCAGGGCGGAGAACCCGGCGTCGTGCTCATCCACGAAGGCGAGGTAGCGGTCCAGGGCGTGGGTCAGGCGCTGGGTGAGCGGGCCGCTCTGGGCCTGGGCGAAGCAGAGTTCGAGCTCGTCGGCCGCCGAGCGCAGCGCCGCCTCGTACAGCTGCTGCTTGCCGCCGGGGAAGTAGCGGTAGACCAGTGGGCGGGAGACCCCGGCCGCCTCGGCGACGTCGTCGAGCGAGACGTCCTCCGGCGCCCGGTGCGCGAAGAGCGACAGCGCGGCGCCGAGGAGCTGGGTGCGGCGCTCCTCGACGCTGAGCCTGCGGTACGCGGGGGTGGCGGCCGGTGAGGTCATACGGGCAGCGTAATCCCCGGGTCGGCGCTTCAGGCCGGTGCTCGCGTGCGGTTGGCCGGGAGTGAAGGGCACGGTGAAGGCACGCGCGGCGGTCAGGCCAGCAGCCCTGAGCTCTGCCACAGCCGGCGGCCGGCGCCGCGCAGCACGCCTATGTCGTCGAGGAAGTCGGTGAGCCGCTTGGCGCCGTTCTGCATGACCTCGCGCCGGTGGCCGCTGGCCTTCACCTGGGCGACGGCCTCCCGGCGGTCCAGGCCGACGTTCTCGTACACCTGGGGGTTGACGAAGCAGGTGGAGAAGACACGGGCCGCCTGGCCGCAGCTGACCCGGGTCAGCTCCCGCTCCCAGGCGGGCGCGGTGACCATCTGGCGCCGCAACTCCTCGCGGGCGTACCGGACATGGCGGGCCTCCTCGACCACGTGGATGCGGGTGACGCCGCGCATCAGGGTCTGCACCCGCTCGTCGGGGAAGGTCAGCCGCTGCATCCAGTCGAGGATCTCCTCGCCGAGCAGGGTGGCCGCGAAGGAGCCGGGGGTGGTGGAGACGGTCTTCAGGACGCGCGCGAGGTTGTGGTAGAGCCGGGGGACCGGGTAGGTCGGCGCCCCGCCCTGCTTGATCACCCGGGCGAACATCATCGAGTGGCGGCACTCGTCGGCGATCTCGGTGAGCGCGTAGCGGACATGGTTGCTGGTCACCGGCTTGTCGTAGATGTGCCGTACGAGCAGCTGCATCAGGATGATCTCGAACCAGATGCCGAGCGAGCCGAGCGAGGCGGCCTCGTGGCGGGCCAGTTCGAAGCGCTGGTCCTCGGACATCTTGTGCCACATCGGGGTGTCGTAGAGGGAGAGCAGCTCCGGGGGCCAGAACCACTTGCCGTCCTCGAACGGCGCATCCCAGTCCAGTTCCTTGTCGGGGTCGAAGGAGTGCTTGGCGGACGACGCGAGGAGCCGCTCGGCGACTTCCTCGCGGTCCCGGAGCAGTCCGAGGGCGTCGCGGAGCACTTCGCTTGTCGTCTCGGTCGTCATGGCTGGGGCACCTCGGTGAGTCGGCCTCGAAGGGGGTTACCGGCGGTCAAGTCTTATGAGACTGCTTGTCAGCAAGCTCGTCAATCCCTTGGGCCCGACTTGTTGACCCGGCGTCTACCAACGTGTGAGCCTGCCAATGAGGCAGCGTGTAACGGCCAGTCAGGAAGCCAGTCAGGAAGCCGGTCGGGAAGCCGGTCGGGAAGCCGGTCGGGAAGCCGGTCGGGAAGCCGGTCAGGAAGTCCAGCGAGGCGAATCAGGAAGTTCCGCGAGGCGAAGGAGCCGCACGTGTCGACGCACGACCTGTATGTGAACGGCCCACAAGACCCCCTCTGGGAGGTCCCGGCCTCGGGAGCGGCCCGCTTCAGCTGGGACTACGACGACGGACGCGAGCGCCTTCTCGCCCTGTACCAGAAGGGCAAGGACAAGCAGTGGGACGGCGCCAAACGGATCGACTGGGGCATCGAGGTCGACCCGTACGACCCGCTCGGGACGCCCGACGAGGCGATGACCCTCTACGGCACGCGCTACTGGTCCAAGCTGACCGACAAGGACAAGGGCGAGCTGCGCCGGCACTACACCTCCTGGCAGTTCAGCCAGTTCCTCCACGGCGAGCAGGGCGCGATGGTGTGCGCGGCGCGGATCGTGGAGTCGGTGCCGGACCTCGACGCCAAGTTCTACTCCGCCACCCAGACCATGGACGAGGCCCGGCACGCCGAGGTCTACGGCCGGTTCCTGCACGAGAAGATCGGGATGCTCTACCCGGTCAACGACAACCTCCAGGGGCTGCTCGGCGACACCCTGCGCGACTCGCGCTGGGACATGCCCTACCTCGGCATGCAGGTCCTCATCGAGGGCCTCGCGCTCGCCGCGTTCGGCATGCTCCGCGACACCACCGACAAGCCGCTGCCCAAGCAGATCCTGGCGTATGTGATGCAGGACGAGGCCCGGCACGTGGCGTTCGGACGGATGGCCCTGCGCGACTACTACAAGCAGCTCAGCGACGCGGAGCTGCGCGAGCGCGAGGAATTCGTCATCGAGGGCTGCTACTTGATGCGCGACCGGCTGCGCGGGATCGAGGTGCTGGAGAACTTCGGCATCCCCAAGGCGGAGGCCGAGGAGTTCTCGGAGCAGAACGAGTTCCTGCACCTGTTCCGCAAGCTGCTGTTCAGCCGCATCGTCCCCTGCGTCAAGGACATCGGCCTGTGGGGCAAGCGCCTCCAGCGGGCGTACGTGGACATGGGCGTCCTGGAACTAGGCGACTCCGACCTCGACCTGCTGATGGCCGAGGACGAGGAGATCGCGGAGCAGCTGGACCGTGAGCGGTTCGCCCGGGAGGAGAAGGCGCGGGTCGCGGAGGTGGCGGAGGCGGTCACGGAGGGCGCGACGGGCTGACCGCGACGTCCTCGGAGGCGGCGCTCACCCGGCCAGCGCCGCCTCCATCACCGCCTTGGCGATGGGGGCCGCGTCGCCGCCGCCGCTGATGTCCGCGCGGTTGGCCTCGGCGTCCTCGACGACCACCGCCACGGCCACCGCCGGCTGGCCCGCGTCGGCGGCCTGGGCCCAGGAGATGAACCAGGCGTACGGGTGGCCCCGGTTGCCCACGCCGTTCTGCGCGGTGCCGGTCTTGCCGCCCACCTTCGCCCCGGGGATCGCCGCGTTGCCGCCCGTGCCCTTCTCCACCACTTCCACCATCAGCTGCTGGAGCCGCGACGCGGTGGCCGGGTTCATCGCCTGGCGGTAGGTGCGGGGGCCGTTCTGGGCGACCGTCGTGCCGCGCGCGGTGGTCGTCCGCTCCACCAGGTACGGGTACTTGAGCTCCCCGCCGTTGGCCACCGCCGCCGCGACCATCGCCATCTGCAGGGGTGTCGCCGTGGTGTCGAACTGGCCGATGGAGGAGAGCGCCAGCTGGTCCGGGCCCATCTTCTTGTCGAAGTTGGACTTGGCCACCCCGGACGGGATCCGCAGCCTCGTGTCGTTGAAGCCGAACCGGCCCACCGCCTCCAGCATCCCGGGCAGCCCCACCTTCACTCCCAGGTGCGCCATCACCGTGTTGCAGGAGACGACCACGGCGTACGCGAGCGAGGCCTTGCCGCAGCCGTCCGCCTCGTTGGGCAGCGTGGTGCTGGTGCCGGGCAGGACGTAGGGGTCGGGCGTGGTGGTCGGCGCGTTCGCATCGGTCACCGCGCCCGCGTCGAGCGCGGCCGCGGCCGTCACGATCTTGAAGGCGGAGCCCGGCGGATAGGTCTGCCGGATCGCCCGGTCGAGCATCGGCTGGTCGGGGTCGGCGTTCAGCGCGGACCAGGCGCCCTTGACCGCCCGCCCGGTGCCCGACAGCCGCCCCGGGTCGTACGAGGGGCTGCTGACCAGCGCGAGGATCCTGCCGGTGGCCGGCTCCACGGCGGCGACCGCGCCCCGTTTTCCGGCCAGCCCCCGGTAGGCGGCCCGCTGCATGGTGGCCATGATGGTGGTGACGGCGTCGCCGCCGGGCTGCCGCTTGCGGGTGAGGCCGCCCCACAGCGGGGTGAGCAGCGGGGAGGTGCCGGAGAGCACCGGGTCCTCGGCGGCCTCGACGAGCGTCGTGCCGTACACCTGCGAGGCGTATCCGGTGATGGGCGCGTAGAGCGGCCCGTCGGTGTACGTGCGCTCGTACCGCAGCGGCTGCCCGGTGTCCTTGGAGTCGGTGACCGCGTGGCCGTCCACCAGGATGTCGCCGCGCGGCTGGCCGTAACGGGCCATCGTGGTACGGCGGTTGGCGGGGTTGTCGTCGAGCGCGTCGGCCTGGAAGACCTGGACGCGGGCCGCGTTGACCAGCAGCGCCACCAGCAGGACCAGACAGCAGGCGGCGGCCCGCCGGATGTAACGGATCATCGGCTTCCCGTCCGGACGGGGGTGATCGTGCCGGTCTCCACGGCCGGGCGCGGGGTGCGCGCGCCGTCGCTGACCCGGATGAGGAGCGCCACGATCACCCAGTTGGTGACCACCGAGGAGCCGCCCTGGGCCAGGAACGGCATCGCCATGCCGGTGAGCGGGATCAGCCCCGTCACGCCGCCCGCGATCACGAACACCTGGAGGGCGAGGATCGAGGCGAGCCCGACGGCGAGCAGCCGCCCGAACGCGTCGCTCAGTGTGAGGGCCGCGCGGTAACCCCGGGCGACGAGCAGCGCGTACAGCAGGAAGACGGCCGTCAGCCCCGCCAGGCCCAGCTCCTCGCCCGCCGTCGCCAGGATGAAGTCGGACTTGGCGGCGAACCCGATCAGGATGGAGTGGCCGGCGCCGAGGCCGGTGCCGAACATGCCGCCCGCCGCGAAGGCGAAGAGCGACTGGGCGAGCTGGCCGGGGCCCTGGCCCGCGTCGATGGAGGCGAACGGGTGGAGCCAGTCCTGCACCCGGCTGTGGACGTGCGGCTCCAGCGAGCCGACGGCCGCCGCGCCGACCGCCGCCAGGAGCAGCCCGACCGCGATCCAGCCGGTGCGGCCCGTCGCCACGTACAGCATGATCACGAAGAGGCCGAAGAAGAGCAGCGAGGTGCCGAGGTCGCGCTCCAGGACCAGGACGCCGACGCTGAGCACCCAGATCGCCACGATCGGGCCGAGCACCCGGCCGGTGGGCAGCTGGAGCCGCCAGAAGCGGCGGCCGGTGTACGCGAGCGCGTTGCGGTTGGCGGCCAGGTACCCGGCGAAGAAGACCGCGAACAGGATCTTGGCGAACTCGCCCGGCTGGAAGGAGAATCCGCCCGCCCGGATCCAGATCTTGGCGCCGTTCACTGCGGGGAACGGGATCGGCACCGCCATCAGGACCAGGGCGGAGGCGGCCGAGAGGTAGGCGTACCGCTGGAGGACGCGGTGGTCGCGCAGGATCAGGACGACCGCGATGAAGAGCCCGACGCCGATCGTGGACCAGACGAGCTGGGTGGCGGCGGCCGCGCTGTGCGGGGTCTCCAGGTCGAGGCGGTAGATCAGGACCAGGCCGAGGCCGTTGAGCAGCACCGCGATGGGCAGCAGCAGAGGGTCGGCGTGCGGGGCGCGCCGGCGGACCGCGAGATGGGCGAGGAGGGCGAGCAGCCCGAGCCCCGCGCCGTAGCGGGCCGCGTCGGGCGGGACGGCGCCGCTCTTGGCGAGGCCGACGCCCGCGTACCCGTAGACCGAGGCGAGGACGGCGCAGGCGAGCAGCGTCAGTTCGACGCCCCGGCGTTTGGGGAGGCGCAGGGCGGGCGGCGGCTCGTCCGCGGCCGTCGGTGCGGTCATGTCGGGCAACGTAGCAAGCCAGGGCGGCTATGTCCCTTATGTCATAGTGTGCCGAGAGGTGGGAACGCCGGGACGGGAAACCGCGGGCGGAAAACTGACGGACCGTCACTGAGGAGTACGGCCATGGGGCCCGTGGAGTTCATCGTCCTCGCCTTCCCCGAGGAGCAGCTTCGGGTGCAGGCCGTCGACTCGCTCGTGGGGGTGCGCAGATCCCGCGCCGTACGGATGGTCGACGCGCTGGTGGTCACCAGGACCGCGGCCGGCGAGGTGCTCGCCGCCGAGCTCGACGCGTTCGAGGAGCTCGCCGGGGTGCTGGTCGGCGAGGGCATCGAGCGGCTGATCGGACCGGAGGACGTCAAGGAGGCGGCGGACCTGCTCGACCTGGGCAGTTGCGCGCTGGTGGTCCTGATCGAGCACCTGTGGGCCGAGGAGGCGGCGAAGGGGGTACGGGCCGCGGGCGGACACGTCGCCGGGTCGGTGCGGATCCCGCCGGAGCGCCTGGAGGAGGTCAGGGCGGCCCTGGCCGTACGGGCCCAGGCCGTACGAGAGGAAGGCTGAGCCATGTTCATCCGGCCCGCCCGAGCGGCGGTACGACCCGTGGCGCGCCCGTCCGGCGCCCCGTTGCTGCGCGGCCTCCTGGTGGGCGGCCCGCGCCCCGCGAAGCCCACGCCCGCCACGGGGGCGCCGCCCGGGGCCCCCGGGCCCGGCGACGCCGCCCTGGTGGACCGGCTGACCCAGCTGGGGCGGCTGGCCCAGCAGGGGTTGCTCACTCCCGAGGAGTTCACAGCCGCGAAGGCGAAGCTGCTCGGGCTGTGAGGTGGCGGCTCAGCACCAGCGGGGCACCGGGCCGATGTTGTCGATGTAGAACGCCGCCCCCCACGCCCAGGTGCCGTCTTCGAGCAGGTACCAGCGGTCGTTGCCCTCGACGCTGCTGCCGCGGGTCTTGCAGAAGATGTGGACGATCGACCCGTACGGCGCCTTGCCGATGATGCGGCTGCTGCGGGTCGGCTTGTCCCGGAGCAGCAGACCGGACTTGGCCGTCACCCGGCCCCGGTAGTCGTTGTGGACGGATTCCTCGGCGGTCGCGGGGCCGGCCGCCGCGAGGGCAGCGACCGCCCCGGTGGCCATGCACAGACCCAACAGGGCAAGCGGAGAACGGGGGGACACAGTGCCTCCTGGGAAGAGGGGGGCCGTGTTCCACGGCCCTTGGCTCGCCCCGCTCACGTTAGGTTCGCTTCTTGCCACCCGCAAAGCGCTAAGGGGTGCGAGGACCGCCGGACGGGGTACGCGCCGGAGTCCCGCCACCCGTCCCGGCCTGCCCGTCCGGGTGCCCGGGGCCCTCCGGCGCGCCGTCGGGGTCCACGTACTCCGGCAGGGTCAGCCTCGCCAGCGCGCCGCCGTCCGACGCGTTGGCGAAGCTCAGCCGGGCCCCGAGGACCGAGGCCTGGCCGGCCGCGATGGTCAGGCCGAGCCCGTGCCCCTTGCTGCCGCCTTCGGTCCTGAAGCGCTGGGGGCCGTGGTCGAGCAGATACGGGGGATAGCCGGCGCCGTGGTCCCGCACCGTCACCACCGGCCCGTCCACGCGCAGCTCGACCGGCAGCGCGCCGTGCTTGTGGGCGTTGCCCAGGAGGTTGGCCAGGACCCGCTCCAGGCGGCGCTTGTCGGTCTCGACGAAGGCGTCGCGGACGATCATGAGCTCGGTGGGCGTCCCGGAGGTCCGCACCACGCGCTCCACCAGCGGCCCCAGTTGCTCCAGGTCCAGGTCGACCCGCTCGCTGCCCGCCTCCAGGCGGGAGATCTCCAGGAGGTCCTCGGTGAGCGAGCGCATCGCCTTCACCCGGTCCCGTACCAGCTCGGCGGGCCGCCCCTCGGGCAGCAGTTCGGCGGCCGCGTGCAGCCCGGTCAGCGGGGTGCGCAGCTCGTGGGCCACGTCGGCGGTGAAGCGCTGCTCGCTCAGCAGCTTGTTCTGGAGTGTCCCGGCCATGGTGTCGAGCGCCCCGGCGACCGTGGCCACCTCGTCCTGGGGGCGCGAAGGGTCCTTCGTGCGGGGGTCGTTGACCCGGGCGTCCAGGTCGCCCGCGCCGATCCGGCGGGCCACCGTCGCC
Source organism: Streptomyces sp. NPDC031265 (assembly GCF_055570295.1). NCBI lineage: Bacteria > Bacillati > Actinomycetota > Actinomycetes > Kitasatosporales > Streptomycetaceae > Streptomyces > Streptomyces sp. NPDC031265. The sequence continues at coordinate 49,507 of NZ_JBVIHM010000022.1, forward strand.
GTCTGGTGCAGCCGCCGGGTGACCCGGGTGACGCCGAAGACGCCGACCAGGAGGGTGGCGCCGATGGCGAGGATGGAGGACCCGAGGATCGCCTGGTCCAGGCCCGTGATGGTGCGGGCGCTCTGGCTGTAGTCGATCGAGACCGCGATCGCGCGGCCGTCGGCCGGGCCCGCCGCCCACATGGTGGGGCGGCCCCGGTCGTCGGCGACGACCGTGCCGCGCTTGCCGGAGACGGCGAGCTCGCGCAGGGAGGCGGGCAGGTCCCGCGGGTCGAGGCCCGAGCCCGGCGGCAGCGGCTCGCCCGCCTCGTACGCGCGCGAGACCTCCTCCAGCTTGTCGAGCGCCTTGTCGCGGGCCTGGCCGACGGTCTGACGGGTCACCGAGACATGGACGAGCACACCGAGCAGCGCCGCGAGCGCGCAGCACATCACGGTGATGAAGACCGCGGCCTTCCAGGTGAGCGTCGCCGTCCAGGCGGGCAGCCGGGGCCCTCTCACCGTGCGCTCGCGGAGGCGCGCGGCGACGGGCCGGAGGTCTTGGGGTGGGGCAGGGGATTGAGGGAGTGCTGCGGCTCCACCCGGATGATCTCGTCGCGGGTGGGCAGCATCGCGCGCTGGTGGTCGTCCCACGACCAGGCCGTGCGGTACTCGTACCCCGGGATGCCCGCCGACACCGAGTGCAGGATGACGTCCCGCCCGGCCAGCTCCACGCCGATCAGCTGGTCCGAGGTGGACATGATCCGGGTGAGGGCGCCGCGGTCGGGCATGTAGCACCGCACGGCCAGCTGCTGCTCCGGCATCTTGATGCCGAGGATCAGCTCGTCCCTGCCGTCGCCGGTCAGATCGCGGTAGTACGCCTTGAGCACCGGGCAGCCCTTCGGCTTCTGGCGGCACTGATTGAGCTGGCGAACCGTTTCCTCGTAGAGCCCGTCGGCGCCCGTGTACTGGTCGGGGTGGGCCCGCACCTCGGCCTGGACGACCGCGACCGGGTCGAGGGTGCGGACGTCGCCGCCCGGCACCTTGATGCCGGGCACCCGTTCCGTCTGGCCCTCGCCGAAGTCCAGCGGAGTCGTCGTGGGCTTGGGCAGATCGGGCCACAGATGGACCGGGCCGACCGCCGTGGGAGTCGCGCCCGCGCCCTCCAGGCTGCCCGCGCCGCCGCAGCCGGAGAGCAGCAGGGCTGCGGCGCCGGCGGTGAGCAGCAGGAGTGCTGCGCGGGCGGGGCGGCGGTGGCGGGTCAAGGTGCTCCTGTCGTGCGGACGGCGGCAGCCGGGAGCGGCGCCGCCCCCGGCTACTTCACCTTCACCAGATCGGCGTAGAAGATGATGTTGGCCGAGCGGTGGCCGTTCTTGATCGGGCCGCCGCAGGTGATGAGGCGGAGTTCCGGGCGGTCGGTCTTTCCGTAGACCTTATTCGTAGGGAAGTCTGTTTTATCCACTTGCTGAGTCTCGCGGATCCGGAAGACGGCGGTGGAGCCGTCCGCCCTCCCGACCTCGATGACATCCCCCACGTGCATCTTCTTCACATCGCGCAGCAGGGCCGGGCCCTTGGCGGTGTCGTAGTGCGCGACGATCACGGACGCGCCCTTCTCGCCGGGCGTGACGCTGCCGGTGTACCAGCCCGCCAGCCCCGCCTTGTCGACCGGGGGCACCTCCAGCTCCTGCTTCTCGTCCACGCCCAGACGCAGCACCGGGCTCGCGTCGACGCCCGCGGACGGGATGACCACCCGGGTCGGCTCGGCCGCCTTCAGCGGGCCCACCTGCTGGCGGGCCTGTGTGGTGGTGGCGTTCTGGACGGTGACGTCCGGAGCCTTGGCCCCGGACGAACCCGAGCCGCATGCCGCCAGCCCGCCGCCCACGGCGAGGGCGAGCGCGGCGGCGGCCGCGAGGCGGGCCGTGCGGCGCGGGTGGGGGCGGGAGGGGGTGGACGCAGTCATGGCCACCACCGTAGGCGGGCGGTGTTGCGGAGCTTTCCCGGCTTTGTCACAGCTCTCCATAACCGCGGCGACGGCGTCGTTACTGCTGGTAGGGGTTCTGCCCGGGAGCCTGCCCCTGCATCTGCCCCGGCTGCGGCTGGTGGCCCGGCTGCGGCCCGGCGGCCGTCGCGAGCAGCTGCTCGGCCGCTTCCTTGGTGATCTGCTGCTCCATGCCGCAGAAGGTGCACTGCGTGCGGTACTTGGTGGAGACCGGGAAGAGCGGGATGAAGAACAGCGTGAACTTCGTGACGTACTTGCGCAGGCCGTGAGCGGCCGGATTGCCACAGTTCCCGCAGACCAGCGTCATCATGGCGAGCTGGTACAGATATCCCTTGGTGCCCCAAATGAGCATTGGACTTCCCCTCCCGAGGTAAAGCGGCGCGGATGCACGCAGTGGCGGCTCGCACTATACGAGCCGCGATATTGCCCTGCGCGGCCGGTGCTGTTCCCATGGGCGTGGGGGTGATGCGGGATGTCGGGACTGCGGGTGACACCGGTGCACCGGCACGGACGGGCACGGCTGTACGTCAGCCTCCCGGACGGCAGGAGCGCCGCCTGGTACGACAGGGACAGCGGGCGCGTCAGCCTGCTCCTGGAAGAGTGCCGCGACGCCGTCCTGGCCGCGCTCGCCCCCTTCGTGGTGGGCGAGGTGACGGTCGGCCCGCCGCCCGTACCGACCTCCGCCGACCTGGCCCGGCTCTCCCTCCACCCCGACGACGACCTGGCGCCGAACCGCCCCGGCGAGGCGCTCCTCGGAGAACTGGAACACGCGGGCCCGGCGCGCCGCTTCCGCGAGGACCCGCGCCGTGTCCTGCTCGCGGCGCAGGAGCGGGTCGGGGCGGGCCTCGACGCGCTGGAGGGGGCGGGGTGGCGGGTCCTGCACTCGGTGCCGCTGCCGGGCGACGGCCTCCTCGACCACCTGGCGATCGGCCCGGCCGGGGTGCTCACGGTCCGTACGCTCGCGGCGCACCGGCACCGGGTGCGGATCGCCGACCCCCAGGTAGGGGTCGGCCGGGCCGCGCCGGCGCCGGTACTGCGGTGGGTCCGGCGGGACGCGGAGCGGGCGTCGCTGGCGTTGGCGGCGGGCGTGCGGGGGGTGTTGGTGGTGGCGGACTCCGACCGGGTCGAGCTTGCCGCCCCGCCGCGGGACGTACGGGTCCTCCGCGACGCGGAACTTCCTGATCTGGCGCGGCTGGGCGGGGTACTGAAGCCGGCGGATGTGGAGGGGCTGTACTGGACGGCGAGGGACCGCCGCACGTGGCTGAGGGTTTGAGGCCCCACCCCGCGGACCCTCCGGGGGCCGGGGGTGGAGGCGGTTTGCCGGGGCCTGCGGTCCCCGGACTCCGGGCGGGGCCTGCGGTCCCCGGACCCCGGGCGGGGCCTGCGGCCCCTGCACCCTGCTACGGGGGCCGCGCCCTCAGTCCCCGCGTTCTTCTGCGGGCCGGTGGGGGCTGGTCGCGCAGTTCCCCGCGCCCCTCAAGGCACCTCCAGCCCCTCCGGCGTTCGAGGAGCGGGGCAGGGGCAGGGGCGGGGGCCGCAGGCCCCGCCCCTTCAGGGGCGCGGGGCTGTGACATGTGCGGCTCCGCCGCGTGGGCGCGACCAGCCACAGACGGCCCGCAGACGAACAGGGGCCGGGCGCAGCCCCCGGGAAGCGAGCCTCAACCACCCACCCACCCCCGGAGGGTTCAGGGGAACGGGCGGGGTGGGGGTCAACCCGGCGCCGCCTCCCGCAGGCGCAGCACCCGCGTCACCCCCAACCGCGCGGACCCCCGCTCCACCTCCGCCAGCAACCCCGCCCCCTCCACCTCCGTATAGCCCACCTCCCCCCACCCGGGCGCGATCGCCGTGCGCGTCGGCGCGGACGGTGGCAGGCGGGCGCGGCCCGCCTCCGCCCGCAGCGACGACGACAGCGGCGTGGAGACCGTCACCTCGTCGTCCCCCGGCAGCACCAGGACCAGCGCGCTGGGGCGCCGCGCGGGCCCCACGTACCCCACCACCACCCCCTCCCACGTCTCCGTGTGCCGCAGCTTGCGCCACGCGCGCCTGCCGCCCCGGTACGGGGAGTCGTCCCGCTTGGCCACCAGGCCCTCGATCCCGCTCGCGGGGAGCGTCTCGTACCAGGTGAGGGCCGTCTCCACGTCCCGAGTCGCCGGGACCGGCTGGAGCGGGGGGCCCAAGGGGCCCAGCAGGGTCACCAGTCGGGCCCGGCGCTCCCCGTACGGCAGGCGCCGCACGTCCTCGCCCCCGTCGGCGAGGACGTCGAACGCCGCGTACGACGCCGGCAGCCGGGCCGCGAGCAGCCCGGCCCGTCCCGGCGTCGCCGCCGCCCGGCGCTGCACCGCCGCGAAGTCCGTGCGGCCGCCCGTCCACACCACGACCTCCCCGTCGAACACGCACCCCGCCGGCACCGCCAGCGCCGCCTTCGCCAGGTCCGGGAACGCGGCCGTGACGATCCGCCCCGACCGGGCCTGGAGCACCACCGCGTCGGCCTCCCGGAACACCACCATCCGGTGGCCGTCGAACTTCGGCTCGTACCACCAGCCCGGCCCGCGCGGCAGCTCCCGTACGGACTGCGCCAGTGCCACCCGTACCGGCGGCCGCACGCTCACGGCAGCCGCCCCGCCCGGTTGAGGTTGATCAGGGGGCCGAGCAGGTCTCCGTCCCGTGCCAGCCTCGGTTCGATGTCTCCCAGGAGGAAGACCAGGTCAGCGGCACTGCGGCAGGACTCCACCTCGTCCCACGACACCGGCGCCGACACCGTCGGCCGCTCCCTCGCCCGGAGTGTGTAGGGCGCCGCCGTCGTCTTCGCCGCCGCGTTCTGGCTGTGGTCGACGAACACCTTGCCGGGGCGCAGCACCTTCGCCATGCGGTGCGTGACCAGGTCCGGGAGTGCCGCCTCCGCCTCCTTCGCCAGGTCCTTCGCGTACTGGGAGACCTGCTCGGACGGGGTCGGTTCGAGGGGGACGAGCAGGTGCAGGCCCTTGGAGCCGGAGGTCTTCGCGTACGCGTGCAGGCCGTCCGCCGTCAGGCGCTCGCGCAGCCACCGCGCCACCGCGCAGCACTCCACCACCGTCGCCGGGTCCCCGGGGTCCAGGTCGAAGACCATGCGGTCGGCCCGCGCGGGCGCGTCCGCCTGCCACTGGGGGGTGTGGAACTCCACCACCAGGTTGGCCGCCCACATCAGGGTCGACAGGTCCGGGACCGTCACCTGGCGCGCTTCGCTGTCCTCGGAGCGCGGCACCGGGGCCGTCGTCACCCAGGAGGGTGTGCCGGGCGGGGGATTCTTGGTGAAGAAGAGCTGGCCCCCGGGGCCGTCCGGGTAGCGCAGGAACGACACCGGCCGGTTGTGCAGATGGGCGAGGAGCGCCCCGGCCACGGACGCGTAGTAGTGCAGCACCTCGCCCTTGGTGGTGCCGGTCGCCGGATACAGCACCTTCTCCAGGCGGGAGAGCGCGATCCGCCGCCCCTCCACCCATGTGATCGGCGTCATACGATGAGAATCCCACTAATCCCGGCAGAGGGGATGAAGAGTGCGATCCATATGGAATGGTGCGATCTCATTCGGGCTGGTCAGTATTCCGATCAAGCTCTTCAACGCCACCGAGAGCCACTCGATCTCGTTCCGGCAGATCCACACGGAGGACGGCGGACGGGTCCGCTACCGCAAGGTGTGCGAGCTGGACGGCGAGGAGCTGGAGGCGTCCGAGATCGGCAAGGCGTACGAGGACGCGGACGGGTCGCTGGTCCCGATCACCGATGACGACCTGGCCGCGCTGCCGCTGCCCACCGCCAAGACCATCGAGATCGTCGCGTTCGTGGCGGCCGACTCCATCGACCCGCTCCAGATCGACACGGCGTACTACCTGAGCGCCAGCGGTGTCCCGGCGGCCAAGCCGTACACCCTGCTCAGGGAGGCGCTCAAGCGGAGCCGGAAGGTGGCCGTCGCCAAGTTCGCGCTGCGCGGGCGCGAGCGGCTCGGGATGCTGCGGGTCGTGGACGACGTCATCGCCATGCACGGGCTGCTGTGGCCGGACGAGATCCGCGCCCCCGAGGGCGTCGCCCCGGACAGCGATGTGAAGGTCCGCGATGCCGAGCTCGATCTGGCCGATGCCCTCATGGACACCCTCGGCGAGGTCGACGTCGAGTCGCTGCACGACGACTACCGGGAGGCCGTGGAGTCCCTCATCGCCTCCAAGGCGGGCGGCGCGCTGCCCCCGGCCGAGGCCCCGGAGACCAAGGGCGGCGGCAAGGTCATCGATCTGATGGCCGCGCTGGAGAAGAGCGTGCGCGCGGCGAAGGAGGCGCGCGGCGAGGAGGCGGCGGAGTCGGCCGAGGTCACCGAACTCAAGCCGCGCAAGACGGCCGCCCGCAAGACGGCCCCGGCGAAGAAGACCGCGAAGGCGGCCACGAAGACCGCGGCCAGGACCGCCACCAAGACCACTTCGGCCAAGACCGCGACCAAGTCGACGTCGAAGACCGCCGCCAAGAAGTCGGCGGCATCCCCCAAGGCCTCCGCCGCGGGCGCCAAGAAGTCCACCGCCACCACGGCCAAGAAGACCGCGAAGAAGACGGCTCCCCGCAAGCGCGCGTCGGCCTGACGGCCTTCGTACGCCCACGGGGAGCCTTGATCGGAGCAGCCCTTACGGCGCCGTCACACGCCTCGGGCGACGGGCTCGCCCAGCGCCTCCAGCTCCGCGTCCAGGTCGCGTACGTGCACCTCGCGGGGCAGCGCGAACATGCCGAGCGCCACCAGCACCAGGATCCCGACCCCGTACCAGAGGCTGAGGTCGAAGCTCTTGACGAAGTTGTGGCTGACGGCCTCCTGGCCCTGCTTGGTCAGGATCGGCTGGACCTTGTCGGCGCCCGGCACCGAGGAGGGCTGACAGCTGGCCGGGACCTTGGTCGGGTCCGACTCGGCCGACCGGTCGTGCACACACGCCCGGAAGCCGTTGACGATGTCGTCGACGCCGCCCGCCGGGACCCCGGCGGCCACCAGCTCCTGGCGCAGGGCCGGGGTGACCTTGTCGACGCCGTGGTCGGAGTCGCTGGACAGATGGCCGAAGAAGAGCACGCCGACCAGGGCGACGCCCAGCGCCATGCCGACCTGCTGGGTGGTGCCGAGCAGACCGGAGGCGGAGCCCGCGTCCTTGGCGGGCACCTTGGTGAGGATCGCGTCGATCATCGGGGCGACCACCAGACCGAAGCCGAAGCCGGTCACGACCAGCGGCGCGATCATCTGCCAGGACGGGATGTCCGGACCGTAGTGGTGGGCGACGAAGATGTACGCGGCGAAGCCGAGCGCGTTCAGGAGCGCCCCGCCGATCAGCGTGAGGCGCCCGATGCGCGGGGTGAACACCTCGACCGCGAGGCCGGAGCCCGCGGCGGCGCCGACCGCGAAGGCCGCGCCGGTCAGACCGGCGCGCATCGGCGACCAGCCCAGACCCAGCTGCATGTACAGCGTCCACACCAGGAAGAAGCCGCCGAGCGCGATCCAGAACAGCGTCCACACCAGCATGCCCGCGGTGAACGCCCGCTCCTTGAACAGGGTGAGCACCACCAGCGGTGAGCCCACGGTCCGGGTGCGGTGCCGCTCGAAGACGACCAGGATGCCGAAGACCACGATCGAGCCCGCCATCAGGAGGTACGTCCAGACCGGCCAGTCGAGCGCACGGCCCTCGGCGAGCGGATAGACCAGCATCAGGATGCCCGTCACCGCGATCACCACGCCGATCGGGTCCAGCTTGGGCGCGGCGGGCGACTTGGACTCGCCGACGAAGAACCAGGCGGCGATCAGCGCGCCGATGCCGACCGGGATGTTGACCAGGAAGATCGGACGCCACTCCAGGTCGGCGATGTTCGCGTCGACCAGCACACCGCCGACGATCAGACCGGCCACCGACGCGGAGCCGAGCACACCGCCCCAGATGCCGAGCACCTTGCCGCGCTCCTCGGACGGGAACGTGACGTGGATGATCGCCAGGATCTGCGGGACCATCAGGCCGGCCATGGCGCCCTGGAAGAAGCGCGCGCCGATGAGCATGCCGGGGCCACTGGCGACACCGCAGAGCGTCGAGGCGATGGTGAAGCCCGCCACGCCGATCAGGAACATCTTCTTGCGGCCGTAGATGTCGCCGAGCCGCCCGCCGGTGATCAGCAGGGCCGCGAAGCCCAGTACGTATCCGGCCACGACCCATTCGATCTGGGTGTAGTCGGCGTGCAGGTCCTTCTGGATGCTCGGGATGACGACGTTGACGATCGTCACGTCGAGCATGTCCATGAACCCGGCCACCAGAACGATGATCAGGGCGAGCCAGCGGCGCGGATCGAGCGGCGGCGCTCCGCCGGACGCGTCGGCTCCGGCGTGGGTGTCGTGAGTCATGGCGTTTCTACCTCTGGCCGATCGTGGTGACCGGGGCCGTCCGAGCCCGGTCATGACGGATGGAGCGTGATGAGACGAGTGCCATTTGCGGGTCTCCTTGCCACAGCGGCAGGAAAAAGTGCGTCACCGAGATGACGACACAGGGTCTGGGGGTGTGACTTTCCGCAGTTCACACCCCTTTTACGCCCGTACAGGCGGCCGCCCCGCGGATCGCTCCGGCGATCGGGCGGGGCGCAGGGCGGAGACGGGCGGGGGCGCATGAAAGCGCCCTCCCGCAAGGGGTGTTGGGTCCATGACAGGCCGACACCACTGCTCAAGAAGGCACTCACATGCTCCGCCGGACAGGCCCTGAGCCACTCAAGCGACGGGCTGCTTGGTGAACTCGGCGAGCAGGCGCTGGGCCTCCGCGTCGGCCTGGCCGGCCGGGACGAGAACGCCCTCGGGGGTGAGACGCCGCGGCTCGGCGCCCGCCATCCGCCAGTCGAACTTCGCCGCCAGCTCGAAGAGGTCGGACTGGATCAGCGGGCCGCCCTTCTCGTGCTCGGCGGCGAGCGCGGTCGGGTGGTACAGCTCGTAACCGCCCGGCAGATGCAGCGTCAGGAAGTGGCAGCCGCCCTCGACCGTGGTGGACCAGGTGTGCTCGGTGCCCTTGGAGATGTGCGCCATGCCGCCGGGGCCGAGCGTGGTCACCTCGCCGTCGATGTACATGACCAGGGAGCCCTCCAGGACGAAGTAGGTCTCGTCGGACTCGGCATGCGTGTGGAGCGGCGGTCCGGGGGTGGCGGCGGCTATCTCGCCTTCCACGAGGGCGGCGGCGCCATCCGTGGCACCACTCGGCAGGACGATTTCAAACCCGCGGCGTCCGGCAGGACGGTCCTCGGGGTAGATGATGGTCGTCATGAATCCCTCTCTGGCTTGATTTCTCTCAAGTGGTTACGGGTTTAGCACGGGGCGGCGGGTGCGGGTCAAGCAGCGCTCAACTTGCCCGTCGGGCGCGGCTCCAGTGACACTCAGGCCCCTGGTGAACAGCTCTAGCACGGCTGTGTGCGAGCGCGGGATTTCCGCAGTTGGACAGTTGTGGACGGACAGTTGTGGCTACCGCTGGGTGTCCCGTCGACGAGATTGCCGGGAGTTCAGGGATATGCGTCGGAAAGGCCCCGGTCTGTCGTTTTCCCGTCCGGCATCTCTGCGGCATCTGTCCGATGTCCATCCGATGTCTGTCCGGTTTTCTGCGCGTCGCGGTCATGGAATTTCCCGAAATGCCGACGGGCGGGTACGGGCGCGCTGTGCGCCCGTACCCGCCCGTACGGCGGCTGTCGTCTCAGACCCGCTCGGGGGTCCGTACGTGCTCGGGCCGCGGCCCGTACCCGATCATCCGGGCGATCAGCTTCCGCATCGGCCGCACATGCTCCGCTACCGCCAGGAACCGCGGCGGCTTGGACTCGCGCGTGCCGTGCAGCGTCGGCGCGATCAGCTGGTTCTGGAGCAGGATCTGCATGCGCTGGATGGCGACCGCCGCGGGCAGCCGCCGGCGCTGCACGGCCGCCAGCTCCTCGGTGCTCACCGCGCCCCGCCGCAGCGGTTCGGCCAGCAGGTTGGCGGTGGCCACCGCGTCCTGCACGGCGACGTTGATCCCGAACCCGCCGACCGGCGACATCGCGTGCGCGGCGTCCCCGATGAACAGCAGCCCCGGCCGGTACCACCGCTTGAGCCGCTCGACCCGGACCTCCAGCATCCGCGCGTCCGAGAACTCGATCTTGTCCGGCCGGTCGCCCATCCACGGCAGCAGTGCGCGCACGCTCTTGCGCAGCGAGTCGATGCCCTCGGCCTGGAGCTCGGCGTACCGGCCCTTGGGGATGACGTACGCGAACTGCCAGTACGTGTCCCGGCAGATGCCGATGAGCAGGCCCTGCTGGCCCATGCGGATGAAGGTGTCCGGCGGGTCGCTCTCCTCGCGGGGGATCCGGAACCACAGGTCGTCCATCGGCGCCCCGAAGCCCTGCGGGACGAGCCCGGCCGGGCGGCGCAGCACCGAGTCGCGGCCGTCGGCGGCCACGGTGAGGACCGCGCGCAGCTCGTGCTCGCCCTCGGCGTCGCGGTAGCGCACGCCCCGGGCCGTGTCGCCCTCGCGGATCAGACCGTGCACCTCCGCGCCCATCTTCAGATGGAAGTTGGGGTACTTGGCGGCCTCGGCGGCGAGCAGGTTGAGGAAGTCCCACTGGGGGACGAAGGCGATGTACGGGTACGCGCCGGACAGCAGCCGCTGGTCGGCGACGAGTACGTCACGGGTGTCGGTGACCATGTTGATCCCCGGCGTGGTGCGGTGCGGCAGCTCCAGGAAGCGCTCGGCGAGGCCCAGCTCGGCGAGGACGTCCAGGGTGGAGGGGTGGATCGTGTCGCCGCGGAAGTCCCGCAGGAAGTCCCGGTGCTTCTCCAGGACCGTGACTTCGATGCCGGCCCGGGCGAGCAGCAGCCCCAGCATCGCGCCGGCCGGCCCGCCCCCGACTATGCAGCAGGTGGTTGTCTCGGTTGCCATTCGTGCCACCTCGGCGTCGCGCATGGATGTCGTACGGAGTCGATCTCGGCGAGCATGCCCCACCGGTGTCGTGGGTGCCAAGGTCGAACAGATCGGATGGAGCGTCAGAATCCGTACAGCAAACGGAAGTTGGGATTCACCAGGTCTGGCCGCCCTGCTGGCGGGTGGCCGCGTTGAGGCGGTTGTAGAAGTTGCTGACGCCTATCCACAGCACCAGGGCCGCGAGCGGCTTCTCCTCGTAGTGCCGGGCGGCCTCGTCCCAGACGTCGTCGGGGACCGGCTCGGCGCGGTCGTTGAGCCGGGTGACGGACTCGGTGAGGGCCAGCGCGGCCCGCTCGGCGTCCGTGAAGTACGGCGTCTCGCGCCAGGCGGCCACCGCGAACAGGCGCTCCGCGCTCTCGCCGCCCTTCATCGCGTACCGGGTGCCGGAGTCGACGCAGGCGCTGCATCCGTTGATCTGGCTGGCGCGCAGATGGACGAGGTGCATCGTGGTGGCGGGCACTCCGGCGCTGTGGGTCGCCTTCTGAAGTCCCCGAACGGCCTCCATCGCCCCCGGGACGAGCGTCGCCGGGCTCGGCATCCGTGCTTCCATGACTGTTCTCCTGGCTGCCACTCGCTGTGTGGCCTGGGCTCCGACTGTCATGGAATTGACGAAGCCGGACATAAAAGTGTGACGAGCGCTTCGCTGGAGGTGCGGATATTCGTCTGCGGGCCGTCTGTGGCCGGTCGCGCAGTTCCCCGCGCCCCTGGGGGGGGTGCGGTGCCGCGGCGACTCTCAGTTCAGCCCCGACACCCTGAACACCCCCCGGGCCGTCTCCCGGTCGACCCGGGCCGAGACCTGCCGCAGTGCCGTCTCGCCACAGCGGAGCGTCCCGCGCGCCACGCTCGTACGGGCGCCCGCGTCCACCAGGCGCCACAGCGGCGGGGTGGCGATGAGCACCCGGGGGTCGATCTCGGCCCGGCCGCCCTCCGCGTCGCGCAGGACGAGGCGCTGGGCGACCCCGTCCGACCAGCGCACCGACACCAGCCGGTCGGTGCGCACGGCCCGGGCCCGCAGCGGCCCGCGCGCGACCAGCGATCCCGGGGCCGCCGACACCCGGGCCGGCCACAGCACCAGGAGCAGCAGCACGGCCAGGCCCGTCCACAGCGCGACGCGCCAGGGCGTGAGGGTGCCCGCGCCGGTGTCGATGAGCAGCAGCAGACCGAGCAGCACGGCTGCGCACCCGGCCGCCGAGCGCGCCTCACCCGCCCAGGTCCGGTCGTACACCGCGGGTGGCGTCGGGGAAAGGCGTGTCCGTCGTCCCTTGGCTCTCATGCCCGTGACGCTAAGGACCGGGCCCGGGCCCGTCGGCGTCCGTTGATGAACCGTTGATGCGCGCCGGTCAAGTCTTGACGGCGGGCATATGGCTCCCTGACGCCGCGTCAAGATCCCGTCAATGTGCGGGCCCCGGGCGTCAGAGGGGCGTCAACGGCAGCCGCACGTCGAACGGTTGACCTGATGCTGGTCTCCGCACGGGATCGTACGAGCGGCCCGTGGTGAGGTTGGAGGGTGAGTGACCATCACCGCCGGTACCGAGCGCGGTCAGGGAGCGGGAGCCCCGGCGGCCGCGGGAGCCGACCCCGCGCCGGCCGTTCGTCACGGGGGAGCCCCGCCGTCGCGGTCCGGAGGGGGGCCGCGAGGAGAACGGCTGTGGCGACGGCCCCCGGAGGCCGTCGCCCGGCTCGTCCGGCCGGGGGTCCGGGCGGCCCGGCGCCACTGGTCCACCCTGCCCGGACGGCTGCGGCTCGCCCGCGCCGGCTGCGTACTGCTGGGGGCCGGGCTGCTGATCCTGCTCGTGGTGGCAGCCGTCGGAGCCTCGTCCACCTGGGACACGATCGAGCACCGCAGCGCGCCCCGCACGGTCGCCGCCACCGAGCTCGAACTCGCCCTCAACGACATGGACGCCCAGGCCGCCAACACCCTTCTCTCCAGCGGTGATTCGGGCACCGCCAAGGGCCGCCTCGACGAGTCGTACGTGAAGGCCCAGGGCCTCTACACCGACGCCCAGCGGACCATCAGCCGCTCGCTGCGCACCCTGGGCGCGGCCGCCGAGGGGGACCCGGCCACCGAGGACACGGTGGTCGCGCTCACCGACGACTTCGCGCACTACCAGGAGCTGATCGGGCGCGCCCTGGAGAACGACGAGCACCCCGGCGGCAAGGCCGCCGCCCGCGCCGAGTACAGCCAGGCCACCAACCTCCTCGCCTACCGGATCCTGCCCGACGCGGGCCGCCTCGTCGACGCCAACGACGCCGTCTACCGGGCGGACTACCGCGCGGCGCGCACGGACGGCCACATCCGACTGGCCGCCCAACTCGTCCTCGGCGCGCTCCTGCTCCTCGCGCTCGTCGCCCTCCAGGTGCGCCTCGCCCAGCACTTCCAGCGCGTCTTCAACCCGTGCCTGCTCGCCGCCACCGGCTGCGCCCTGGTCGCGTCCGTGTGCGGCACGCTGCTGCTCACGGACGGCGCCCACGACCTGAAGACCGCCCGCCACGACGCCTTCGACTCGGTGGTCGCGCTGGCCCGGTCCAAGGCGCTCGGCTACGACGCCAACGCGGACGAGAGCCGCTATCTGCTCGACCCCGGCCACCGCTCCTGGTACGAGAACGCGTTCCTGGAGAAGTCGCAGAAGCTGTACGGCGTCGAGAGCGCCGACATCAACACGTACGACGCTCAGGTGAGCGTGACGTGGACGGCGTACCGCAACGACATCCACGACAAGCGGTTCACCGGCGAGTACCGGCGCGAGCTGGACAACGTCACCTTCCCCGGTGAGCGCGACGCCGCCGAGCGGACCGTCGACGCGTACACCGTCTACGCGCGCGACGATCGCAGACTGCGCGAGCTGGTCGCCCACGGCAAGGAGCAGGAGGCGACGCTGTTCTGCATCGGCTGGGCCTCCGACACCTCCAACGCGCACTTCGGGGTGTGGATGAAGGCACTGGACGAGGTGACCGCGATCAACCTCCGCCACCACGACCAGGCGATCGCCTCGGGCCGGGACGCGATCTCCACCCTCGCCCCGACGGCCGGGGCGGCCCTGGTCCTGATGGCCGGGCTGATCGGCCTTGGCCTGCGGCCCCGGCTGGCGGAGTTCCGCTGAGGGGTGCGGACGGGCGGGCCCGCCCGTCCGACCCACGGAATCCAGGTCGATGTACGGGCCATGCAGGCGTGGCCCGACTGCCTTCTCGCAGCGCTTCACGCGGTTCGCATGCCGCCCCGCGCCGCCGCGCAGGAGGCCGCGTATGAAAGGCGTCAAGGACGTGCCAGTGGCCGTATGGGGCCCGTCAACGAAACGTGCGGAGGCGGCGCGGAGAGGTTTGCTCTAGAGGTCCGCCCATTCCCCGCTCATTTTCGAGCCTCTTCCAGTTCTGGAGTTCGCGATGGCCGATCTGGCCTTCGTCGTCACCACGATCGCGGTATTCGCGTTGGTGGCGCTCATTGCCAAGGGGGTGGCGAAGCTGTGACTGCCGAGAACATCGTCGGTCTGATCGTGGCTGTCGCCCTGCTGGGATACCTCGTCCTCGCCCTTGTGTACCCGGAGAGGTTCTGAGCCCCGCAATGTCTCCTGTTCTTTCCGGTGTGCTCCAGTTCGCCGCGCTCGCGGCGGCACTGGGCCTGTCCTACCGGCCGCTGGGCGACTACATGGCCCGCGTCTACTCCTCCGACAAGCATCTGCGCGTCGAGAAGTGGATCTACAAGGCCGTCGGCGCCAACCCGTCCACGCAGATGCGCTGGCCCGCGTATCTGAGGGGCGTCCTGGCCTTCTCGGCCGTGAGCGTCCTCTTCCTCTATCTGCTCCAGCGCCTCCAGGGCCACCTGCCGGGTTCGCTCGGTTTCGTGTCGATCCCGGCGGACCAGGCGTTCAACACGGCGGCGTCGTTCGTGTCGAACACCAACTGGCAGTCGTACTCGGGCGAGCAGTCCATGGGCCACGTCGTCCAGACCGGTGGTCTGGCGGTGCAGAACTTCGTCTCGGCCTCGGTGGGCATCGCGGTCGCGGTCGCCCTGGTACGCGGCTTCGCCCGCTCCCGCACCGGTGAGCTCGGCAACTTCTGGTCCGACCTGGTGCGCGGCACCGTACGGATCCTGCTGCCGATCTCGGTGATCGGCGCGCTCGTGCTGGTAGCCTGCGGCGCCATCCAGAACTTCGCCGGTATCCACTCGGTGGGCCAGTTCATGGGCGGCTCGCAGCAGTGGAACGGCGGCGCGGTCGCCTCCCAGGAAGCGATCAAGGAGCTCGGCACGAATGGCGGCGGTTACTTCAACGCCAACTCCGCCCACCCCTTCGAGAACCCCAACGGCTTCTCCAACCTCTTCGAGATCTTCCTGATCCTGGTGATCCCGTTCGCACTGACCCGGACGTTCGGGAAGATGGTCGGCAGCGTCAAGCAGGGATACGCGATCCTGGCCACGATGGTCACCATCTTGGTCGGGTTCACCGCTTTGATGATGTGGACCGAATTCGCCCACCACGGACCGGCGTTCGACATCGCCGGCGGTGCGATGGAGGGCAAGGAGACCCGCTTCGGGGTGAGCGGCTCCGCGATCTTCTCGGTGGCCACGACCCTGACATCGACAGGTGCGGTCAACTCCTTCCACTCCTCCTTCACCGGCTTCGGCGGCGGTATCCAGCTCCTCGGCATGCAGCTGGGCGAGATCGCGCCGGGCGGCACCGGCTCGGGCCTGTACGGCATGCTGATCATGGCGATCATCACGGTGTTCCTGGCGGGCCTGATGGTGGGCCGCACCCCGGAGTACCTGGGCAAGAAGATCGGCACCCGCGAGATCAAGTTCGCGGCCTGCTACATCCTCATCACCCCGGCCCTGGTGCTGTGCTTCACCGCGATCGCCATGTCGCTGGACTCCACGTCCGCCTCGCAGGCGAACTCCGGTGCGCACGGTTTCTCCGAGGTGCTCTACGCGTACACCTCGGGCGCCAACAACAACGGCTCGGCGTTCGCGGGTCTCAACGCGAACACGGAGTGGTTCAACACGAGCATCGGCCTCGCCATGCTGCTCGGCCGGTTCCTGCCGATGGTGTTCGTGCTGGCGCTGGCCGGCTCGCTCGCCGAGCAGAAGCCGATCCCGGAGACGGCGGGCACGCTGCGTACCAACAAGCCGCTGTTCACGGGCCTGTTGACCGGCACGATCCTGATCGTCACCGGTCTGACCTACTTCCCCGCCCTCGCGCTGGGACCGCTGGCCGAGGGGCTGGCGTCATGACCACGAACCTGAAGTCTGAGGAGCCCGGCTCCATGTCCACCGCCACCCCCACCCGGGCCCCGCACAGCGACGTCCCCACTGGCCACAAGGACCAGGGGAAGGTCGGCGGGGGCCTGTTCGACCCCAAGCAGCTCCTGAAGTCCTTCCCGGACGCGGTCAGGAAGCTCGATCCCCGGGTGATGGTCAAGTCTCCGGTGATGTTCGTGGTCGAGATCGGCTCCGTACTGACCACGATCCTGGCGGTCAAGGATCCGGGCGACTGGTTCGGCTGGGCGATCGCGGGCTGGCTGTGGCTGACCACGATCTTCGCCAACCTCGCGGAGGCGGTCGCGGAGGGCCGGGGCAAGGCGCAGGCCGACACCCTGCGCAAGGCCAAGACCGACACCGTCGCACGACGGCTCAGCGGTTCCGTCGAGGAGCGGGTGCCCGGCACCGAGCTGCGCATCGGTGACCTCGTGGTCTGCGAGGCGGGCGACATCATCCCCGGCGACGGTGACGTCGTCGAGGGCGTCGCCTCCGTCGACGAGTCCGCCATCACCGGCGAGTCCGCGCCGGTGATCCGCGAGTCCGGCGGCGACCGAAGCGCCGTGACCGGTGGCACGAAGGTCCTCTCCGACCGCGTGGTCATCAAGATCACGACGAAGCCGGGTGAGACGTTCATCGACCGGATGATCAATCTGGTCGAGGGTGCGGCGCGCCAGAAGACGCCGAACGAGGTCGCGCTCAACATCCTGCTCGCGTCGCTGACGATCGTGTTCCTGCTGGCGGTGGTCACGCTCCAGCCGTTCGCGAAGTACGCGGGCGCCGAGCAGTCGATGATCGTGCTGGCGGCCCTGCTGGTCTGCCTCATCCCGACGACCATCGGCGCGCTGCTCTCCGCGATCGGCATCGCGGGCATGGACCGCCTGGTCCAGAGGAACGTACTGGCGATGTCGGGCCGCGCGGTGGAGGCGGCAGGCGACGTGTCGACGCTCCTGCTGGACAAGACCGGCACGATCACCCTGGGCAACCGCCAGGCGTCCGAGTTCGTGCCCGTGCGCGGGACGACCGAGGCCGAGGTGGCGGACGCCGCCCAGCTCTCCTCGCTGGCCGACGAGACGCCCGAGGGCCGCTCGATCGTGGTTCTGGCCAAGGAGAAGTACGGGCTGCGCGAGCGCCACCAGGGCGAGCTGACGGACGCCGAGTGGATCGCCTTCACCGCCCAGACCCGTATGTCGGGTGTCGATGTCGACGGGCGCAGGATCCGCAAGGGCGCGGCCGGTTCGGTCGTGGCGTGGGTGAAGGAGCGGGGCGGCAGTGTTTCGGAGGACGCCCAGGCGCTCACCGACCGGATTTCCCAGGCTGGTGGCACGCCGCTGCTGGTGGCTCTGGAAGATGCTGAAGGCGCCCGCGTACTGGGCGTGATCCACCTCAAGGACGTCGTCAAGGAGGGCATGCGGGAGCGGTTCGAGGAGCTGCGCCGGATGGGCATCAAGACGGTCATGATCACGGGTGACAACCCGCTGACCGCCAAGGCGATCGCCCAGGAGGCGGGCGTGGACGACTTCCTCGCCGAGGCCACCCCCGAGGACAAGATGGCCCTGATCAAGCGCGAGCAGGCCGGCGGCAAGCTGGTCGCGATGACCGGGGACGGCACCAACGACGCCCCCGCGCTGGCCCAGGCGGACGTGGGCGTGGCCATGAACACGGGCACGTCGGCCGCCAAGGAGGCCGGCAACATGGTCGACCTCGACTCCAACCCGACCAAGCTGATCGAGATCGTGGAGATCGGCAAGCAGCTCCTGATCACCCGGGGCGCGCTGACCACGTTCTCCATCGCCAACGACGTGGCGAAGTACTTCGCGATCATCCCGGCGATGTTCGCGGTGGTCTACCCCGGCCTGGACAAGCTCAACATCATGAGCCTGCACAGCCCCGAGTCGGCGATCCTCTCGGCGGTCATCTTCAACGCCCTGATCATCATCGCGCTCGTACCGCTCGCTCTGAAGGGCGTGCAGTACAAGCCGACCAGCGCCGACAGGATGCTCCGCCGCAACCTCGGGATCTACGGCCTCGGCGGCCTCATCGCGCCCTTCATCGGCATCAAGCTCATCGACCTGATCATCTCCCTCATCCCCGGAATCGGCTGACCTGCGATGAACAACTCAGTTGGAAACACCGCCCGGTTGATCGGCGCGGGCCTGCGCGCCCTGCTGGTCCTCACGGTGATCTGCGGCGTCCTGTACCCGCTCGCCGTCACCGGCATCGCCCAGGCCGCCCTCGGCGGCAAGGCCAACGGCTCGGAGATCAAGTCGCAGGGCAAGGTGGTCGGTTCGGAACTGATCGGCCAGCGCTACGACCTCCCCAAGAAGAACCCGGCCGACCCCGAGGAGGCGGCCCGCCCGGACCTGCACTGGTTCCAGCCGCGCCCGTCCAACGGCCTCGGCTCCAACAAGGCCAACGGCCTCAACACCCGGTACGACCTGATCGTGTCGGGCGCGACCAACCTCTCCGGTGACAACGACAAGCTGATCCAGCAGGTGAAGGACGCGATGGCGGCGGTGGTACGGGACAACTCGACCCCGACGTACAAGGTCGAGCCGTCCGACGTCCCCGCCGAGGCGGTCACCTCCTCGGGCTCGGGCCTGGACCCCGACATCTCCCCGGTGTACGCGAAGCTCCAGGTCCACCGGGTGGCGCAGGTGAACGGCCTGCCGGTGGCGGAGGTGGAGAAGCTGGTCGCGGACAACACCACCGGCCGGATCCTCGGCTTCATCGGTGAGCCGCGCGTCAACGTCCTGAAGCTGAACATCGCACTGAGGGAGGCAGTGGGGAAGTGACGGGCTTAGGGACGGGGGCCGGGACCCGCGGCGGCGGCGGAGGAGGCGGGCTCATGACCAGGGTGCTGGTGGTGGAGGACGAGCCGCAGCTCGTACGGGCGCTGGAGATCAACCTCAGGGCACGCCGGTACGCCGTGGACGCGGCCCCCGACGGCGAGACCGCCCTCACCCTGGCCGCCGCGAACCCACCGGACGCGGTGCTCCTGGACCTGGGCCTGCCGGACATGGACGGCATCGACGTGATGCGCACACTGCGCCGCTGGTCGAGGGCCCCGATCCTGGTCGTGTCGGCCCGGAGCACGTCGGACGAGAAGGTGGAGGCGCTGGACGCGGGCGCGGACGACTACATCACGAAGCCGTTCGGCATGGACGAGCTCGTGGCGCGGCTGAGGGCGGTGACGCGGCGGGGGGACGGGACCGGGGCTGCACGGACGGAGCCCGGGTCGGGGGCCCCGGGCCGGATGTCGACCCCGGCCTTCACCCTGGACCTGCTGGCGAAGAAGGCGACCCGCGACGGCGCCCCCGTACGCCTCACGCCGACGGAATGGCACCTCCTGGAGGTGCTGATCCGCCACCGGGGCCGCCTGGTCACCCAACGCCAACTGCTCCAGGAGGTCTGGGGCCCGACGTACCGCACCCAGACCAACTACCTCCGCGTTTACATGGCCCAACTCCGCCGCAAGCTGGAGGCGGACCCGTCGCACCCGAGGTATCTGGTGACGGCGCCGGGGATGGGGTACCGGTTCGAGTTCGAGGTGTGAGGGGGAGGGGCGGAACGTAGGGTGGGGCAAAGTAGGCCATTGCAGACCTTACGTAGGGAGACGAGGGCCATGTCGAAGCGAGGCAACAAGCGTCGGGCGCGGAAGAAGAAGAGCGCGAACCACGGGAAGCGCCCGAACACGTAATTCATGATCCGGGGCGTCCGACGACGCCCGTACGGCTCGTACGGCTCGTACGGCTCGTACGGCTTGCACGGACGCACAGCGAGGCCAGAATGACGTCATGGAACCGGCGGCAGCACGTGCCCTGCTCCCCATAGCGATCCAGGAGGCGCGAGCCGGGCTGGCCGAGGGAGGCATCCCGATCGGCGCCGCGCTCTACGGCGCGGACGGCCGCCTCCTGGGCCGCGGCCGCAACCGCCGCGTCCAGGACGACGACCCGTCGATGCACGCGGAGACGGCGGCGTTCCGCGCGGCGGGCCGCCGGCGGACGTACCGCGGCACGACGATGGTGACGACCCTGTCCCCCTGCTGGTACTGCAGCGGCCTGGTCCGCCAGTTCGGCATCTCACGGGTGGTGATCGGGGAGGCGTCCACGTTCGGGGGCGGGCGTGAGTGGCTGGGGGAGTGCGGCGTGGAGATCGTGGTGGTGGACGACGCCGAATGCCGGTCGCGGATCTGGAGTTCGTGGCGGCGAATCCGGAGCTGTGGGGGGAGGACATCGGGGTGGACACCGGGGTGGACACCGAGGTGGACATCGGGGAGGGGTGAGGGGGCGCGCGGCGGACCGGCGTGACATGCGCGCCGACGGGGCCGAACGTTCGACGTAGGCCCGAACGAGTGGACTCGCAGGGACGCGTACGGCACGGGGGTCTCTCTCCTGGGTCCGGATGGTGGCGTTGCTTCCTCAGCCCCGATCCGGAAGAGACGCCCCACATGAGACGCCCCGACATGAGACGTACCCCCACCCGACGTCTGTTCGCCGCCGCGCTGCTGGTGGCGTCCGTACTGGCCCCGACGACAGCGACGCCTGCCCTTGCCTCCCACGCGGTGGGGTGTGACCGGTACGGGCCGGACAGGTGCCCGTCGGACGGCCTCGGCCCCGAGCTGACCGCCCGCCTGGACAAGGCGATCGAGGACGTCCGCCGCCAGGCCGACATCCCCGGCGTCGTGGTCGGACTGTGGATGCCGGGCAAGGGAAACTACGTCCGTGCGACCGGGGTCGCCAACACGGCCACCGGCAAGCCGATGACCACCGACCTGTTCACGCGGATCGGCAGCGAGACGAAGACCTTCACGGTGACGGCGCTGCTCAAGCTGGTGGACGACCACCGGATCCGCCTCGACGACCCGATCTCCAAGTACATCCGAGGTGTGCCGAACGGCCGCCGGATCACCCTGCGCCACCTCGCCGAGATGCGCAGCGGCCTCTTCCCGTACACCAGCGACCCGGACTTCGAACACGACCTGCTGAGCGACCCGAGCCGTACGTTCACGCCGCACGAGGTCCTCGCGTACGGCTACAAGCACAAGAACACCTTTGCGCCGGGCGCGCAGTTCCAGTACTGCAACAGCAACCTGGTCCTCCTCGGCCTGGTGATCGAGAAGGTCAGCGGCCGACGCGTCGAGGACTTCATCCGAGAGCGGGTACTCCGCCCGGCCCACCTCGACCACACGCTGTTCCCCAAGGGCCCCGAGTTCCCCAAGCCGCACGCCCGCGGCTACACCAACCAGACCCTGAGCGGCGACATCGAGGACTCCACCAACTGGAACCCCAGCTGGGCCTGGTCGGCCGGAGCCATGATCTCGAACCTCCAGGACCTACGCCGCTGGGCCAAGGTCGTCGCCACGGGCACACTGCTCACCCCGGAAACCCAGAAGCAGCGCCTCAGGACACTCCCCACGGGCTACCCCGGTACGAGCTACGGCCTGGGCATCTTCAAGAGCGGCGGCTGGACCGGCCACAACGGCTCCATCCCGGGCTACGAGTCCGTGACGGTATACCTGCCGTCCCAGAAGGCGACGCTGGTGGTGCTGCTGAACACGGACATCACGTACCAGGGCCAGGAGCCGACGTCGCTGGTTGCGCGGGCGATCACGCAGATCGTGACGCCGCGGAATGTGTATGACCGGCCGGTGCCGCCGCGGTAGGAGCGTTCTTGGGCGGTTGCCGAGGGGCTGCGCCAGCGATCAGACCCTGCGATCAAATCTTGATCACGGTGAGGCGTCCGCCGCATAGGGCGGCGAGGTCCTCGGGGTCGGAGGTCAGGACGGTTACGGGCCCCGGCGCGGCAAGAGCGGCCGCACAGAGCATGGCGTCGATGGCGTACTTGTGGCCGTGCAGACCGGCGTCGGCGAGCAGACCTGCGGCGTGTCGGGCGAGGGGTTCGGTGACCGGCTCGACGACGAGACGGGACAGGGTCCACTCCAGCGCGGGGCGGTTGATCCGGGGGTGGACCACCTCGACGAGCGTGGCCGCAGACGTGATGACCCGCAGGTCGTCGGCGCGGGCGAGGGCGAGCCAGGCGGTGATGGTCCGGTCGCGCAACACGGCTTTGGCCAGCCCCTCGCTGTCGAGCACGAGCGTGCCACCCGGGGCGGCCGGCGAGCGACTCATGCGGCATCCGCCCCGTTGCTCGCCTGCTCTTGGCGCGCCTGCTGAAGCTGGTCCCGCATGGCCTGGATCTCGTCCTCGGCAACGGGCCCGTGCTCGGCCTCGGCCACCTGGATGAGCTCGTTGAGGTTGTCCCGCTCGATCTGCCGGGCGACGGCAGCGGCGACATAGGCGGACAGCCCGGAATGACCGCTGCGAGCGCGAGCGGCTTCGGCGATGTCGCGGGGCATGGTGATCGAGTACTTGCCGGTAGGGTCAGGCATGCTACCTATCCTACTGCTGGTATTCCCGCTGTGCCGTGTCGCGCGGGCAGGCTGGGGTGGGCGTGGGAGTGGCAGCTGTACGTGCAGAAACACTCGGGCTGTTGCGGCATGCCTGACCGCTGAGCCAGCGACAAGAAGGCGACAGGTCGGGCAGACCATTCGATGCGGCTGCCGCGGGTGATGAGCGGGCAGGACCTTTCGTCCCGAAGCAACCTTGGCAGACGGTCTCGGCCGAGTCGTTGCGCAATGAGTTGCGGATCGGCGCGTGGGAAGTCCAGGCAATTGGTCGCGTTGGTACGAGCGGGCCGGAACGGGAACGCTCCGGACTCGGCGAGTGGTCCTGGTGCCGGGCCTTGATCGGGTCTCCCTTCGACTTCGGCTGCTGCCGTTCGAAGACCGATCTGAGACAGATGGCAAAATGCCGTGCCCGTCCCGCTGTTGTCGCGGGCTCAGCGGGCTGAGCCCGACCGCTCTTGTGCGGCCTGCGGCACTGGTGCTACGTGCTCCTGCCCTTTTCCCGCTCAGGCTCTCGTTTGCGCTTGCGTACCCCCAGGTCGCACCCGTTAACGTCATTGCGGATGTGGCGGGAGAGCCGCCGGGGGAGGGTGGGGAGTACGTGTACGCGCAGAGCTGGCAGCGGCTGCTGGACCAGGTGGGGCAGCCGGGGGCGATGTCGCTGGCGTCGGCGGGACCGGCGGGTGGCGGTGGCGCCGGTGAGCTGAAGCACAGCGCCAAGCCGTGGTCGGACGCGGCGGGTGCGGCCCACGCCCTTCAGACGGACACCGCCAAGGTGAAGTCCACTCTGGCCACGGCCCACACGGGTGCGGAGGCGGGGACGGCCGGGCTGGCGAGCATGGCCGCGCTCACGTCCGTACTGGCGTCGTGGGAGAAGCGGCTGACGGCCGTCCACACGGAGTGCGGCGCGCTGGAGCCGGTTCTGCGTGAGACGGCGTGGGCGCAGGGTGAGGTGGACGCGGGTGTGAAGTCGGCGCTGGCGCAGTACTCCGCGCCGTCCGGCAAGGGCCGGTGACGGCCGTGCTCACCTGGCAGCAGCTGCACGACCTCAAGTGCGACGAACTCCTGGACGCCGCCGACGGCTGGGGTGCCGTCAGTACCCAGGCAGATGCGGCCCGGGACCGGATCAGCGACGAGATGGTCCGGAGCCTGGAGGCCACGCAGAAGGGCATGGCGGCGCCGGCCGCCATCGGCCGCCTGCGGCGCCTGGACCGCAACTATGACTACATCCGCACCGAATGCGGACTCGTCCGCACGACCCTGAGCTCCCTCGTGTACGAACTGGTCGGCTTCCAGGGGCAGTTGAAGGGCGCGCTGGACGACGCGGCAAGTCTCGGCTTCACGGTCGCGGCGGACGGCTCGGTCAGCTACCCGGCCGGCGGCCAGAACCTGATTACGAACGAGCCGGTCCCCGGTGGCAGCGCCACCGGCGCCTCGCCCCTCCTGCCCGGCCCGCCGTCGCTGAACGCGCCCCAGCCCGGGTTGATCAACCCCAACCCGAACCACGCCAAGGCCCAGGAGATCGCCACCCGCATCCAGCGCGCACTCACGGCGGCCCGCCAGGCCGACGAGCACTTCTCCACGGCCCTGAACCGTCTGAAGGCCGAGCCGGGCCTGGACGTCACCGAGGCTACGTGGAAGGACGCGGCGGCGGACCTGGCGGCGGTACGTGAGGTCTCCGGCGACCGCCTCAGGAAGAGCATCCCCACGGACGCCTCCCCGGCCGACCGCCACGACTGGTGGACCCACCTGTCCCCGTCCCAGCGCGACGAATACCTCGCGGCGTGCCCCGACATCATCGGAAACCTGGACGGCGTCCCGGCCACCGCCCGCGACGAGGCCAACCGGGACAACCTGCAGCTGCTGATCGGGAAACTTTCCGGGGCGGACGGCAAGGAGGCCCGGGCCAAGCTGGACGGGCTGCGCTCCATCGACACTCAGCTGCGGGCCGCGCCGGAGCCGGGCGTCCCGCCCATGTATCTGCTCGGGATCGGCGAAGAGGGCAACGGCCGCGCCATCGTCGCCTTCGGCAACCCCGACACGTCGAAGAACGTCTCCGCCTACGTTCCGGGGCTCGGCACGTCACTCGACGGGGACTTCGCCCGCAACGACATCAAGCGTGCCCGCGCGACCGCCAAGGGGGCAGGGTTCTACGACCCTTCGAGTGCGTCGATCGTCTGGCTCGGTTACGACGCCCCGCAGTTCGAGGCCGATAAATTCGTCAACCCCAACAAGCTCGCCGAGAACTTCGGAGTCATGGGCGACCACGACGCCAAGGTCGGCGCGTCCGCGTACAACCAGTTCATGGCGGGAGTCTCCGCCACGCACGAGACGGGCGATCCGCACGTCACGGCCATCGGCCACTCCTACGGCTCCCTCACCGTCGGCCTCGCCGCCCAGCAGCACGGCGGCATCCCCGGCGCCGACGACATCATCCTGGTCGGCAGCCCCGGCACCGAGGCGAAGACCGCCGACGACCTGGGGGTCGGCCGGGACCATGTGTACGTGGGCGCAGCCAAGCACGACGTCGTGACCCAGTTGCCTAGCAAGACCGAGTCGGGCGGCACCGCACTCGGCGCGATCATCGGCATCGGCACCCCGCTCGGCCCCTTCGGGGGCGCGGAACTGGGCCACAAGATCGGAGAGCATGTGGGAGGCGGCCCCGACCAGCTCTACTTCGGCACCGACCCGGCGAGCCACGAGTTCGGTGCCAAGCGCTTCGCGACGGGAGACGGCCCGTTCATCCTCGACGCGGACAAGGTCAACCGGCTCAAGGACGGGGATTTGGAGAATCCCGTCGACGTCAGCGCCCACTCGCACTACTTCGATCCCGACCGAGACCGGGAATCTGCCCGGAACATCGCCAAGATCGTCGCGGGCCAAGGACAACAGATCCACACTCAGGAGCCCCGGTGAAACTCCTCCGCCGCGTCGGCATCGCGCTGACGCTTCTGGCCACCACCAGTTGCGGCCTCTCCACCTCCGGCCACACCGAACGGAACGACTCAAAGGTGAACATGCAGCAAGCGGCCGAGAAGGCCGACGCCATCCTCCAGGAAACCCTCGCCGCCATCAGGCCCAACCTTCGCTGGGTGCATGAGGCATCGGAGGAGAGCGGCTGCCCGGACTGGAAGAACTCGGCCACCGGCGCAGGCTCCGTCACCCGGGGAGTCAGGGTCATGACGATCGTCTCTCCGGAACGCCGCGGCAGTCTGCTCGGCGTGGTCGAGCGCAACTGGAAGGCGCGCGGATTCAAAATCACCAGCATCGATGCCGACGCGAAGTTCCCTGCCGTCTATGCCTCAACCCCCGACGACTTCCGTATGGACGTCGCGGTGGGCGGCGAAGGCCAGCTCCAGTTCACCATCGCGACCCCCTGCTTCGCCGACTCTCCCGTCCAAAAGCCCACCGCTCCCTCCAACGTGGACACGAACACCCCCGCCTACGAGGGCGGCAAGCCTCTCCCCCGCCCGTACATCCACGACGACTTCTGGTCGTCCACCACCCCCACGCCGCCCGCTCAGCACCCCTCACCCACCGCCGGCCGGTAGGGCGCTCCCGTAGTCCGCCCGAACCGCACGCCGTACGGTGGGCCCCGGTGTGCACCGGGGCGTACGCCCGTATCGTCGAGTGCATGATCTCGGGCGATGGCGGTATCCCGGGCGGCGCGGCGGGGTTCACGGCAGAGACGGTCCGCGCCGTGTTCCAAGAGGCGTGTCGACAGGCGGACTTGGAGCTAACCGGCGCCGAATTGCTACGGCTGGGATCGAACGCGGTCTACCGGCTGGCGGCCCTACCGGTGGTCGTCCGAATAGCCCGGGACCTGGACACACTGGGCGAGATGGAACGGGTCGTGCGCCTTGCCCGCTGGCTGGAGACGGAACACTTCCCGGCGACGCGGGTGTGGGGTGGTGCATCGCAGCCGCTCGTGCTCGCGGGCCGCGTGGTGACGTTCTGGGAGAGCGCGCAGGATCATGAGGAGTACGGGACGGTCGGGGAGCTGGCCGACCTGTTGCGGCGGCTGCACTGGCTGGAAGAGCCGGAATCGCTGAGGCTGCCGTACTTCGATCCGTTTGCGAAGCTGTCGGGCTCGCTGCAACGGTTGGACGGTGTGGGCGGTGTATCCGAGGAGGATCGGGGCCTCCTGGAGGAGCGGGCCGGGCGGCTCCACAAGGAGTACGCCCGCCTCGACTTCGTCCTCCCCTTCGGAATGATCCATGGGGACGCGAACGTCGGCAATGTGCTCCGGCACCGGGATGGCTCGGCGGTCCTCATCGACCTCGACGGCTTCGCTCTGGCTCCCCGCGAGTGGGATCTCGTGCTCACGGCGATGTACTACGAGCGGTACGGCTGGCACTCGCGCGAGGAGTACCGGGAGTTCGTCTACCGCTACGGCTTCGACCTGATGAACTGGCCTGGGTACTCCGTGCTCGCGGATGTGCGCGAGCTGATGATGGTCGCGTGGCTGGGACAGCAAGTGGCGACAAGCGCCAAGTCCGCAGGGGAGTTCGCCCGCCGGGTGCAGTCACTCCAGACGGGGGAGGGGCGGCGGGAGTGGAAGCCCTTCTGATGGGGGGCGACTCACGTCAACTGGTGCCGAGGCCGGCGCCCGCGATCCACAGTCGGTGCTCGGCGGCCTGGTCCTCGAAGTCCCGGACGATGGCGGAGGAGTTCCCCGTACGGGAAAGGTGGGCGCGGAACTCCGCCAGGTAGCTCACGCAGCGGGCGGACTTCAGTTGATCCCCCAGATCCAGCGCATCCAGGGCCACCCGGCAGGCTTCCTCCGGCTCTCCCGCCCGTAGGTGCGCGTCCGCTAAGACCATGGTCGCGAAGAAGTCGCTCCGTACGTGGTTTCCGCTCATCGCGTTCTCGGCGTTGGCGACGGCCTGCCGGGCGCTGTTCACGTCACGGAAGCAGTGCGCAGCCGCGGCCGCGAGCTCGGTCGTGTCGAAGTACGAGATCCACTCGGGCTCGTCGTCCGTGTTCTTGCTGTCGAGCGCATTCGTGGCGGCCACCAGGGCGCGCTCGGTGGCCTTGCAGTCACCCGTACGAGCGCGTACCCGTTGAGGTCCGCGCGCCACAGCCGATCGACGTTGTCGAAGGCGGCTTCAGGGCTTGCCGGGTACGAAGCGTCGAGCAGAGCGGAGCCCTGGCTCCCGACGTGGTTGAGCCCGAGCTCGGCCGCGCTGACCCCGAGTGCAGCGCAGATCAACGGGCCGTAGAACTCATCGGGGACGCTGTGGCCGTTCTCTCAACTGGCGAGACGCCTCTTCACGCTGGCATCTGCCGGGAGTTGGTGTCCGCGACGCGCGGCGAGCGTACGTAGCTCACGGACCAGCCGCGGTTGGCTCCAACCGCGATTCGTCCGGGCCGCGCGTCAGTGGCTGCCGACTGACTGCGTCGGGTTCGTGGTCGTCGCCCCCTCCATAACGCGACGGTGCCTGAGTTTCCCGCGCGTCTGAATGTACGGACTCGAAAGCGCCGATGTGAGGGGCAGGCCGTAGTTCGGTGAATCGGGCGAGCGGGTGACGGGGGATGACGGACCCGTCGTAGTATCGACACGCATTCGTGCCACAGAGCTCTGGCTGCTCCGATCGCTATCCCGCTGTGCAGACCCCTATCTAGGCGGCTCAGAATCCGCTGATAATAAGACGTGATCGGTTCTACATCCCCAGCGGTAAGCGGCTGTTGTGCCAGTGCGGTTTACGATTACCGAAATCAGTCGTCGCTGATGTACGGCGTCCTGTTTATGGAAAACGTCGAGAGCGTCAATCGTAGCGAAAAGATGCTGCATTGCACCTTGTCTATCTTCGGCAGTAAGGTCAGCGCTGGCCGCAAGTCCTTGTTTGGCCTCGACGACTTCGCGGGACAGAGTCTTCCATTCCCCGCCGGTACTAGCTGAGCTCTGCGAAGAAGGAATTGCCTTCATCGCTTCTCTCAGGGTATAGGCAATAAGGGATCCGTGCTCTGGTATGGAGTCGTCGTCAAGAGCTATCAGAGCTTGAGCCGATCGAAGGAAGCTAACTGCTCGCTTCCCGTCGTCGTTCAGCTCATCAACGAGGTGGGGCAGCAGCGTCTCGTCCAGCTCCGGGGTCTCCATATTCCCTTTTGGCACATCGCTACAAGCTGCAACACCTCGTTGAACAGGATGCTGCGCTACGTAGGTCGGCGGAGCGGCTTTGGGCTGGAGCTGCTTTGGCGCGAGTGATCATGGCCCCGTAAGCTTCCGGCGCGTCGGGCAGTCTGTGGACCTGCCCGGTAAAGCACGACGTTGGGGCCATGATCTTCGAGGCTCGCGCCAACGTGGCTGCGTAAAGCCGTTCCGCCGACCGCCCCGGCCACGACGTACCCTGTCTTGGCGTCGAGTGGCTGACTGCTCAGAGCGCGGCACGGGCGTCGGTCGGGCTGGCAGCAGAAGCGCCCGCCGCGCGGTGAGCGGAGCGAGCCGCCTTGATGGAGTAGAGAAAGTCTGAGCCAGGCAGGTCTCGGAGCGTGTACGAGGGCCCCTGTCCCCTGCCCAGTGGGCGGGCCCGATATCGCTGCCCCTCCTGCGGCCCGCAGCCGGACCTGCCTGGCGGGGAGTTGGGCGCGGCAAGGCTGAGAGACCGCTGCAAGGTCATCACGCCCACACAACGTGATCATCGATGTGCGGCTGCCCCGGGCACATCCACCCCTACACGCAAAAAGACCCCGCACCCAGCAATCAAGCTGGCGGCGGGGTCTTACGGCACCCAATACAAGGTGCCCCCGGCAGGATTCGAACCTGCGCACACGGCTCCGGAGGCCGTTGCTCTATCCCCTGAGCTACGGGGGCGTTCACCGCGCTTGGCGGCGACGGGTTGAACACTACCAGCTCTCGTGGGGTGGCTGTGAACAGGTATTTCGCGTGGCCCGTGGGGGTCGGGTCCCCCGCAGGGGGCGGAAGTGGGGAAAACCCGGACGCGGCGACGTTCGCGGACCTAACCTCGAGATGTGTCAGGCGTGTCCGGCCGGGTGCTTGTTGTCGACGACAACAAGGTCATCCGGCAGCTGATCAGGGTCAACCTCGAGCTGGAGGGCTTCGAGGTCGTGACCGCGGCCGATGGTGCCGAGTGTCTGGAAGTGGTGCACCGGGTCTGTCCGGATGTCATCACTCTGGACGTCGTGATGCCTCGGCTCGACGGGTTGCGTACGGCCGCGCGGCTGCGGGCGGACGCGCGTACGCGGCATCTGCCGCTCGCCATCATCAGTGCCTGTACGCAGTACGAGGTCGAGACCGGGCTCGCGTCCGGTGTGGACGCGTTCCTGGCCAAGCCCTTCGAGCCGGCCGAGCTCGTCAAGGTCGTACGGCAGCTGATGCACCGGGAGGCCCCGCCGTCCACCGACGGCAACAGGCAGCCCGGACGAGCCGGACGGGCGGCCGGGACCAGCCGTGGCTGAGGGGTAGGGGGCAGGGGGGCACTCCCCCTCGACACGGGTAGCGTGCGCCCGCCCCTGGCATGGGCGGGCCCGACCGGCCCCCGGCCCCGCCGTGCCCCGCACGCCGGCACGGCCCGCCGCACCCCGCACGCCCTACCCCGCACCCCGCACGCCCCACCCCGCACGCCGGCACGGCCCGCCGCACCCCCCACGCCCCCGCAGACCCCACCCCCCGGCCCCACCGCACCCCCTTGTTCCCCCGCCCCCGGAGGGCCTTCGCCCACATCCCGAAACCGATTGGCCGCCGCACCCCCCCTCTCCCATACGCTTGTCCCGTGACCCCCGCAGAGCTCTCCCGTACCGTCGTGCGTGCCGTGCGCAGCGCCGTCGACGAGGGTGTGCTCGCTGTGGCCGTGCCCGACGACGTCAAGGTCGAGCGGCCCCGGCCGGGCGGGGGAGGGGACTACGCCAGTGCCGTCGCGCTGAAGCTCGCCGCCGCCTCCGGGCTCGCGCCCCGCGCCGTGGCCGAGGCCCTGCGAGGGCGGCTCACCAGCGCCCCCGGGGTCGCGCGTGTCGACATCACCGGGCCGGGGTTCCTCAATTTCACCCTTGATGCCGGCCCCGCCGCTCACGACGAGCTCGTACGCCGGGTGCTCGCGCTCGGCCCGCGCTACGGGTACGGCGACTCCCTCACCGGGCAGCACACCTCCTTCGCCCCCGTCGACGAGCCCCGCGCCCTCGCTGTCACCTCCGTGGTCGTCGAGCTGCTGCGCTCGCAGGGCGCCACCGCCGAGATCACCCCGTACGGGAGTGAACGGCTCCATGTCCTCCCCGATCCCGAAGCAAGCCGTGTCGGCCCCGACGCCGCCCGCTGGGCCTACCTCCGCGCCGCCGCCCACGACCGGCCCGCCCCGGCCGCCGAGCTCCTCGCCCAGCGCGACAGCAATCCGTACTTCCGCGTCCGGTACGCGTACAGCCGCACCCGCGCCCTCACCCGCAACGCCCACGCCCTCGGCTTCACCGGCGCCCCGGGCGAAACCGGTACCCCGGGCGAAACCGGTACCCCGGGCGAAACCGGTACCCCGGGCGAAGCCGGTACCCCGGACCAGGCCGCCCCCCTCCACCGTCTCCTCGCCGACCACCCCGACGTCCTCCTCCGCGCCGCACGCCTGGCCGCCCCCGACCGGGTCGCCCGGCAGCTCGAAGGGATCGCCGACGCCGTTCTCGACTTCCAGCACACCGTGCTGCCTCTCGGGGACGAGAAACCCTTGGCCGCCCACCGTGCCCGGCTCGCGCTCGCCGAAGCCGCCGGGGCGGTGCTGGCCGGTGGCCTGTCCCTGTTCGGTATCGACGCCCCTGAATTCCTGTGAACTCGCGAGAGTCGTAAGAGTTGTGAGAGTGACAGCATGAGCCGTTCCGCACATCCCGCCGGGCCCCGTCACGCCGACGTCCTCACCGAAGGGCACTACTCGGCGCCGCCCGCCGACCTCAACTCCCTTGATCCGAAGGTCTGGTCGCAGACCGTCGGACGCAACGACGACGGAGTCGCCACCGTCGCCGGGCTCGATGTCGCCTCGCTCGCCGAGGAGTTCGGGACCCCCGCGTACTTCCTCGACGAGGCCGACTTCCGCGCCCGCTGCCGCGCCTGGGCCGACGCCTTCGGCAAGGACGCCGATGTCTTCTACGCCGGGAAGGCGTTCCTCTCCCGCGCCATCGTGCGGTGGCTCCACGAGGAGGGGCTCAACCTCGACGTCTGCTCCGGCACCGAGCTCGCCACCGCCCTCTCCGCCGGAATGCCCGCCGAGCGCATCGCCTTCCATGGCAATAACAAGTCCGAGGATGAAATCCGGCGGGCCGTCGAGGTCGGCGTCGGGCGTATCGTCCTCGACTCCTTCCAGGAGATCGTCCGCGTCGCCCACATCGCCCAGGGCCTCGGCAAGCGCCAGCGCGTCCAGATCCGCGTGACCGTGGGCGTCGAGGCGCACACCCACGAGTTCATCGCCACCGCCCATGAGGACCAGAAGTTCGGCATCGCCCTCGCCGGGGGGCAGGCCGCCGAGGCCGTGCGGCGGGCGCTGAAGCTCGACGGGCTCGAACTCATCGGCATTCACTCCCACATCGGGTCTCAGATCTTCGACATGGCGGGGTTCGAGGTGTCCGCCCGGCGCGTCGTGCAGCTGCTCGCCGAGGTCCGTGACGAGCACGGTGTCGAGCTGCCCGAGATCGACCTCGGCGGCGGGCTCGGCATCGCGTACACCTCCGACGACGACCCCAGCGAGCCGCACGAGATCGCCAAGGCGCTCAACGAGATCGTCACCCGCGAGTGCGAGGCCGCCGGGCTGCGTACGCCGCGCATCTCCGTCGAGCCGGGGCGCGCGATCGTCGGGCCCAGCGCCTTCACGCTGTACGAAGTCGGGACGATCAAGCCGCTTGAGGGCTTGCGGACGTACGTCAGCGTCGACGGCGGTATGTCCGACAACATTCGGACCGCCCTGTACGACGCCGAGTACTCCGTCTCGCTCGTCTCGCGCACCTCCGACGCCGAGCCGATGCTGGTACGGGTCGTGGGCAAGCACTGCGAGAGCGGCGACATCGTCGTACGGGACGCGTTCCTGCCCGCCGACCTGGCGCCCGGTGACCTGCTCGCGGTGCCGGCGACCGGGGCGTACTGCCGCTCCATGGCCAGCAACTACAACCACGCCCTGCGCCCGCCCGTCGTCGCGGTCCGCGACGGCGAGGCGCGCGTGGTCGTCCGGCGCGAGACCGAGGAAGATCTCCTGCGGCTCGACGTCGGATGATGAATAAATGAATAGATCGATGAATAAATAGTGGAATATGTGTCTCAGAATCCGGACGGGGGGCGGAAACCTCCGTCCGGTGAGTGAGACTGGTTCGCATTCAAGCTGGTAGAAGGAAACGAGGTCGGATGATGCGTACGCGTCCGCTGAAGGTGGCGCTGCTGGGCTGTGGAGTGGTCGGCTCAGAGGTGGCGCGCATCATGACGACGCACGCCGACGACCTCGCGGCGCGCATCGGCGCGCCCGTCGAGCTCGCCGGTGTCGCCGTGCGCCGGCCCTCGAAGGTGCGCGAGGGCATCGACCCCGCCCTCGTCACCACCGACGCCACCGCCCTCGTCAAACGCGGCGACATCGACGTCATCATCGAGGTCATCGGGGGCATCGAGCCCGCCCGTACGCTGATCACCACCGCCTTCGAGCACGGCGCCTCCGTCGTTTCCGCCAACAAGGCGCTGCTCGCCCAGGACGGCGCCGCGCTGCACGCCGCCGCCAATGAGCACGGGCGGGATCTGTACTACGAGGCCGCCGTAGCCGGTGCCATCCCGCTCATCCGGCCGCTGCGCGAGTCGCTCGCCGGTGACAAGGTGAACCGGGTGCTCGGCATCGTCAACGGCACCACCAACTTCATCCTCGACAAGATGGACTCGACGGGCGCCGGGTACCAGGAGGCCCTCGACGAGGCCACCGCCCTGGGGTACGCGGAGGCCGACCCGACCGCCGACGTCGAGGGCTTCGACGCCGCCGCCAAGGCCGCCATCCTCGCCGGGATCGCCTTCCACACCCGGGTCCGGCTCGACGACGTCTACCGCGAGGGCATGGCCGAGGTCACCGCCGCCGACTTCGCCTCGGCGAAGGAGATGGGCTGCACCATCAAGCTGCTCGCCATCTGCGAGCGGGCCGCGGACGGCGGTTCCGTCACCGCCCGCGTCCACCCGGCGATGATCCCGCTCGACCACCCGCTGGCCTCCGTGCGCGGCGCGTACAACGCCGTGTTCGTCGAGGCCGAGGCCGCCGGACAGCTGATGTTCTACGGGCCGGGCGCGGGCGGCGCGCCGACCGCCTCCGCGGTCCTGGGCGACCTGGTCGCGGTCTGCCGCAACAAGCTCGCCGAGTCCACCGGGCCCGGTGAGTCCGCGTACACCCAGCTGCCCGTGAGCCCCATGGGCGACGTGGTGACGCGCTACCACATCAGCCTCGACGTGGCCGACAAACCGGGTGTGCTCGCCCAGGTGGCCACGGTCTTCGCCGAGCACGGGGTGTCCATCGACACCGTCCGCCAGCAGGGGAAGGACGGCGAGGCGTCCCTCGTCGTCGTCACCCACCGCGCGGCCGACGCGGCCCTCACCGGGACCGTGGACGCCCTGCGGGAGCTCGACACCGTGCGGGGTGTCGCCAGCATCATGCGTGTGGAAGGGGAGTAACGAGCAATGGCCCATCAGTGGCGCGGAATCATCGAGGAGTACCGGGACCGGCTCCCCGTCTCCGCTACGACCCCGGTCGTCACCCTCCGCGAGGGCGGCACGCCGCTCGTGCCCGCGCAGGTGCTCTCCGAGCGCACGGGCTGCGAGGTCCACCTCAAGGTCGAGGGCGCCAACCCGACCGGGTCCTTCAAGGACCGCGGGATGACGATGGCGATCACCCGGGCGAAGGAGGAGGGCGCGAAAGCGGTCATCTGCGCCTCCACCGGCAACACCTCCGCCTCCGCGGCCGCCTACGCGGTACGGGCCCAGATGGTCTGCGCCGTCCTGGTGCCGCAGGGCAAGATCGCGCTCGGCAAGATGGGTCAGGCGCTGGTCCACGGGGCGAAGATCCTCCAGGTGGACGGGAACTTCGACGACTGTCTGACGCTGGCCCGCAGCCTCTCCGACAACTACCCGGTGGCGCTGGTCAATTCGGTCAACCCGGTCCGTATCGAGGGCCAGAAGACGGCCGCGTTCGAGATCGTGGACATGCTCGGCGACGCGCCCGACATCCATGTGCTTCCCGTGGGCAACGCCGGCAACATCACGGCGTACTGGCGGGGGTACCGGGAGTACGCGGCGGACAAGGTGTCCACCCGCGCGCCCCGCATGTGGGGCTTCCAGGCCTCCGGTTCGGCACCGATCGTGCGCGGCGAGGTGGTCAAGGACCCGTCGACGATCGCCACCGCGATTCGCATCGGCAACCCGGCGTCCTGGCAGTTCGCGGAGGCCGCGCGCGATGAATCGGGCGGTCTCATCGACGAGGTGACGGACCGTGAGATCCTGCGGGCCTACCGGCTGCTCGCCGCCCAGGAGGGCGTCTTCGTGGAGCCCGCGTCGGCCGCCTCGGTCGCCGGTCTGCTCAAGGCCGCCGAGCAGGGTCTGGTCGACCCCGGCCAGACGATCGTGTGTACGGTCACCGGCAACGGCCTCAAGGACCCGGACTGGGCCGTCGCGGGCGCTCCGCAGCCGGTCACGGTGCCGGTGGACGCGGCGGTCGCGGCCGAGCGCCTCGGTCTGGCGTAGGCAGAACCCGCACAACGTCGTGCAACTCGGCACGTAGGGGCGCAGGGGGCTCGCGACACGCATCGTGCGCCTCCTGTGCGCCCTATGTCGCCACTGAACCTTCCTTCGATAGGCTGTACCCAACCCACCCCGCCGCATATGCCGCGGTGCAGTTGCCCCTGTGGCCGTCGGGTCCTGGGTACCTCTTCGAAAATCTCGCAGCAGTCTCACAAGGAGAGTCATCAGAGCGATGGCCGGTCCCGCATTCCGCGCCGCCGCCGTACGGGTGCGCGTCCCCGCCACCAGTGCCAACCTCGGCCCGGGCTTCGACGCCCTGGGCCTGTCACTGGGGCTGTATGACGACGTGGTCGTCCGCGTCGCCGACTCCGGCCTGCACATCGACATCGCGGGCGAGGGCGCCGAGACGCTGCCCCGCGACGAGAGCCACCTCCTCGTACGGTCGCTGCGCACCGCGTTCGACCTGCTCGGCGGACAGCCGCGCGGCCTTGAGGTCGTCTGCGCCAACCGCATCCCGCACGGCCGGGGCCTGGGCTCCTCGTCGGCCGCCATCTGCGCCGGCATCGTCGCGGCGCGCGCGGTGACCATAGGCGGCGACGCCAGGCTCGACGATGGCGCGCTCCTTGAGCTGGCCACCGAGATCGAGGGCCACCCCGACAACGTCGCGGCCTGCCTGCTCGGCGGCTTCACGCTCTCCTGGATGGAGGGGGGAGCGGCGCGGGCCATCAGGATGGACCCCGCGGATTCCGTCGTTCCGGTGGTCTTCGTGCCCGGCAAGCCGGTGCTGACGGAGACCGCGCGGGGGCTGCTGCCGCGCACCGTCCCGCACGGGGACGCGGCGGCCAACGCCGGGCGTGCGGCGCTGCTCGTGGAGGCGCTGACCAGGCGCCCCGAGCTGCTGCTCCCGGCCACCGAGGACCGGCTCCACCAGGAATACCGGGCACCCGCGATGCCCGAGAGTGTGGCGCTGGTCAACCGGCTGCGCGCGGACGGCGTCCCCGCGGTCATCTCCGGCGCGGGGCCCACGGTCCTGGCGCTGGTCGAGGACGGTGCGGCCGACAAGGTCGCACGGCTGGCGGGCGACGGGTGGGCCGCGAACAGGCTCCGCCTCGACGCCTCGGGCGCGAGCGTCCTGCCACTGGGCTCCTAGGGCCTTCAGGGCGGTGACGCGCGGCTTGCCGGTGAACGAGAGGGGGAATGTTTGTTGGATCCGGTAGTGTTAACCTCAAGTCTGCATCGGTCGTCATTGCGGCGCGGTGCTTCGTGTCCCCTTCAGGGACCGCCTTTCTTCCGGGAGCCTCCCAAACTGCCTGCGCAGCCTGCCTGAGCAGTTTCCGAGCACGCTCCGGAACCCGGCACGACACCCCCCGCTTTTCCCAGGGGGCCGAGTAGGGGAACTCGGGCCGGACCCCACGCACGTTCATCTCTCCGCCGCACGCGGCGGACCACCGCCCCGGCACGGTCAGTGACCCCAGGTCACGAGCCGCGTTCGGACAGCACAACCGGTCGCCGAGCCAGACAGGCCGACGTCCGCTCCAGGGAAGGACCCTTCGTGAGCGACACCACCGATCTGATGGGCGTGACAGCCGACACTTCTGTCGACGACTCCGCGCCCGCCGCAGGTGCTGCCTCTGGCACCACCTCACGGCGCCGCCGCTCCGGCACCGGCCTCGACGGCATGGTCCTGGCCGAGCTGCAGCAGGTCGCGTCCGGCCTCGGCATCAGGGGCACCGCGCGGATGCGCAAGAGCCAGCTGATCGAGGTCATCAAGGAGGCGCAGGCCGGTTCCGGCTCCGCCGCCCCGGCCAAGGGCGCCGACGCGACCGAGACGAAGCCCAAGCGCCGCGCGACCTCCAAGGCCCGTACGGGTGACGAGGCCGCCGAGAAGCCTGCCGCCCAGCAGCAGATCGAGATCCCCGGCCAGCCGGCTGGGGGCGCCCCCCAGGCCGAGCGAAGCCGAGAGCTCGGGGGAGACGACCAGCCCGCGGGCGAGCGCCGTCGCCGGCGCGCCACCGCGGCCGCCGGCTCCCCGGAGTCCGCGACCGCCGTCGCCGAGCCGCAGACCGCCAAGGCCGAGACCAAGACGGACGTCCGGGCCGAGCAGAAGACCGACGCCCAGCCGGACGCCAAGGCCGCCGAGGCCGTCGACGGCGCCGAGGGCCGGCGCGACCGCCGGGACCGCGGCGAGCGCGGTGGCGAGCGGGGCGACCGCCAGGGCCGCCAGCGCGGCGACCGCGACCGTGGCGACCGTGACCGCGGCGACCGTGACCGCGGCGAGCGCCGCGGCAAGGGCGACGACCAGCAGGGCCAGGGCGGCCAGCGCCAGCAGCGCCAGGGCGGCCAGGGCCAGGGCCAGGGCAGCCAGGGCGGTCAGAGCCAGCAGAACAACGGTCCCCAGGACGACAGTTACGACGACGAGGGCCGTCGCGGCCGTCGGGGCCGTTACCGGGACCGCCGCGGCCGCCGCGGTGGCCGCGAGGAGTTCGGCCCCGCCGAGCCGCAGGTCGCCGACGACGACGTGCTGATCCCCGTCGCGGGCATCCTGGACATCCTCGACAACTACGCGTTCATCCGGACCTCCGGCTACCTGCCGGGCCCGAACGACGTGTACGTCTCGCTGGCCCAGGTCCGCAAGAACGGTCTGCGCAAGGGTGACCACGTCACCGGCGCGGTCCGCCAGCCCAAGGACGGCGAGCGCCGCGAGAAGTTCAACGCGCTGGTCCGTCTGGACTCCGCGAACGGCATGGCGGCCGACTCCGGCCGCGGCCGCCCGGAGTTCAGCAAGCTGACGCCGCTGTACCCGCAGGACCGGCTCCGTCTGGAGACCGACCCGGGCGTGCTGACCACGCGGATCATCGACCTCGTGTCGCCGATCGGCAAGGGCCAGCGCGGTCTGATCGTGGCCCCGCCGAAGACCGGCAAGACCATGATCATGCAGGCGGTCGCCAACGCGATCACGGTCAACAACCCCGAGTGCCACCTGATGGTCGTCCTGGTCGACGAGCGTCCGGAAGAGGTCACCGACATGCAGCGGTCGGTCAAGGGCGAGGTCATCTCCTCGACCTTCGACCGCCCGGCCGAGGACCACACCACGGTCGCGGAGCTCGCCATCGAGCGCGCCAAGCGCCTCGTCGAGCTCGGCCACGACGTGGTCGTCCTGCTCGACTCGATCACCCGTCTGGGCCGTGCGTACAACCTGGCGGCCCCGGCCTCCGGGCGCATCCTGTCCGGTGGTGTCGACTCGACCGCGCTCTACCCGCCGAAGCGCTTCTTCGGTGCGGCGCGCAACATCGAGGACGGCGGCTCGCTGACCATCCTCGCCACCGCGCTCGTGGAGACCGGCTCGCGCATGGACGAGGTGATCTTCGAGGAGTTCAAGGGCACCGGCAACATGGAGCTCAAGCTCGACCGCAAGCTCGCCGACAAGCGCATCTTCCCGGCGGTGGACGTGGACGCGTCCGGCACCCGTAAGGAAGAGATCCTGCTCGGCAGCGACGAGCTCGCGGTCGTCTGGAAGCTGCGCCGGGTGCTGCACGCACTCGACCAGCAGCAGGCCATCGAGCTGCTCCTGGACAAGATGAAGCAGACGAAGTCGAACGCCGAGTTCCTGCTCCAGATCCAGAAGACGACCCCGGGCAACGGCAACAACGACTGACGTCACCGCCGCGACCTCTGAGAACGCCCCCGTCACCTCGGTGCCGGGGGCGTTCTCGTACGTGGAGGGGCATCCGAGGGCGGCCGAGAGCTTCACCACACGCCCAGGGCGCTCTTAAGGCGTTCTTAGAACCCTGTGCAACCCTTCCTGGTGCTTCTCCGTCTGACAAGTGTCGACAAACCGTGCCTGACAGACACGGCGGGGGGTACCTGGAGCGGCAGCGAGGACTGAGGAGAACATGGCCGAGCAGAGCGAGAACGGCAGCGACCGAATATCCGGCGGTGGCCGTGGCAGGCGCCGCAGGCGCCCGGCCCCGCGCCGCCGAGTGCTGACGATCGCGGCCTGGTCCGCGGCGGGCGTGGTCCTGGTCGGCGGGGCCGGCCTCGGGTACGTCTACTTCAAGCTGAACGGCAACATCAAGGGCGTCGACATCAACGCCCAGCTCGGCACCGACCGCCCGCAGGACGTCGACAACGGATCCATGGACATCCTCGTCCTCGGCTCCGACTCGCGGGCCGGCGCCAACAAGGAGTACGGCCAGGACGACGGCGGTGCCCGCTCCGACACCGCGATGGTCATCCACGTCTACGAGGGCCACAAGACGGCCAGTGTCGTCTCCATCCCGCGAGACACCCTGGTCACCCGGCCCTCCTGCACCACCACGGACGGCAAGAGCGACCCCGGCGGCAAGCGCCAGATGTTCAACACCGCGTACGAGGTCGGCGGCCCGGCCTGTGCGGTCAAGACGGTCGAGCAGATGTCCGGCATCCGTATGGA
Source organism: Streptomyces sp. NPDC031265 (assembly GCF_055570295.1). Lineage (NCBI taxonomy): Bacteria > Bacillati > Actinomycetota > Actinomycetes > Kitasatosporales > Streptomycetaceae > Streptomyces > Streptomyces sp. NPDC031265. Next base: position 89,203 of record NZ_JBVIHM010000022.1, read on the forward strand.
CCACTACATCGAGGTCGACTTCACCGGCTTCAAGAAGCTCATCGACGAGCTCGGCGGGGTGCCCGTCACCACCGCGAAGCCGATCAAGGACACCAAGAGCCATCTGGACCTGCCGCCCGGCAGGCACACCCTCAACGGGGAGCAGGCCCTCGGCCTGGTGCGCACCCGGCACGGCGTGGGGGACGGCTCCGACCTCGGCCGCATCCAGCTCCAGCAGGCCTTCATCAAGGCGCTGATCGAGCGGGTCAAGGGCGTGGGCGTCTTCACCAGCCCCACCAAGCTCTACGGCCTCGCGGACGCCGCCACCAAGGCGATCACCACCGACTCCGACCTGAACTCGATCAACAAGCTGATCGGCTTCGGCAACGGGCTCAAGGGCCTGGGCGCGGACGACGTCCACATGATCACCCTGCCGGTGATGTACGACCCGGCCGACCCCAACCGCGTACTGCCGCAGCAGGCCCAGTCCCGGCAGGTCTGGGACGCCCTGCTCAAGGACCAGCCGGTCCCGGCCTCCGCGACCAAGGACTCGGCGGGCGACAAGGGTGATGCGGGCTCTGTGGTGAAAACCGGCTGACCTGCGGTTTCGCCGAGCGGGACGGGGCGTGGAATAGATCGGGGCCGACCCCGGTTTTGGGAGATACGCCCAGTCCTGGCAGACTGGTACGTCGGCCCCGGTTCACGTGTGCGCATTCCCGCGCGGACGACCCGGCGCCCTCCCGAATCTAGGAGACACCTTGAAGCGCGACATCCACCCCGAGTACGTCGAGACGCAGGTCAGCTGCACCTGTGGCGCGTCGTTCACCACCCGTAGCACCCTCGCCGAGGGCACCATCCGTGCCGAGGTCTGCTCCGAGTGCCACCCGTTCTACACGGGCAAGCAGAAGATCCTCGACACCGGTGGCCGCGTGGCCCGCTTCGAGGCCCGCTTCGGCAAGGCTGCTGCCGCCAAGTAGCGAGCCACTGCGCCGGTCTTCGGCCGCCCCTGTGGGGGCGGCCAGGACCGGCGCTTTGCCGTCTCCCGCAGCCACTCACGAAGAAACCCAGGAGCCCCCGATGTTCGAGGCGGTCGAGGAACTGATCGGTGAACACGCCGGTCTGGAGAGCAAGCTCGCCGACCCTTCGGTCCACGCCGACCAGGCGAACGCGCGCAAGCTCAACAAGCGGTACGCCGAGCTGACGCCGATCGTCGGGACCTATCGCTCCTGGAAGCAGACGGGCGAGGACATCGAGACGGCCAAGGAGTACGCGGCGGACGACCCCGACTTCGCGGCCGAGGTCAAGGAGCTGGAGAAGCAGCGCGAGGAGCTGACGGAGAAGCTGCGGCTGCTCCTGGTCCCGCGCGACCCCAGCGACGACAAGGACGTCCTCCTGGAGATCAAGGCGGGCGCGGGCGGCGACGAGTCGGCCCTGTTCGCCGGCGACCTGCTGCGGATGTATCTGCGCTACGCCGAGCGCGTCGGCTGGAAGACCGAGATCATCGACGCCACCGAGTCCGAGCTGGGCGGCTACAAGGACGTCCAGGTCGCGGTGAAGACCAAGGGCGGCAACGGCGCCACCGAGCCCGGCCAGGGCGTCTGGGCGCGGCTGAAGTACGAGGGCGGGGTGCACCGCGTGCAGCGCGTGCCCGCCACCGAGTCGCAGGGCCGCATCCACACCTCCGCCGCCGGCGTGCTCGTCACGCCCGAGGCCGAGGAGGTCGACGTCGAGATCAACATGAACGATCTGCGCATCGACGTGTACCGCTCGTCGGGCCCCGGCGGCCAGTCCGTCAACACGACCGACTCCGCCGTACGCATCACGCACCTGCCGACCGGCGTCGTCGCCTCCTGCCAGAACGAGAAGAGCCAGCTCCAGAACAAGGAGCAGGCCATGCGCATCCTGCGCTCCCGGCTGCTCGCCGCCGCCCAGGAGAAGGCCGAGGCCGAGGCCGCCGACGCCCGGCGCAGCCAGGTGCGTACCGTGGACCGCTCCGAGAAGATCCGCACGTACAACTACCCGGAGAACCGCATCTCGGACCACCGGGTCGGCTTCAAGGCGTACAACTTGGACCAGGTGCTCGACGGCGACCTGGACGCCATGATCCAGGCGTGCGTCGACGCCGACTCCGCCGCCAAGCTCGCCGCGGCGAGCTGACACCCGTAAGACACCCGGTACTTCCCCCGCCGCAGGACCGGGCGGGGGAGGCCCATTGCAGCCCGGAGGACCAGCGTGCCGCAACATTCTGGGGGGCGAACCCCAGGCCCCCGCAGTGTGCTGCTCGCGGAGGTGGCCCAGGCCACCCAGCGGCTGGCCGACGCCGGCGTGCCCTCGCCGCGCTTCGACGCGGAAGAGCTCGCCGCGCACATCCACGGCGTCAAGCGGGGAGAGCTGCACCTGGTCAAGGACGCCGACTTCGACGCCCGGTACTGGGAGGCGATCGCCCGTCGTGAGGCGCGCGAGCCGCTCCAGCACATCACCGGGCGGGCGTTCTTCCGCTATCTGGAGCTCCAGGTCGGCCCCGGCGTCTTCGTGCCCCGCCCCGAGACCGAGTCGGTCGTCGGCTGGGCCATAGACGCGGTGCGTGCCATGGACGTGGTCGAGCCGCTCATCGTCGACCTGTGCACCGGCTCCGGCGCGATCGCGCTCGCCATGGCCCAGGAGGTGCCCCGCTCGCGGGTGCACGCCGTGGAGCTGTCCGAGGACGCGATCGACTGGACCCGCAAGAACGTCGAGGGCTCCCGCGTCGTGCTGCACCAGGGCGACGCCCTGACCGCGCTGCCCGAGCTGGACGGCCAGGTCGACCTGGTCATCTCCAACCCGCCGTACATCCCGCTCACCGAGTGGGAGTACGTCGCCCCCGAGGCCCGGGACCACGATCCCGAGCTCGCGCTCTTCTCCGGCGAGGACGGCCTCGACACGATCCGGGGCATCGAGCGCACCGCCCACCGGCTGCTGCGGCCCGGCGGCCTCGTCGTGATCGAGCACGCCGACACCCAGGGCGGCCAGGTGCCGTGGATCTTCAACGAGGAGGCCGGCTGGGCGGACGCCGCCGACCACCCCGACCTGAACAACCGTCCGCGCTTCGCCACGGCTCGCAAGGCCCTGCCGTGACCGTCCCGCCCCCCAACCGCTCCAAGACCGCGTACGTGTACGAGGAGGCCCGTTAAATGGCTCGGCGATACGACTGCAACGACGCGACCGACCGCACGACCGGTCTGCGCGAGGCCGCCTCCGCAGTGCGCCGCGGCGAGCTCGTCGTCCTCCCGACGGACACCGTCTACGGCATCGGCGCCGACGCGTTCAGCTCCGAGGCCGTCGCTTCCCTGCTGGACGCCAAGGGCCGCGGCCGCAACATGCCCACCCCTGTGCTCATCGGGTCCCCGAACACGCTGCACGGCCTGGTCACGGACTTCACCGAGCAGGCGTGGGAGCTCGTCGACGCGTTCTGGCCGGGCGCCCTGACGCTGGTCGCCAAGCACCAGCCGTCGCTCCAGTGGGACCTGGGCGACACCCGGGGCACGGTCGCCATCCGGATGCCGCTGCACCCGGTCGCCATCGAGCTGCTCACCGAGGTCGGCCCGATGGCCGTCTCCTCCGCCAACCTCACCGGGCACCCCTCGCCCGAGGACTGCGATGCCGCGCAGGAGATGCTGGGCGACTCCGTCTCGGTGTACCTGGACGGCGGCCCCACCCCGGGCATCGTCCCGTCGTCGATCGTCGACGTCACGGGGAAGGTGCCGGTGCTGCTGCGCGCGGGCGCTCTCGACGCCGACGAGCTGCGCAAGGTGGTACCCGACCTTGAGGTGGCGAATTGACAGCCCCTGAGACGGGGCGTGGCATAGGCACCGGGCTCACCGGCACCACTTTCCGCATCCTCCACGTCAGCACCGGCAACGTGTGCCGCTCGCCCATCACCGAGCGGCTGACCCGGCATGCCCTGAGCGATCGCCTCGGCGACCCGTTCACGGGCGGCCTGGTCGTGGAGAGCGCGGGCACCTGGGGCCACGAGGGTGCCCCGATGGAGGCCAACGCGGCGGCCGTCCTCGCGGACTTCGGCGCGGACGCCACCGGCTTCACGGGACGCGAGCTCCTGGACGAGCACGTCATCACCGCGGACCTGGTCCTCACGGCCACCCGCGACCACCGCGCCCAGGTCATCTCCATGGGTCACTCGGCGGGCCTGCGCACCTTCACGCTGAAGGAGTTCACCCGGCTGGTGCGCGCCATAGACCCGGCGACGCTCCCCGACCCGCTCCAGGACGGCATGGTCGAGCGCGCCCGCGCCCTGGTGCGCGCGGCCGCGTCCCTGCGCGGCTGGCTGCTGGCCCCGAACGCGGAGGCGGACGAGGTGAACGACCCGTACGGGGCCCCGATCACGTTCTTCCGCTCGATCGGCGACGAGATCAACGTGGCCCTCGAACCGGTCGTGACGGCCCTGACGGGTGTGCCCGCGCCGCATTGAAGGGTGCCCGGCCGCCCGGCCGAGACCGCCGGACGGAGTCCGGCGCAGCGGCTCGCCGTGACATGAGCGGCTCCGCCGCGTAGCTGTGGGGCCCCAGGGGCCGAGCATCGCGAGAGGCGCGTCAAAAGGGGTGACGTGATTCTGCCGGGCGTATGCGCACGCATCGGCCTACATTGGATCTGACGCCTCACCCCACCCCCCTGTCAGGCCCGGAGACCCCGATGACGGCCACCACCGCAGCCGTGTCCGCTGCCCGTGCCACCGCCCCCGAGGGGGCTTTCGACGCCCTGCGGCGGCAGGATCCCGAGATCGCCGACGTGCTGATCGGCGAGACGCGGCGGCAGGCCACCTCGCTCCAGCTCATCGCCGCCGAGAACTTCACCTCGCCCGCCGTGCTCGCGGCCCTGGGCTCCCCGCTCAGCAACAAGTACGCCGAGGGCTACCCCGGCGCCCGCCACCACGGCGGCTGCGAGATCGTCGACGTGGCCGAGCGGATCGCCATCGACCGGGCCAAGGCGCTCTTCGGGGCCGAGCACGCCAACGTACAGCCGCACTCCGGCTCCTCGGCCGTCCTGGCGGCCTACGCGGCGCTGCTGCGGCCGGGGGACACCGTGCTCGCCATGGGGCTCCCGTACGGGGGGCACCTCACCCACGGCTCGCCCGCCAACTTCTCCGGCCGGTGGTTCGACTTCGTCGGCTACGGCGTCGACCCGGAGACCGGACTCATCGACTACGAAGAGGTCGCGGCCCTGGCCGAGCGCCGCCGCCCCAAGGCGATCGTCTGCGGCTCGATCTGCTACCCGCGCCACCCCGACTACGAGGCGTTCCGCGAGATCGCGGACTCGGTGGGCGCGTACCTCATCGCGGACGCGGCGCACCCCATGGGCCTGGTGGCCGGGGGAGCGGCGCCCAGCCCCGTCCCGTACGCCGACGTGGTCTGCGCGACCACCCACAAGGTGCTGCGCGGCCCCCGCGGCGGGCTGCTGCTGTGCGGCGCGGAACTGGCGGACCGGATCGACCGGGCGGTCTTCCCGTTCACCCAGGGCGGCGCCCAGATGCACACCATCGCCGCCAAGGCGGTCGCGTTCGGGGAGGCGGCGACGCCGGGGTTCACCGGGTACGCCCATCAGGTGGTCGCCAACGCGCGCGTGCTCGCGGCCGGGCTGGCCGCCGAGGGGTTCGCCGTGGTCACCGGCGGCACCGACACCCACATCATCCTGGCCGACCCGGCCCCCCTGGGAGCCGACGGACGGGCCGCCAGGGGCCGTCTGGCGGGCGCCGGGATGGTCCTGGACACCTGTGCCCTCCCGTACGACGAAGCGCGCGGCATCCGGCTCGGTACGGCCGCGCTGACCACCCAGGGGATGGGCGAGGCGGAGATGGCGAGGATCGCGGTGCTGTTCTCCGCGGCGCTGCGCGGGGACCGCGACGAGGGCGGCGAGGGCCGGGCCGAAGTCCGTGCCGAAGTGCGGGAACTCGCGGGAAGATTTCCTCCCTATCCGCACTAGATGGGGTTGACTGCAACCATCTCGTGTACCCGCATGTCCTCAACCATGTGGGCGCGAAGCTAGTGTGTGGGGCTGAGATGGCCAGCGATACCTCTGGGGCAGCCCGTGCGTGAATACCTGCTGACGCTCTGCGTCACGGCCGCGGTGACCTACCTGCTCACCGGGCCGGTGCGGAAGTTCGCCATCGCGACCGGCGCGATGCCGGAGATCCGTGCCCGGGACGTGCACCGGGAACCGACGCCGCGGCTCGGCGGCATCGCCATGTTCGGCGGGCTGTGCGCGGGCCTGCTCGTCGCCGACCACCTCGACAGCCTCAACGGCGTCTTCGAGCGCTCCAACGAACCGCGCGCGCTGCTCTCCGGCGCCGCCCTGATCTGGATCATCGGCGTCCTGGACGACAAGTTCGAGATCGACGCCCTGATCAAGCTGGGCGGTCAGATGATCGCCGCCGGTGTGATGGTCGTGCAGGGTCTGACGATCCTGTGGCTGCCCGTCCCCGGCGTCGGCGCGGTCTCGCTCACCTCCTGGCAGGGCACGCTGCTCACGGTCGCCCTGGTGGTGATCACCATCAACGCGGTGAACTTCGTGGACGGCCTGGACGGCCTCGCGGCGGGCATGGTCTGCATCGCCGCCGCGGCGTTCTTCATGTACGCGTACCGGATCTGGTTCGGGTACGGCATCGAGGCCGCGGCCCCGGCCACCCTCTTCGCCGCCATCCTGATGGGCATGTGCCTGGGCTTCCTGCCGCACAACATGCACCCCGCGCGCATCTTCATGGGCGACTCGGGCTCGATGCTGATCGGGCTGGTCCTCGCGGCCGGCGCCATCTCCATCACCGGTCAGGTCGACCCGGACGCGCTGCGGATGAACCTCAGCCTCAGCGGCAGTGAGCGCGAGGCGACCCACGCGATGCTCCCGGTCTTCATCCCGCTGCTGATGCCGCTGACCATCATCGCGATCCCGATGGCCGACCTGGTGCTCGCGATCGTGCGGCGCACCTGGAAGGGCCAGTCGCCGTTCGCGGCCGACCGCGGCCATCTGCACCACCGGCTCCTGGAGATCGGGCACTCGCACAGCCGCGCGGTGCTGATCATGTACTTCTGGGCGGCGCTGATCGCCTTCGGCACGCTGGCGTACTCGGTGCACTCGGCGTCGATGTGGATCGTCTTCGTCATCGTCGCGCTGAGCGCGGTCGGTCTTGTCCTGCTGCTGCTCCCGCGCTTCACGCCGCGCGCCCCGCGCTGGGCCGAGGCGTTCGTCCCGCCGCGCTACCGGCGCCGTACACGGCTCGCCGCGGCGGCCGTGGCCGCGGAGGGCACCGAGGAGTGGGACGGGGACGAGGAGGAGCGCACACCGGTCGGCGCGGGCGTCTCCGGCGTCAACGGGGCGACCGCCATTGGCCCCCGTTCGCGCTTCCCCGACCGGCGGAAGACCGGCGCGTCCCGCTGACGAATTGCCGCACTGAGTCCCAATACCAGACAAGTTGCCGCCCGTTCTGCACATGCGCGCACGTTCACTCTCATGTGTGACGGGCAGCACACCATCTTGGTAAAGACCTCATCAAATAGTTTGTGATACGGTTCACGAGACCCGGCAACAGAGCCGAAGGACCGTAGTGCGACGGCCCATTGGCTTGAGGGGACCACCTCGGCCGGGGCCTACGCTCGTCCATGACGACACCCTGCCCCCACCCAGTAAGCGGAGCTGCCGCCATGCCGTCCAACGACGCCCGCACCCTCCTTCGGACCGCCGTACCCACCGCTGCCGCCGGCGTCATCGCCATCGCGGTCAGCACCGGGGTCGCGGGCGGCAAGGGGGCCATCGGCGCCGCCATCGCGACGGTCGTGGTCATCTGCTTCATGGGTATCGGGCTCGTCGTACTGGAACGCACGGCCAAGAACCTGCCCCACCTGTTCCAGGCCATGGGGCTGATGCTGTACACGGCTCAGTTGTTGTTGCTCTTCATCTTCGTCGCGGTCTTCAAGAACACGACACTGTTCAACCCCAAGGCATTCGCCGCCACACTCGTCGCGCTGACCCTCGTCTGGATCGGCATGCAGGCACGTGCGCACATGAAGGCCAAGATCCTTTACGTCGAGCCGGATTCGGAGGCTCAGAAGCCCGAGAAATCCGGGTCTTCGTCGTGAAGGGTAGGGGCGGAATAAATGCGAGTTCGAGACCCTGCTATCGTCCGGTGCCAACTGCGGCACTGCGGGCGCGGGCATCTGAGCTGACGCCTGCTCGATCGCGAGGCTTGATGCCCGACCGCCGCCCCATCATCCGTAACACCAGTCCAGTGCCGAACCGCGGCTGCGCGCCGCGCCGACACAACGAGGTTGCCGTACCTATGCGCCACGCTGAAGGAGCCCGCGGTGAGTGCTGACCCGACGCAGCTCGCTTTCGACACCAGTTGCCACCTGTTCCAGGACTGCGGTGGCTTCGAGGGTCCGGGCCTGCACTCGTTCCTGTTCAAGCCTCTCTGGGGTGACGCGGACGGCGTTTATTTCAACAAGCCGATGCTGCTCGCCCTGCTGGGCTCGCTCATCATCGTCGGCTTCTTCTGGGCTGCCTTCCGTAAGCCGAAGGTCGTCCCCGGCAAGCTCCAGATGGTGGCCGAGGCCGGCTACGACTTCGTACGCCGCGGCATCGTCTACGAGACGATCGGCAAGAAGGAGGGCGAGAAGTGGGTCCCCCTCATGGTCTCGATCTTCTTCTTCGTCTGGATGATGAACCTCTGGTCGATCGTCCCGGTCGCGCAGTTCCCGGTGACGTCGATCATCGCGTACCCGGCGGTTCTCGCGGGGATCGTCTACATCATCTGGATGAGCCTCACCTTCAAGCGCCACGGCTTCGTCGGCGGCTTCAAGAACCTCACGGGCTACGACAAGAGCCTCGGCGGCGTCCTGCCGCTGGTCATGGTCATCGAGTTCTTCTCGAACGTCCTGGTCCGCCCGTTCACGCACGCGGTGCGACTCTTCGCGAACATGTTCGCGGGTCACACCCTGCTGCTGCTCTTCACGATCGCCAGCTGGTACATGCTCAACGGCATCGGCATCGCGTACTCGGGTGTCTCGTTCGTGATGGTCATCGTGATGACCGGCTTCGAGCTCTTCATCCAGGCCGTCCAGGCGTACGTGTTCGTGCTTCTGGCCTGCAGCTTCATCCAGGGCGCCGTCGCCGAGCACCACTGACCGCCCGCCCCTCAAAACCCCCAGTCGTCCGGTGGCCAACCCCCACCGGTCCGTGAAAGAGAAGGAAGAACTGGCATGTCCCAGATCCTCGCTGCCTCCGATGGTGTCACCGGCTCCCTCAGCTCCGTCGGTTACGGTCTCGCCGCGATCGGCCCCGGCGTCGGCGTCGGCATCATCTTCGGTAACGGCACCCAGGCCATGGCCCGTCAGCCCGAGGCCGCCGGCCTGATCCGCGCCAACCAGATCCTCGGTTTCGCGTTCTGTGAGGCGCTGGCCCTCATCGGCCTCGTCATGCCGTTCGTCTACAGCTGACGAACAGCCACGACTAGACCGATCCGACGAAAGGCACTGATGTGAACCTCACCATGGTTCAGCTGGCCGAGGGCAAGGAAAACCCCCTCGTTCCGCCGTGGCCCGAGCTCGTCATCGGCCTGATCGCCTTTGTCATCGTCTTCGGCTTCCTCGCCAAGAAGCTCCTCCCGAACATCAACAAGGTTCTGGACGAGCGGCGCGAGGCCATCGAGGGCGGTATCGAGAAGGCCGAGGCCGCGCAGACCGAGGCTCAGAGCGTGCTGGAGCAGTACAAGGCCCAGCTCGCCGAGGCCCGCCACGAGGCTGCCCGCCTGCGCCAGGAGGCGACCGAGCAGGGCACCGTGCTCATCCAGGAGATGAGGGCGGAAGGCCAGCGGCAGCGTGAGGAGATCATCGCTGCCGGCCACGCCCAGATCGAGGCCGACCGCAAGGCCGCGGCGCACGCGCTCCGCCAGGACGTGGGCAAGCTCGCCACCGACCTGGCCGGCAAGCTCGTCGGCGAGTCCCTTGAGGACCACGCCCGGCAGAGCCGCACCATCGACCGCTTCCTCGAGGGTCTCGAGGACGCTTCGAAGGCCGAGGCCACGCGATGAACGGAGCGAGCCGCGAGGCACTGGCTGCCGCGCGCGAGCGTCTCGACGCGCTGATGGACAACACGTCCGTCGACGCGGCGAAGCTCGCCGGGGAGCTGGCGGCCGTCACCGCGCTGCTCGACCGCGAGGTGTCGCTGCGCCGGGTCCTCACCGACCCGTCGCAGCCCGCCGAGGCCAAGGCCGAGCTGGCCGGGCGCCTCCTCGGCGGTCAGGTCGGCGGCGAGACCGCCGACCTGGTGAGCGGCATGGTCCGCTCCCGCTGGTCGCAGTCGCGCGACCTGGTGGACGCGCTGGAGGAGCTGGCGAACACCGCCGACCTCACCGCGGCGCAGAAGGCCGGCGCGCTGGACGACGTGGAGGACGAGCTGTTCCGGTTCGGCCGGATCGTCTCCTCCAGCACCGACCTGCGCTCCGCGCTGACCAACCGCGCCGCCACCGCGTCCGCCAAGGGCGAGCTGCTGCGCAGCCTGCTCGGCGGCAAGGCGAACGCGGCCACCGAGCGTCTCGTCACGCGTCTGGTGACCAAGCCGCGTGGACGTAGCCTGGAAGCGGGACTCGACTCCCTCTCCAAGCTCGCCGCGGAGCGCCGGGACCGCATGGTCGCCGTGGTCACCTCGGCGGTGCCGCTGACCGACGTACAGAAGCAGCGCCTCGGCGCCGCTCTGGCGAAGGTGTACGGCCGCCAGATGCACCTGAACCTGGACGTGGACCCGACGGTCCTCGGCGGGATCTCGGTGCGGGTGGGCGACGAGGTCGTCGACGGCACGATCGCGCAGCGTCTCGACGAGGCGAGCCGGCGACTGGCCGGCTGACGCTGCCTCGGCAGCGTCACCAATTACACAAGGCATCACAGCGGCCCGGTTGGGCCGTGCAGAACTTGCAGAAGATTCCTGGGGGTCGCCCCCAGACCCCCTAAGAAGCTTCAGGCCCAACAAGGAGAGCAGGGAACCCAGATGGCGGAGCTCACGATCCGGCCGGAGGAGATCCGGGACGCACTGGAGAACTTCGTCCAGTCGTACCAGCCGGACGCGGCCTCGCGCGAGGAGGTCGGAACGGTCAGCGTTGCCGGCGACGGCATCGCGAAGGTGGAGGGCCTGCCCTCCGCCATGGCGAACGAGCTGCTGAAGTTCGAGGACGGCACCCTCGGTCTCGCCCTCAACCTCGAGGAGCGCGAGATCGGTGCGATCGTCCTCGGCGAGTTCAGCGGCATCGAGGAGGGCCAGCCGGTGCAGCGCACCGGTGAGGTCCTCTCCGTAGGCGTCGGCGAGGGCTACCTCGGCCGCGTCGTCGACCCGCTCGGCAACCCGATCGACGGCCTCGGCGAGATCGCGACCGAAGGCCGCCGCGCCCTCGAACTGCAGGCCCCGGGCGTCATGGTCCGTAAGTCGGTGCACGAGCCGATGCAGACCGGCTACAAGGCCGTCGACGCGATGGTGCCGATCGGCCGTGGCCAGCGCCAGCTGATCATCGGTGACCGTCAGACCGGCAAGACCGCTCTGGCCGTCGACACGATCATCAACCAGCGCGACAACTGGCGCTCGGGTGACGTGAACAAGCAGGTCCGCTGCATCTACGTCGCCATCGGCCAGAAGGGCTCGACCATCGCGTCCGTTCGCGGCGCCCTGGAAGAGGCCGGCGCGCTCGAGTACACGACGATCGTCGCCGCCCCGGCGTCCGACCCGGCCGGCTTCAAGTACCTGGCGCCGTACACCGGTTCCGCCATCGGCCAGCACTGGATGTACGCCGGCAAGCACGTCCTGATCATCTTCGACGACCTGTCGAAGCAGGCCGACGCCTACCGCGCCGTGTCGCTGCTGCTGCGCCGCCCGCCGGGCCGCGAGGCCTACCCGGGCGACGTCTTCTACCTGCACTCGCGTCTGCTGGAGCGCTGCGCCAAGCTCTCCGACGAGATGGGTGCCGGTTCGATGACCGGTCTGCCGATCGTCGAGACCAAGGCGAACGACGTGTCGGCGTTCATCCCGACCAACGTCATCTCCATCACCGACGGCCAGTGCTTCCTGGAGTCCGACCTGTTCAACGCGGGCCAGCGCCCGGCGCTGAACGTCGGTATCTCGGTCTCCCGCGTCGGTGGTTCCGCGCAGCACAAGGCCATGAAGCAGGTTTCCGGCCGTCTCCGCGTGGACCTCGCCCAGTACCGCGAGCTGGAGGCGTTCGCCGCCTTCGGTTCCGACCTGGACGCCGCGTCGAAGAACTCGCTGGAGCGCGGCAAGCGCATGGTCGAGCTGCTGAAGCAGGGCCAGTACCAGCCGATGCCCGTCGAGGAGCAGGTCGTCTCCGTCTGGGCCGGCACCACCGGCAAGATGGACGACGTCCCGGTCAACGACATCCGTCGCTTCGAGTCGGAGCTGCTGGAGCACCTGCGCCGTGAGCGCAAGGACCTCCTCACCTCGATCGCCGAGGGCGGCAAGATGTCGGACGACACCCTGACGTCGATCGCGGACGCCATCGCTGCCTTCAAGCAGCAGTTCGAGACGTCTGACGGCAAGCTCCTGGGCGAGGACGCTCCGGCCGTCAACGTCTCCAAGTGACGACGGAAGGGACCTGACTCATGGGAGCGCAGCTCCGGGTCTACAAGCGTCGCATCCGTGCCGTCACGGCGACCAAGAAGATCACCAAGGCGATGGAGATGATCGCCGCCTCGCGCATCGTCAAGGCGCAGCGCAAGGTGGCGGCGTCGATGCCGTACGCGACCGAGCTCACCCGTGCGGTGACCGCGGTGGCGACCGGTTCGAACACCAAGCACGCCCTGACCACCGAGGCCGAGGCGCCGACCCGTGCCGCGATCCTGCTCATCACGAGCGACCGCGGTCTGGCCGGCGGCTACTCCTCGAACGCCATCAAGCAGGCGGAGCGGCTCACCGAGCGGCTGCGCGCTGAGGGCAAGGACGTCGATGCCTACATCGTCGGCCGCAAGGGTGTCGCCTACTACGGCTTCCGCGAGCGCAAGGTCGCGGAGTCGTGGACCGGCTTCACCGACAGCCCGGCCTACGCCGACGCCAAGCGCGTCGCGGCGCCGCTGATCGAGGCCATCCAGACGGACACGGCCGAGGGCGGCGTCGACGAGCTGCACATCGTCTACACGGAATTCGTGTCGATGATGACGCAGAACGCGGTGGACGGCCGGATGCTGCCGCTCAGTCTCGACCAGGCTGTGGAGGAGAGCGGTACGAAGGGCGAGATCCTTCCGCTGTTCGACTTCGAGCCGTCGGCGGAGGACGTCCTCGACGCCCTGCTGCCGCGCTACGTCGAGAGCCGCATCTACAACGCACTGCTGCAGTCGGCCGCTTCCGAGCACGCCGCCCGCCGCCGCGCGATGAAGTCGGCGACCGACAACGCCGGGGATCTCATCAAGAGCCTCTCCCGGCTTGCCAACGCGGCCCGCCAGGCCGAAATCACCCAGGAAATCAGCGAGATCGTCGGTGGCGCGAGCGCCATGGCTGACGCGACCGCGGGGAGTGACAAGTAATGACGACCACTGTTGAGACGGCCGCCGCCACGGGCCGCGTCGCCCGGGTCATCGGCCCGGTCGTCGACGTGGAGTTCCCCGTCGACGCCATGCCCGAGATCTACAACGCGCTGAAGGTCCAGGTCGCCGACCCGGCCGAGGACGGCAAGCTCAAGACGCTGACCCTTGAGGTCGCGCAGCACCTGGGTGACGGCCTCGTCCGTACCATCTCGATGCAGCCGACCGACGGTCTGGTCCGCCAGGCCGCGGTGACCGACACGGGCGAGGGCATCACCGTCCCCGTCGGTGACTTCACCAAGGGCAAGGTGTTCAACACGCTGGGCGAGGTGCTGAACTACCCCGAGGCGAACGCCGAGGTCACCGAGCGCTGGCCGATCCACCGCAAGGCCCCTCGCTTCGACGAGCTTGAGTCGAAGACCGAGATGTTCGAGACCGGCGTCAAGGTCATCGACCTTCTCACCCCGTACGTCAAGGGTGGAAAGATCGGTCTGTTCGGTGGTGCCGGTGTCGGCAAGACCGTTCTGATCCAGGAAATGATCTACCGCGTCGCCAACAACCACGACGGTGTGTCGGTGTTCGCGGGCGTCGGTGAGCGTACCCGTGAGGGCAACGACCTCATCGAGGAGATGGGCGACTCCGGCGTCATCGACAAGACGGCGCTCGTCTTCGGTCAGATGGACGAGCCCCCGGGCACCCGTCTTCGGGTCGCGCTGGCCGGTCTGACGATGGCGGAGTACTTCCGTGACGTCCAGAAGCAGGACGTCCTCTTCTTCATCGACAACATCTTCCGGTACACCCAGGCGGGTTCCGAGGTGTCGACCCTGCTCGGCCGTATGCCCTCCGCGGTGGGTTACCAGCCGAACCTGGCCGACGAGATGGGTCTCCTCCAGGAGCGCATCACCTCGACCCGTGGTCACTCGATCACCTCGATGCAGGCGATCTACGTCCCCGCGGACGACCTGACCGACCCGGCCCCGGCCACCACCTTCGCCCACCTCGACGCGACGACGGTTCTCTCCCGTCCGATCTCCGAGAAGGGCATCTACCCGGCCGTGGACCCGCTGGACTCGACGTCCCGCATCCTCGACCCGCGGTACATCGCGGCGGACCACTACGCGGCCGCCATGCGTGTCAAGGGGATCCTGCAGAAGTACAAGGACCTCCAGGACATCATCGCGATCCTCGGTATCGACGAGCTGGGCGAGGAGGACAAGCTCGTTGTCCACCGTGCCCGTCGCGTCGAGCGCTTCCTGTCGCAGAACACCCACGTCGCCAAGCAGTTCACCGGCGTGGACGGTTCGGACGTTCCGCTCGAAGAGTCGATCACCGCGTTCAACGCGATCTGCGACGGTGAGTACGACCACTTCCCCGAGCAGGCGTTCTTCATGTGCGGTGGCATCGAGGACCTGAAGGCCAACGCCAAGGAGCTGGGCGTCTCCTGAATCGCCTGACTCGTAAGAGTCGCGTTTCGGCGGAGGGGGGCGGGCGCGTCCCGCCCTCCTCCGTACGCCCACGCTGCATCTCCCGGGGGGCAACCCCCGGACCCCCGGCCGGAAGGCCGGGTGGGCCCCGGCGCTCTGTTGCTCCGGGCCCTACTAGACTTGACCCAACACCCGGCTCCAATTGCCGGGTGGTGACCCGAGGAGCCCACCTTGGCTGCTGAGCTGCACGTCGAGCTCGTCGCCGCGGACCGCAGTGTCTGGTCCGGCGAGGCCACCCTGGTCGTCGCGCGCACCACGTCCGGCGACATCGGCGTCATGCCCGGTCACCAGCCGCTCCTCGGAGTGCTGGAGTCCGGTCCGGTGACCATCCGTACGAGTGAGGGCAGCACCGTCGTCGCCGCTGTGCACGGCGGGTTCATCTCGTTCGCGGACAACAAGCTCTCCATGCTCGCGGAGATCGCGGAGCTCGCGGACGAGATCGACGTCCAGCGTGCCGAGCGGGCGCTGGAGAGCGCCAAGTCGGTCGAGGACGGCGCCGCCGAGCGCCGCGCCGAGGTCCGGCTGCGTACGGTGTCGGTGCGCTAGCACCCCGCCGAAGAGTTTTGCCCTCAGCCGCGGTCACGGGTCTGGAATTTTCCGGACCCGGCCGCGGCTGAGGCGATGCAGGCACAAGAGACCGGGGCGAGCCCCGGGCCCCGAATGGAGCGAGGAGGTCGGTGTAGATGACCCTCGTTCTGCTTGTGGGCGGCCTGGTCGTCGCGCTGGTACTGGTGGGACTCTTCGTCTTCGGTCTGCGCCGGCGGCTGATCCAGCGTTCCGGCGGGACCTTCGACTGCAGTCTGCGCTGGGACGTGCCCGAGGGCGGCGACCCGGGCGGCAAGGGCTGGGTGTACGGAGTCGCGCGGTACAGCGGTGACCGGATCGAGTGGTTCCGCGTCTTCTCGTACGCGCCCCGGCCGCGGCGGCTCCTGGAGCGCTCCGCGATCGAGGTCGTGGCGCGCCGCAAGCCGGCGGGCGAGGAGGAGCTGGCGCTGCTGTCCGACGCGATCGTGCTCGGCTGTACGCACCGGGGCGTCCGCCTGGAGCTGGCGATGAGCGAGGACGCGCTGACGGGTTTCCTGGCGTGGCTGGAGGCGGCGCCGCCGGGGCAACGGGTGAACGTGGCGTAGCCCCGAAAGGGGCGCGGGGAACTGCGCGGCCGGCCCAGCACGGCCTGCAGCCGAAGGCTGACGCCCCCTTCTCTTCTCGGCTGCGGGCCGCCTGTGGCTTGTCGCGCCACGCGGCGGAGCCGCACATGTCACAGCCCTGCGCCCCTGAGGGTTCCCGGGCAAGCGGGGACGGACCGCCTGCCCGGGGTCGTGGGGCGGGCCCGTTAACGCAAGCCCGCGTCGATCGCCGAGATCAGTTCACCATTCGCCGTGTCGCCGCTGAACTCCCAGAAGAACGCCCCCTTCAACCCCTGGGCCTTCGCGTACGACATCTTCCCCGCGATCGTCGACGGGGTGTCATAGCTCCACCAGTTGGAGCCGCAGCGGGCGTACGCCGTGCCCGCGACCGTCCCCGTCACCGGGCAGGCGCTCCTGAGGACCTTGTAGTCCTCGATGCCCTGCTCGTACGTCCCGGGGGCCGACCCCGTCGCCGTACCGCCCGGCGCGTCCTGGGTGACGCCGGTCCAGCCGCGCCCGTAGAACCCGATCCCCAGGTTGAGCTTGCTCGCCGGGATCCCCTTGACCTTGTACTTCTGGATCGCCGCGTCCGTGTTGAAGCCCGCGATCGGGATGCCGTTGTACGAGGTGAGCGGGGAGTGCGGGGCCGTGGGTCCCTTCGCGTCCCAGGCGCCGAAGAAGTCGTACGTCATCACGTTGTACCAGTCGACGTACTGCGCAGCCCCGGCGTAGTCGGCCTGGTCCATCTTGCCGTTGGCGGAGCCGTCGGCCGTGACGGCCGCCGTCACCAGCGCCGAGGAGCCGAACTTGGCCCGGAGCGCGGCCAGCAGGTTCTTCAGCGAGGCCTGGCCGCTGGTGTCGCAGGAGAGGCCGCAGGCGTTCGGGTACTCCCAGTCGATGTCGATGCCGTCGAAGACGTCGGCCCAGCGCGGGTCCTCGACCAGGCTGTAGCAGGAGTTGGCGAACGCCGTCGGGTTGGCCGCCGCCGCGCCGAAGCCGCCCGACCAGGTCCACCCGCCGAACGACCACAGCACCTTGATGCCCGGGTACTTCTTCTTCAGCTCGCGCAGCTGGTTGATGCTGCCCGCGACCGGCTGGGCCCAGGTGTCGGCGGTGCCGTCGACGCTGGAGGAGGCGTCGTACGTCTTCTGGTAGTCGGCGTAGGCGTCACCGATGGCGCACTGGCCGCCCGTGACGTTGCCGAACGCGTAGTTGATGTGCGTCAGCTTGGCCGCCGAGCCCGAGGTGACGATGTTCTTCACGTGGTAGTTGCGCTGGTAGACGCCCCAGTCGGTGAAGTAGCCGAGCTTGACCGTGGAGCCCGGGTCCGGGTTGCCTCCGCCGCCCGTGGTGGTGACGGTGGCCGAGCCGGAGGAGGGGCCCGTCTGGTCGGCGGTGTCGCGCGCGGTCACGCTGTACGTGTACGTCGTCCCGGCGGTGAGGCCCGAGTCGGCGTACGTCGTACCGGTCACCGTGGCGATCTTCACGGAGCCGCGGTGGACGTCGTAGTTCTTGACGCCCTTGTCGTCGGTGGCGGCGGTCCACGACAGGCTCACCGAGGTGTTGGTGACGCCACTCGCCGTCGGGGTGCCCGGCGCGGACGGCGGGCTGTCGCCGGGCGGGGTCGAACTACCGTCGCAGGAGCCCCCGTTGAGCTTGCAGCCGGAGGGGGCACCGGAGCCCGCCCCGTTGAAGCCGAAGGTGACGCCGGCGCCGGGAGCGAGGGTGCCGTTGTACGACTTGTTCTTGGCGGTCCAGTGGTTGCCGTCATGGGTGACGTCCGCGTCCCAGAACGAGGTCACGGACGTACCGGAGGGGTAGTCCCACTCCACGGTCCAGGAGGTGAGCGTCGTGGTGCCGGTGTTCTTGACGGTCCACTGGGCGCCGAAGCCGGAGCCCCAGTCCTGGGTCTTGGCGTAGGTGGCGGTCGCCGAGGCGGCGGCCGCGGCGGGAGTGGCGCCGGCCAGACCGACGAGCGCGGCCAGGGGAAGTGCCAGCGCGGTCAGGGTTGCCGCGGCTCTGGTTCTGAAGCGGGTGCGGGTGCGGATGCGCGTTGCAGGACTCAAGGAGAGCTCCCGAGTGAGGTCCGAAGGGGTGGGGGTGGGACCCTGCTCCGCCCGGTGAGCACACGGTGTCGTGGAGCACACGGTGTCGTGGCACGCTCACACAGCAGTGCCGTGAGCGTAGAAAGGTCTGGACCAACCGTCAAGAGGTCCAGACCAACGGCCGGAAGTCGCCCCTAGACGCCCAACTCCTGTGCCAGTACGGCCGCTTGGACCCGGCTGCGCAGCTCCAGCTTCCCCAGCAACCGGCTGACATGGGTCTTCACCGTGGCCTCCGCCATCGCAAGGCGCCCCGCGATCTCGGCGTTCGACAGCCCCTCGCCGAGGCACGACAGGACCTCCCGCTCGCGGCGGGTCAACGTCTCCAGGGCGGCCGGCCGCACCGGGGGCGCCTTGGCCGCCGGGGCCGCGAACTCCGCGATCAGCCGGCGGGTGACGGCCGGGGCGATCAGCCCCTCGCCGCGCGCCACCGTCCGTACCGCCTCGATCAGGTCCCTCGCCTCCGTGTTCTTCAGCAGGAACCCCGCCGCGCCCGCGCGCAGCGCCCCGAAGACGTACTCGTCGAGGTCGAACGTCGTCAGGACCAGCACATCGGCCAGCTGTTCCGCGACCACCTGACGGGTCGCCGAAACGCCGTCGAGCCGGGGCATCTGCACATCCATGAGCACCAGGTCCGGGCGCAGTTCACGCGCCAGCCGGACCGCCTCCTCGCCGTCGGCGGCCTCCCCGGCCACCTCGATGTCCGGGGCGCTGCCCAGGATCAGGACCAGGCCGGCCCGTACCGACGACTGGTCCTCCGCGACCAGCACCCGGATCGTCATGTGGTCGACTCGCTTTCCTTGATGGGAAGTTCGGCCCGGACCCGCCAGATCCTGGCGCCGTCCTCACCCGGCTCGGGGCCCGACGCGAAGCTCCCGCCGAGCAGCACGGCCCGCTCCCGCATCCCGACCAGACCCGCGCCCGAGCCCGGCGCACGCGGTCCCGGACGCTCACCGTACGGGCTGGTCACCCGGACCGTCAGCGCCCGCCCGTTGTGCGCGAGCGCCGCGGTGACCGTGCCCGGCGAGGCGTGCTTGAGGGCGTTGGTCAGCGACTCCTGGACGATCCGGTACGCGGCGAGCTCGACCGGGGCGGACAGCGCGGCCCCCTCGGGCCGGGTGTCGTCGAGGGCGAAGTCGAGCCCGCTGGAGGCCCCGTTCGTACGGGCCTGGGCGATCAGCGCGTCGAGCCCGGCCAGCGTGGGCGCGGCGGCCGGTGCGCGCCCGGCGCCGCTGTCGCGCAGCAGCCCGATCAGCCGGCGCATCTCCGCGAGCCCGTCCACGCTGTTCGCGCGGATCACGGTGAGCGCCTGGCGGGTGGTGGCCGGGTCGTCGAGGGAGAGCGCGGCGGTGGAGTGGATGGCGATCGCCGAGAGGTGGTTGGCGACCATGTCGTGCAGCTCACGGGCCATCCGGGCGCGCTCGGCCACCACCGCCTGGGTGCGGTCGACCTCGGCGAGCAGTGCGGTCTGCTCGGCGCGCAGGGTGGCCGCGTCGGCGGCGTCGCGGTGGTTGCGCACCAGCGCGCCGGTGGTGGCGGGTGCGAACGAGACCAGTCCGGCGATCAGGCCGATCAGCAGGGCCTCGGGCTTGTGCAGCCAGGCCACGAAGCCGATGGCCACCCCCACCGAGATCAGCCCGGTGGTGACGGGGATGCGGCGGGCGGCGGCCGGGGTGCCGTACAGGACGGCCGCGTAGACCAGATCCGTGAACATCAGGACCGTCACCACGCTGCCGAGCGTGAACTGGTCCGCGACGATCGCGAAGGTGCCGGTGACCAGGGCGAACTGCGGGGCGGTCCGGCGTACGAGTTCGAGGGCCGCCATCACCGACAGCGGCACCAGGACCTCGGCGCCGCCGAACGGATGCCCGCCCTGGGTGTGCAGCCCGAGCGCCCAGCCCGCCACGCCGGTCAGCAGGCCGACGACGGCGATGATCACGTCATGGCGGTGCGGGCGGGGAAAACGTTTCACGTTCCCATGAAACACGGAGCTTGGGGCCCGGGCCTCCACGTGCGGGGCGATCCCGCGCTCCATCGAATACGCCGAAGGATGCAGTGCCGTTTCCTCACTGCCGACGACGAGCGGGCCTGATCGCGGGCCGACGCTGGAGGGGAGTCCGGACGACGGGACCGAGGAAAGGGGAACGCCGTGATCGTCACACTGATCGTCATCTGCGAAGTCGGCTTCTGGGTGCTGCTGGCCGGGGGCCTGGCGCTGCGCTACTTCGCGAAGATGCCCAGGACGTCGGTGGCGGTCCTGCTCTGCGAGCCACTGCTCGAAGCGCTGCTCCTCGTCGTCACCGTGATCGACCTCAAGAACGGCGCCGAGCCGGACTGGAAGCACGGCCTCGCCGCCGTGTACATCGGTTTCTCGGTGGCGATGGGCCACTCCATGGTGAAGCGGGCCGACGCCTGGTTCGCCCACCGCTTCGCGGGCGGCCCGCGCCCCGCCAAGGCCCCGGCGGGCGGCGCGGCCCGCGCGGTCCACGAGTGGAGGACCGCCGGGCGCTGGGTGCTCGCCGCCGCGATCGCGATCGGGCTGCTCCAGGGCGGCATCTGGTACGTGGGCGGCGACGGGGACGTCGGCTCCCTGCGGACGTGGCAGCAGCGGATGCTGTGGCTGATCGGCATCAACCTGGTCATCGCGCTGAGCTGCACGCTGTTCCCGAAGCGGGTGCAGGCGGCCCGGTCGCGGAAGGGCCTGTTCTAGGCAGCCCGTGCGGTACCGCGCCCCGTACGGGGCGCGGGGCGGTGACATATGCGGCTCCGCGGCGTGGGTGCGATCGGCGACGCACGACCCGCGGCCGGATCACCGCCCTCCGCGCGGAGCGCCTACCGCTCGCCGCCCGGCACCCACAGCACGTCCCCGACCTCGCCGTTCGCCGTCCGCGCCAGGATGAACAGCAGGTCGGAGAGGCGGTTGAGGTACGTGGCCGTCAGCGGGTTCATCGTCTCGCCGTGCACCTCCAGGGCCGCCCAGGTCGAGCGCTCGGCGCGGCGGACCACCGTGCACGCCTGGTGCAGCAGCGCCGCGCCCGGCGTGCCGCCCGGCAGGATGAAGCTGCGGAGCTTCTCCAGCCGCTCGTTGAAGAGGTCGCAGTCCGCCTCAAGGCGGTCGATGTAGAACTGCTCGACCCGCAGCGGCGGGTACTTCGGGTCCTCGACCACGGGCGTGGACAGATCCGCGCCCACGTCGAACAGGTCGTTCTGGACCCGGCCGAGGACGGTCGCGACCTCCTCGGACAGCTTCCCGAGCGCCAGCGCGGTGCCGATGACCGCGTTCGCCTCGTTGGCGTCCGCGTACGCCGAGATCCGCAGATCCGTCTTGGCGGTACGGCTCATGTCGCCCAGGGCCGTGGTGCCCTTGTCGCCGGTACGGGTGTAGATGCGCGTCAGATTGACCATGGGGTCAGCCTAGTTACGCGGGGGCCGTCCGCCACGCTCCTGTGCCGACCGTCACGGCCGCCCGCCGGGCACGGACATTCCCCGCCCAAGTACGCGGTACGGGACGACCGGTGGGGCCCGCCGGGCCCCTCGGTGAGACGCCGCTCCCCCGTCTTGGTGTGATGTCCGTCATCTGAGACGTGACGCGCATCTCTTACGGCTCCCAAGACGCCTCACGGCCGATAGCCTCCGCCGGAGAGCCGTATCAGCAAGCTGTCAAAGGGGTGTGAAGTGGCCAGGAAGCTCGCCGTCATCGGGGCCGGACTCATGGGTTCGGGCATCGCGCAGGTCTCGGCCCAGGCGGGCTGGGACGTGGTGCTGCGCGACGTCACCGACGCGGCGCTGGCCCGTGGCACCGACGGCATCAAGGCCTCGTACGACAAGTTCGTGAGCAAGGGCAAGCTGGCCGCCGAGGACGCGGAGGCCGCGCTCGCCCGCATCACCACCACGACCGACCTGGACGCGGCCGCCGACGTGGACATCGTCGTCGAGGCCGTCTTCGAGAAGCTGGAGGTCAAGCACGACATCTTCGGTACGCTCGACAAGATCGTGCGTCCGGACACCGTGCTCGCCTCCAACACCTCCGCCATCCCGATCACCAAGATCGCGGCGGCCACCGAGAACCCCGAGCGGGTCGTCGGCGTCCACTTCTTCTCGCCGGTCCCGATGATGCAGCTCTGCGAGCTGGTGCGCGGCTACAAGACGAGCGACGAAACCCTGGCCACCGCCCGGGAGTTCGCCGAGTCCGTCGGCAAGACCTGCATCGTCGTCAACCGCGACGTCGCCGGTTTCGTCACCACCCGGCTGATCTCGGCGCTCGTCGTCGAGGCGGCCAAGCTGTACGAGTCGGGCGTGGCCACCGCCGAGGACATCGACCTCGCCTGCAAGCTGGGCTTCGGCCACGCGATGGGCCCGCTGGCCACCGCCGACCTCACCGGCGTGGACATCCTGCTCCACGCCACCAGCAACATCTACACCGAGTCCCAGGACGAGAAGTTCGCGCCGCCGGAGCTGATGCGTCGGATGGTTGACGCGGGTGACATCGGCCGCAAGAGCGGGCAGGGCTTCTACAAGCACTGATTGACGCACCCTCACCTCCCCTCGCCCCGGAATCACTCCATGGGGTGAATTAGGTATCGGTTCGCTTACAGACGGCAACTTCCCTGCGGTCTGTGCAGTCAGTTGGTGCAGTAAGAGACGACAGGCAGACAGGCATACGGAGCACTCCGGGGAGTACATATGCACATCAGGGGCGACCACGTCGAGCTGGTCGTCGGGGGCCGCCTCGACGTCCGCAGCGCGGCGGACGCCCGTACGGTCCTGCACTCGGCCGTCGACGACGGAGCCGGCGATCTGGTGCTCGACCTGACCGAGCTGGACTCCTGGGATGCCACGGGCCTCGGCGTGATCATGGGCGCCCACCGGCGGGCCGGCCGCTGCGGCCGGCGGCTCGTGCTGCGGGGCGTGCCGCCCCAGATGCAGCGCCTGCTGGTGGCGACCCGGCTGCACCGCATCCTCGCCATCGAGGGCGGCATCGCGGCGGAGGCGCTGCCGCGCGTGTGAGCGTGCGCGGCGCCACCGCCGTACGAGGCTCCTACGGCCCTCTTGAGCAAGACCTGTGCGCTACTTGTGCAGGTGATGTGGAAGCCGGTCCTCCATGCGCAATCCTCACCGGACTGTGACGCTCTGGGCGGGGTGGCACCCCGCCCGTTCGGAGATACTGGGCGAAGGTTTAGGGTGCGGTCTCCCGCCGGTCGACATCCCTGCGGCGGGTACCGGACCAGAACGACAGCGCAATGCGTAGCGGCCGGGGGGGCGAGGTTACGCAGGCGTATCTGGGGGGCTTTCACCATGAACCCGATGGACACCCGGGGACCGGACGAGTTCGACGACGAGCAGAACGGACCGGGCACCGGCGCGGGCGCCGCCGCACCGCGCAAGGAGCGCGACCGCGACGCCGTCACCCCCGAGCTCGGAGCGCGCGCCGCCGGACTCGCGCGCACGGTCCAGCTCGTCTCGGGCGACTTCCTGCTCACCGTCAACCCCGTCGACGGCAGCGAGATCGAGCCCTGCCCGCCCGGCGAGATACCCGGCCGCCCCGAACGCCAGTCCGCCGCCGAACGCACCGACCGGGAGCGGGCGCTCAAGCCGCCGGTGCCCGCCGGGCCCGCCTCACCCGCGCCGGTCCTCCTGGAGCGCGGCGAGGAGCGCGAGCGACTGGTGCGCCTGCTCGGCCGCGGCCGTTCGGTGCGGCTCACCGGGCCCGCCGGATCCGGGCGCACGGTCCTGCTCGACGCGGTGGCCGCCGACTGCGCCCAGCTCGCACCCGACGGCGTCGTCCGCCTCAGCGGCCACCGCCGCACCGCCCAGGAACTGCTGCACGAGCTGTACGCGACGGTGTACCGCGCCCCGCTGCACCGGCCCGACCGGGCCGGGCTGCACGACCAGGTGCGCGAGATCGGGGCGGTCGTCCTCGTCGACGACCTGGAGTTCGGCGGCGCCGCCCTCGAAGAGCTGCTCGCCGCGGCCCCCGAATGCGCCTTCCTGCTCGCCGCGACGCCCGAGGTGGCGGCGCCGCCCGCCGAGTCGCACCTCGAAGAGGTCTTCCTGACCGGGCTCGGCCGCAGCGCCTCCCTCGAACTCCTGGAGCAGGCCGTGGACCGGCCGCTCAGCGACGACGAGGCCAACTGGGCGGGCGACCTCTGGTTCGAGTCCGAGGGCCTGCCGCTGCGGTTCGTCCAGGCGGGCTCGCTGCTGCGGCAGCGCGACGGGCTGCGCGGCGAGGGCGTCCCGCGCGACGAGTTCGGGCTGCCGGTCGACGAGCCCTCCGACGTCTCCGTCTTCTCGGCCGAGGGCCGCGAGGTGCCGCTGCCGTCCCTTGGCGAGGGCGCCGCACCCGCCGCGCCGCTCGCGGCCCGGCTCGGCCAGGCCTCCCGGGAGACCCTGCGGTTCGCCGTCGCGCTCGGCGGCGAGGTGCCGCACCAGGCGCATCTGCCCGCGCTCGTCGGGGACACCCACGCGGACGCCGCGCTCGGCGAACTGCTCGGCTGCGGGCTGCTCTCCCCGGTCGGTACGCGCTACCGGCTCGCGGCGGGCGTGCTCCCCCAGCTGGAGGCTGCCGGGTACGGGGAGGGGGCGGGGGAGCGGGCGCACACCGCCGCCCAGCACTACGCCTGGTGGACCGGGCACCCCTCGGTCACGCCCGAGCGGGCGGCGGCCGAGGCGGACGCGGTCCTCGCGGCCCTGGGCGCGCTGGTCCCCGGCGGCGACCCCGCGCACCCGGCCACGGCCGTCAAGCTCGCCCGCAGCGCGGCGCCCGCGTTCGCGGCCGGGCTGCACTGGGGGGCATGGGAGCGGTCCCTGCGGATCGGCTCGGCGGCGGCCCGCCTCACCGGCGAAGTCGGGGAAGAGGCCTACTTCCACCACGAACTGGGCGTCCTGGCGCTGTGCGCCGGGAACGTCGACCGCGCCCGCGCCGAACTGGAGGCGTCCATCGGCCTCAAGGGCGCGCTGTCCGACAAGCGGGGCACGGTCGCGGGGCGCCGCGCGCTGGCCCTGGTCGAGGACCGCTCGGGCGGCCCGGTGGTCTCCGGCGGCCGCACCCCGTCCGGCGACGAGGTCCCCGCCGCGCGCTACGAGGAGTCCCAGTCGCCCCCGGCCGGCGTCCCCGTCCCGGACGCCACGCCCACGGTGCTGATCCCGCACGGGGCACCCCCCGCCAAGCGGACGCTCTTCACCGGCACGCGTCGCAACCTGGTGGCGGCGGGTGCCGGTGCGGTGCTCGCGGCGGTCCTGGGCACGGTGGTGACGCTGGGCGCGACGTCCGGCTCCGACGCGCCCGGCGACAAGGTCGAGCAGCAGCAGTCGGCGAACGAGGGCGGCGCCGAGGCGGGCCTCCCGGCGGACACGCCCACGCCCGGGGCCCCGCCCCGGTCCGGGGACGGTCCCGCGACCCCGACGACCCCGAGGCCGGGTACGCCGGGGACGACCCCGTCGGCGCCGTCCGGCCCGTCGTCCTCGATGACGCCTTCCGGGCAGGCGTCCACGCCGTCGACGAAGCCGTCGGGGCCGACGATGTCGCCTGGTGGGCCGAAGCCGTCGATTCCGGGGCACCCGTCGCCGACGACCAAGCCGTCGGCGACGAAGCCGCCGAGCCCGACGTCGGCGCCGCCGACTTCGACCAGCCCCGCACCGACGCCGACCGCGTCCACGCCGGCGACCACGGGCGCCTCGTCCGGCGAGACGCCCCCGAGCAACAGTGCGTCGGCGCCCACGGCCCCGAGCCCAGCGGCGTCGCCTACGGCGTAGGCCCCGCCCCTTCCCGCCCGGAGGCTACGCGGCGGAGCCGCACATGTCACAGCGGAAGGGGCGGGGTGGGGGACTCGCCCCAGGGGTCAGAACAGGCGGAGTTTGTCGTCCTCGATGCCCCGCATCGCGTTGTAGTCCAGGACAACGCACCCGATCCCCCGGTCCGTCGCCAGCACACGCGCCTGCGGCTTGATCTCCTGCGCCGCGAACACCCCCCGCACCGGCGCCAGATGCGGATCCCGGTTCAGCAGTTCCAGGTACCGCGTGAGCTGCTCGACCCCGTCGATCTCACCGCGCCGCTTGATCTCGACCGCCACCGTCCCGCCGGAGGCGTCCCGGCACAGGATGTCCACCGGGCCGATCGCCGTCGGGTACTCGCGGCGGATCAGCGTGTACCCCTCGCCCAGCGTGTCGATCCGGTCCGCGAGCAGCTCCTGCAGGTGCGCTTCCACGCCGTCCTTGATGAGGCCCGGGTCCACACCCAGCTCGTGCGACGAGTCGTGGAGGATCTCCTCCATCGTGATGATGAGCTTCTCGCCCGCCTTGTTGACCACCGTCCAGACGCCGGTGTCGTCCCCGGCCCCCTCCTTGAGGGTGCAGGGCGGAGACATCCAGTTGAGGGGCTTGTACGCCCGGTCGTCCGCGTGAATGGAGACGCTGTTGTCCGCCTTCACCAGGATCAGCCGGGTGGCGGAGGGCAGATGGGCGGTGAGGCGGCCCGCGTAGTCGACGGAGCAGCGGGCGATGACGAGACGCATGGTCGGCAACGCTACTCGAATCCCCCCACCGAACGCGATTCGTCCGACAAAGCGCTGTTCGTTATTGGCCGGTTACGTGCCAAGTACCTGTCGCAGCCACCATGCCGCGCCTACCGTGTAAGCGGGAGGTTGTCGGTCAGGCACGCTGCGTGGCCGATTTCGTTCCTTTCCCTGGCCGTAAGACCCCCTCCCCGGGGTCGCGAGAGGAGAAACCATGTCGCTCGACGTCTCACCGGCCCTACTCGAACAGGCCGAGCGAGGCGAGGTCGACGAAGCTGATTTCGTCGACTGCGTCCGGACCTCCCTGCCGTATGCATGGGAGATGATCAGTTCTCTGGTGGCCCAGCTGAAGGTGGACGGTGGCGAGTTCGCCGACAACCAGACGCCTCCGCCGGACGAGCAGGCGCGCGGCCAGCTCCTTCGTGCGCTCGCGAGTGACGCCATCCGCGGTTCGCTCCAGCGGCACTTCGGTGTCCGTCTGGCGTTCCAGAACTGCCACCGCGTCGCGGTGTTCCCCCTGGACCCGGTGGCCGACGAGCGGCTCGCCCGCTTCACCTCGGTCCGGGGCCAACTGCTCAACCAGTCTCCGGAGTTGCGGGACTGCTGAAGTCTTCGCCGCCGCTCTGCATCGCGGGAGGTGCAACTGATGCGGAGCGGCGGCCTTTTGTGGGGCCCCGAGTCCCCGCGCCCCTCCGGCGTCGTCCCCCTCGGGCCTCACCCCAGCAGCGGCAGCACTTCCGCGCCCAGCCTCCGTACGTTCTCCTCCGTCGCGGTCAGGTCCCCCGAACCCTCCACCAGGAAGGCGAAGCGCGTGATGCCCGTCTTCTCCGAGGTCGCCGCGATGCGGTCCGCCGCCTGGCGCGGGGTGCCGACCGGATGGAGGCTGCACAGCAGTTCCGTGTACAGCACCGGGTCGCGCATCGGCCGGTGGCGGCCGTCGACCGTCATATGCGCGTCGAGGCCCTGCTTGAGCCAGCCGGGCATCGCCTTGAGCAGTGTCTCGGTGGCCTGGGCGCGATGGTCCTCGATCTGCGCCACCCCGGCCGACACATGCGGCGCGGCCGCGACCGCCTCCGGCGAGATGCCGGACGCCAGCGCGTGCGACCGCCACAGCGCGACCATCTCCGCCTTCTCCTCGTCCCCGCAGTGCATCCCGAGCAGCATCGGCAGGCCCCGCTCGGCGGCCAGCTTCACGCTCTTCGGCGAGGTGCACGCCACGATGACCTCGGGGCCCGCGGGACCGTCCGAGAGCAGTTCGTCGGGCCTTGGCACCACCGGGACCTCCCGGAAGGCGAAACGTTCGCCCAGACTCGCCACCCGGGGTTCGGTCAGCCACCGCAGCAGCAGGTCGAGGGACTCCGGGAGCCCCTCCTCGTACGCCCGCAGGCCCGAGCCGAAGACCTCCAGGTCGACCCAGGGGCCGCCGCGGCCCACTCCCAGCGAGAACCGGCCACCGGACGTCAGGTGCAGCAGCGCCGCCTGTTCGCCCAGCGCCACCGGGTGTGCGCTGGGCAGCACGCTGACCGCCGTCCCGACGCGGATCCGGCGCGTGCGCCCGAGCAGCATTGCCGCCAGCGTCACCGCCGACGGGCACACCCCGTACGGAACGAAGTGGTGCTCGGCGAGCCACACCGCGTCCAGGCCCGCTTCCTCGGCCACTTCGGCGGACCGCACTGCCCGGTGCAGTGCCTCCCCCTGGCCCTGGCCCGGGAATTGGGCTGCCAGTACAAAAGTTCCGACGCGCATCGCCTTCTGCCTCCTCGCGGCCTACGCGGCTCCCCCTCTTACCGGCAACAACGCCTGACAAGTGCCAAGGGCACGGCCCAGCGGAATTTTCTTGCGATAGTCCGGTAAGAGTCCCTCATACGAGTTACCGTCCCACGCTCGTGCGGTTCGGGTACCCGGGCCATGTGGCCCTACGCTGGAGTCAGTCCGTCAGCCCGGCCCCGTGAGGTGTTTCCGTGTCCCCGCGCCGCAACCGCCCCAAGGGCGGCGACCAGCCGACCGAACCGACCGGCGGGGCTGCGGAGCGCTACGGCCTCCAGCGCACCGAGACGTATCAGGGCGAGGAGTGGTCCGTCCGGCACGTGAGCGGCGCGAGCGCGCAGGGCAAGCGCTACCGCTGCCCGGGGTGCGACCAGGAGATCCCCTCCGGTGTCCCGCACGTGGTGGCCTGGCCGGAGTACGGCGGCGTGGACGACCGCCGGCACTGGCACAAGGCCTGCTGGAACGCGAAGGACCGCCGCACCAGCAGGGTGCAGCGGTCCAGGAACGCGCCCAGGTACTAGCAGGCGCTCAGGTCACACGTCGCGGTTGTTCAGCGCGGCGAAGGCGCCGCCGAGTACGGCGGCCGTGACGGCCCCCAGGATCAGCAGCGGCGTCCAGCCGGTCGGGCCCGAGTCGTTCACCGGTGCGCCGTAGAACACCGCCAGTTGGCTCGGGATCGAGTACTCGAAGAGGGCCTCGCGGACCGATTCGAGCGACGGCGCGAACATGAACAGTGCGAGCACCAGCGGCAGCAGGACCACGCCGATCATGACCGTGATCGCGCCGGCCGAGTGCCGGATCAGCGCGCCGACCGCGAGCGAGAGCAGGCCGAGCGTCGAGACGTAGAGGCTGACGCCGACTGTCGCCTTGAACAGCTCGGAGCCGGTCGGCTTGTTGGCGGTGTCCACCATTGCGGTCTGGAGCATCGCCACCAGGCCGGTGGAGAGCGTCACGATGACGAACGACAGCAGGAAGAAGACGATCGACTTGGCGGCGAGGATCCGGGCTCGGCTGGGGCACGCGGTCAGTGTCGTACGGATCATCCCCGTGCCGTACTCGGAGGCGATGGTCAGCACGCCGAGCGTGATCACGCAGATCGAGCCGAGCAGCACGCCGTAGAAGCCGAGGCTGAGCAGCGGGGCGTCGCCCATATTCGCGTCGGAGGCGTTGACCGCGACCGCCGCGAGCAGGCCGATGCCGAGCAAGAGCACGATGAGCACGCCCAGCGTCCACATCGTGGAGCGCACCGAGCGGATCTTGGTCCACTCGGAGGCGAGCGCGTCGCCGAGCGAGGCGGGCCGCACCGGGATGGGCGAGGTGTACGTCCCGAGGGGCGCACCCGGTGCCTGCTGCTGGTAGGGGGCGGTCATCGGGCGTCCTCGTGCTTGGTCAGGGCGGGGGCGGGCGCGGCGGCGGGATGGGCGGCCGGGGGAGCGGCCGGAGCGGGCTGCGGGGCCGCGGCCGGGGCCTGCGGCGCGGGTGCCTGCACCGGGGCCGCCGGGGCGCTCTGGGGGGCCGGTGGGGCCTGTCCGGGGGCCTGCGGGGCCGCGTACGGGTTCGGTCCGGGCGGCGGCGGGGCGTACCAGCCCTGCGTCGGCACCTCGGGGATGACCTGCGGCGGCTGGTACCCGAGCGGCGCGGGCTGCATCAGACCGGCCTTCTGGTCGGCCGTGGAGCGGTAGTCCACCGCGCCCTGCGTCATCCGCATGTACGCCTCCTCAAGGGAGGCCTGGTGCGGCGACAGCTCCCACAGGCGTACGTCCGCGCCGTGCGCGAGGTCGCTGATGCGCGGCAGCGCGAGGCCGGTCACCCGCAGGGCGCCGTCCGGCTCCGGCATGACCTGGCCGCCGGCCTGGGTCAGCGCGGCCGTCAGCTTGTCCCGGCCGGCGGGCTCGGGCGTCCGCACGCGCGCGAAGTCGGCGGAGTTGTGCGAGATGAAGTCCTTGACGCTCATGTCGGCGAGCAGCTGGCCGCGGCCGATCACGATGAGGTGGTCGGCGGTCAGCGCCATCTCGCTCATCAGGTGCGAGGAGACGAAGACGGTCCGGCCCTCGGCGGCGAGCTGCTTCATGAGGTTGCGCACCCACAGGATGCCCTCGGGGTCGAGGCCGTTGACCGGCTCGTCGAAGAGCAGCACCTGGGGGTCGCCGAGCAGGGCCGCGGCGATGCCGAGCCGCTGGCCCATGCCGAGCGAGAAACCCTTGGAGCGCTTGCCCGCGACCTCCTGGAGGCCGACGACCCCGAGCACCTCGTCGACCCGGCGGGCCGGGATGCCGGAGAGCTGGGCGAGCGAGAGCAGGTGGTTGCGGGCGCTGCGGCCGCCGTGCACGGCCTTGGCGTCGAGCAGCGCGCCGACCTGGCGGGGCGCGTTGGGGAGCGTACGGAAGGGGTGGCCGCCGATGGTGACATGGCCGGAAGTGGGCTGGTCCAGGCCGAGGATCATGCGCATGGTCGTCGACTTGCCGGAGCCGTTGGGCCCCAGGAAGCCGGTGACGGCGCCCGGCCTCACCTGGAAGGAAAGGTTGTACACGGCTGTCTTGGCGCCGTAGCGCTTCGTCAGGCCGACTGCCTCGATCATTCTCCAGCCCCATCGACGGTGTGGGTCGTCGGGGCGGTGGCCGATCGCCAGGGTGCCCCCGTATGAGTGAGGAGCTTATCCAGGACTTTACGG
This sequence comes from Streptomyces sp. NPDC031265, assembly GCF_055570295.1. Lineage (NCBI taxonomy): Bacteria > Bacillati > Actinomycetota > Actinomycetes > Kitasatosporales > Streptomycetaceae > Streptomyces > Streptomyces sp. NPDC031265. The sequence continues at coordinate 120,396 of NZ_JBVIHM010000022.1, forward strand.
TTCCGGCCAAGCGGTGAGACGTGCGTTACGTATGAGTATGTCCCGATATATTCTCGGCTTCGCGCAGGTCGGCGGGCCCGTCGCGGTGGGCTGGGGTGCCTTGCCGATGCCCGGTGCGGCCCCGCGCCCGTAAGGGGCGCGGGCCTGTGTCAATGTGCGGCTTCGCCGCGTGGACGCGACCAGCCACGGACGGCCCGCAGCCGAATCACCGCACTTCCGGCGGAGCGCTCAGGCGTCACGCTTCCGCAGGACGAGGTAGCCGCCCGCGAGCGCCGCGAGGACCCACAGCGCCATGATCCCGAGCCCGGTCCAGGGGCCGTACGGCGGCGGCTCGGTGTTCATCGCGTTGGGCACCACCTGCATGATCTTGGAGCCCGCCTGGTCGGGGAAGTAGCGGGCCACCTTCTTGGCGCCCGGCACCGCCGACAGGATCTGCGAGATCAGGAAGAAGAACGGCATCAGGATGCCGAGCGAGAGCATCGAGCTGCGCAGCATCGTGGCCACGCCCATCGAGAAGAGCGCGATCAGCGCCATGTAGAGGCCCGCCCCGAAGACCGCCCGCAGCACATTGGGCTCGCCGATGGTCGTGCGGTGTGGGCCGAGCAGCGCCTGGCCGAGGAAGAACGACAGGAAGCTGGTCGCCAGGCCCACGACCAGCGCGAGCGCGGTGGCGACCAGGAGCTTGGAGAAGAGGAAGGTGGCCCGCTGCGGCACGGCGGCGAGCGAGGTGCGGATCATGCCCGAGCTGTACTCGGTGCCGACCACCAGGACGCCGAACACCACCATCGCCAGCTGGCCGAGCACCATCCCGGAGAAGCTGATGAAGGTCGGGTCGAAGGTCAGCCGCTCGGCCGGCTCGAGGTCGTCGAACTGCGACTTCGTCAGCGCGCACAGGGCCGCGCTCACCGCGACCGTGACGACGAGCGCGCAGACCAGCGTCCAGGAGGTGGAGGAGACCGAACGGATCTTGGTCCACTCGGACTTGAGGACCGCGGGTACCGATGCCATGGGTCAGGCCCCCTCGCCGTCGCCCCGGGTCTTCGCCCGGTAGTTCTCGCCCCAGTTCGCGGCGGGCGCCGGGGGCGGCCCGTGGCCGGTGTCCGAGTGCGCGTGGTACTCCACCGATCCCGCCGTCATCTGCATGAACGCCTCCTCCAGCGAGGCCTGCTGGCCGGAGAGCTCGTGCAGCACGATCCGGTACTGCGCGGCCAGCTCGCCGAGCCGCTCGATCCTGCCGTTCTCGACCTCCAGGGCGCCGTCGGCGGTCTGGGTCACGGGGACCCCGGCCCGCGCCAGCACATCGAGCAGGTGTTCCCATTGCGGTGAGCGCAGCCGTACGAAACTCCGTGAATTCTGCCGAATGAAATCCGCCATCGATGTATCGGCGAGCAGTCGGCCCTGGCCGATGACGATCAAATGATCCGCCGTCAGCGCCATTTCGCTCATCAGGTGAGACGAGACGAAGATCGTTCTGCCCTCCGCCGCGAGGGCTTTCATGAGATTGCGGATCCAGTGAATTCCCTCGGGGTCCAGACCATTGACGGGTTCGTCGAACATCAGGATCTCGGGGTCGCCGAGCAGCGCGGAGGCGATTCCGAGGCGCTGGCCCATGCCGAGCGAGAACCCCTTCGACTTCTTCTTCGCCACGGCCGTCAGACCGACCGTGTCCAGCACCTCCGCGACCCGGCGCTGAGGGATCCGGTTCGACTGCGCCAGGCACAGCAGGTTGTTGTACGCGCTGCGGCCGCCGTGCATCGACTTGGCGTCGAGCAGCGCGCCGATGTACTTCAGCGGCTCGTCGAGGTCGCGGTAGTGCCGGCCGTCGATGTGCACGGTGCCGCTGGTCGGGTTGTCGAGATCGAGCATCATGCGCATGGTGGTGGACTTGCCGGCGCCGTTGGGGCCCAGGAAGCCGGTCACCACACCTGGTCTGACCTGGAACGACAGGTCGTCGACCGCGGTCTTGGAGCCGAAGCGCTTGGTGAGACCGGCTAGCTCGATCATGTCGCCACGCTAAAGGCGGACAAAGCCCCCCGCCACCGGAGTGGCGAGGGGCTCTCGACCGTACGAACGCAGCCCACGGGGGAGGAGCTGCGGCACCAACGGGGCTAGCGGGACTGCTGCGCCGGGACGCCGCGCGAGACGGGCTCGTCGTCGACCGGGGAGCCGGCCGCCGCGACCGCCGCACCCGTGAGGGTCGCCAGCATCTCGCGGACGTTGGTCAGCTGCGCGTTGATCGAGTCGCGGCGGTTGGTGAGCGCCGCCAGCTCGCGCTCGGATTCCGAACGGATGCGGTCGGCCTTGGCGTTGGCGTCCGCCACGATGTCCTCGGCCTGGCGCTGGGCCGTCTCGACCGTCTGACGGGCCCGGCGCTCCGCGTCCGTACGCAGCTTCTCGGCCTCCAGGCGCAGCTGCTCGGCGCGGTGCTCGATCTCGGCGAGACGCTTCTCCGCCTTGGCCTGACGCGACGCCAGGTCGCGCTCGGACTGCTCGCGGCGCTTGGCGAGGTTCGTCTCGAAGTCCGCGGCGGCCTGGGCGGCCTTGGCGCGGGTCTCCTCGAAGAGGGCGTCCGCCTCCTCGCGCTTGGACTGCGCGTCCTTCTGCGCCTCGGAGCGCAGCGTGGAGGCGTCACCCTTCGCCTTCTCGACGATCCGGACGCCCTCGTCCTCCGCCTTCGACTTGCGCTCGGCGGCGAACGATTCAGCGTCGTTGCGCACCTGCTGGGCCGCCGACTCGGCCAGCTCGCGGTGCTGTTCGGCAGCGCGGCGGGCCTCCTCGCGCAGGTCCTTCGCCTCTTCCTCGGCGAGACGCAGGATCTTCTCGACCCGCGCGCCGAGGCCCGCGTACGACGGCTCCGCGTCGCTCACCTGGGCCTGGGCGTTCTGCGTTTCGAGGTGCAGTTCCTCGATGCGCTTTTCCAGAGAAGTGATCCGTGCCAGAGCGCTGTCACGGTCGGCGACGAGCTTGGTAATGCGGTCGTCCACCTGACCGCGGTCGTAACCACGCCGCACGAGCTCGAAGCCGAAGGGGGAGGAAGTGTCGCTCATGGGGTTCCTGTCGAATGAGACCGGTGAGGTGATAGGGGAATCCTAGGGGCCCAGGCGGCGTGTCATCGAGCGTATGCCCGTTTGATCTGGAGAATGTCCAGCCTTTTGAGTGGCTACCCCTCCGAAGACTTGCCACTCGAACGGGTTCCACCGGCCGCCGCACCCGCCTTGGCCGCCTCCTTGCCGCCGGAGGACGGTGTCTCGAAAGATTCCAACGCCTCAAGTACGTCCTGGACACGGGAGATCTCGGCGTTGATGTCCGCACGGCGCCGGACCAGCACGTCCAGCTCGTGCTTGCCCTCGTCGACCGTGCGCCGGGCCTCCGCCGCCGCGTCGTCGCGCAGCTTCGTCGCCTCGCGGATCAGCTCGGCCTTCTTGGTCTCCGCCTCCTTGAGCAGCGCCTCGGCCTTCTTCACGGCCGCGATGCGCACCTTGCTCGCCTCGGAGCTGGCGTCCGAAAGAAGCTGCTTGGCCTTCGCCTGGGCCTGCGTCGTCTGCTCGGTGGCGGCCGTGACCAGCTTGTCGACGCGCTCGCCCGCCGTCTTCATCTGCTCGGCGCTCTCCCGCCGGGCCCGCTCGTGCAGTTCCTCGATCTCCGACTCGGTCCGCGCGCGCACCTCCTCGGTGCGCTCCCTGATGGCCGTCGCGTCCGCGCGCGCCCCGGCCAGCAGCTCGTCCGCGTCCGTACGGGACTTCTCCACCAGGGAGTTGCCCTCCACGGTCGCCTCGGCGACGATCCGCTCGGCCTCCTTGCGGGCCGCGCCGACCATCGTGTCGGCCTGCTCCTCGGCCAGTGTGGCCGCGAGCAGCGCCTCCTCCTGGGCCTTGGCGATGAGCTGGTCCGCCTGCTCGGCCGCGTCCGCACGGCGCTTGGCCGCCGCCGTACGCGCCTCGTCGAGCAGCCGGTCGGACTCCTCGCGGGCCTCCGTGCGGATCTTCTCCGCGGCCTCCTCGGTCCGGGCGCGGCTCTTCTCGGCCTCCGCACGGATCCGCTCGGCGGCCTGCTGGGCGGAGCCCACGGTCTCGGCGGCCTCGGCGCGCAGCCGCTCCGCCTCCCCGTTCGCCTCGGTGAGCACCCGCTCGGCCTCGCTGCTCGCCTCGGCGATGAGCTTGTCCGCCTGCCCGGCCGCGTCCGCACGGCGCTTGTCGGCGGCCTGGCGGGCCTCGTCGAGCAGCCGCTCCGCCTCCGTACGCGCCTCGGCGAGCGTCCGCTCGGCCTGCTCGCGCGCCTCGTTGACCGTCTGCTCGGCCTCGGCGGCCGCGGCCGCCAGGGTCGAACCGGCGTCCGCGCGCGCCTCGGTGGTGACCAGCTCCGCGTACGTGTCGGCGTCGGACGTGGTGCGCTCGGCGTGGGCGGTGGCCTCCGCGAGCAGCCGGTCGTGCTCCGACTGGCCCTCGTCGCGCAGCTGCTGAGCCTCCGCCACCAGCCGCTCGGCCGTGGCCGTCGACTCGGCGGCGAGCCGCTCGGCCTCCGCGGTCGCCTCGGTGACCAGGCGGTCGGCCTGGCTCGCTGCGTCGTTCCGGATGCGGTTGGCGTCCTCGCGGGCGTCCGCCCGGGTGCGCGAGGCGTCCTGCTCGGACGAGGCCAGCGCGTCGGAGGCCTCGGTGCGCATCCGCTGCGCGTACTCCGACGCGTCCGAACGCGCCTTGTCCGACTCGGCGATGGCGTCCGCGACGGTCCGCTCGGCCAGCTCCCTGGCGGCCTCCGCCTCCTCCTGTGCCCGGGTGCGGACGCGCTGGGCGTCCTCCGCGGCGCGCTCGCGCTCGGCGTGCGCGTCGGCGCGGAGCCGGTCCGCCTCCTCCTGCGCCTCCGTCTTCGTACGCTCCGCCACGTGCTCGGCCGTCGAGCGCAGCCCGGTGATCTCCTGCTCGGCCTCCTCGCGCAGCCCCGACACCGAGTCCCGCACCTGCTGGGCGGTCTGCTCGGCGGCCGCCACCAGCTCGGTGGCGCGCCGGTCGGCCTCCTCGCCGAGCCGCTGCGCCTCGGCCTGCGCCTCCTCCACCCGCTTGCGGGCGGAGGCCAGCAGCTCCTCGCTCTGCTCGCGGGCCTGCGCCCGCTCCGAACCGGCCTCGGTACGCGCCGAGTCCAGCGTCTCCTCCGCCTCGCGGCGCCGGCGCGCGGCCTCCTCCTGGGCGGCGGCGAGTGCCTCGGCGGCCTCGGCGCCCACCCGCTCGGCGGCGGCCGCGGCCTCCGCGCGCATCCGGTCGGCGGTCTCCTGCGCCTCGGACTTGAGCCGCTCGGCCTCCGCGGCCGCCTCGGACCGCAGCCGTACGGCCGCGCCCTCCGCCTCGGCGCGGGCGGTCGAGGAGTCGGCGGCCGCCTCGATGCGCAGCCGCTCGGCCTCCTGCTCGGCCTGCGCCTGGAGCGTACGGACGCGCTCGGCGGCCTCCGCGCGGAGCCGCTCGGTCTCCTCGGCGGCCTCGCGCCGGATCCGCTCGCTCTCGCCGCGCGCCTCGGTCAGCGCCTGCTCGGCGGAGGCGTGCCGCTGCTCGGCCTCGGTGTGCAGCCGCGTCAACTCGTCGGCGGCGTCCGCCTGGCGGGCGGCGACGGCCCGCTCGGTCTCCGCACGCAGCTTGGCGGCAGCCTGCTCGGCGGCCGTCCTGACGGCCTCGGCCTGTTCCTCGGCCTCCGCGCGCAGCCGCTCGGCCTCGGCCCGGGTGCGCTCCAGGGTCTCCTCGGCCTGCTTGCGCAGCGTCGTCGCGCGCTCCATGGCCTCGCCGCGGACCCGCTCCGACTCCGCCCCGGCGGAGGTGCGCAGCTCCTCCGCGTCGGCCTTCGCCTTGGTCAGCAGCTCCTCGGCGGTCCTGGCCGCCTCCTCGATCTGCTGGACGCCCTCGCGGCGGGCCTCGCCGCGGATGCGCTCGCCCTCGGCGACCGCCTCGGCCCGCAGCTGCTCGGCCTCGCCGCGCAGCCTGCGCGCCTCCTCCTGCAGCTCGACCGTCTTGGCCCGGTACTCCTTGGTGTCGTCCTTGGCCGCGCCCTTGAGCTGGTCGGCCCGCTCCTCGGCCTGCGAGCGCAGCCGGTCCGCCTCGGCGTCGGCCTCACGGCGGATGCGCTCGGCCTCCGCGGCCGCCTTGCGGGTGGTCTCCTGGGCGTCCGCGGACGCCTTGGTGAGCACCTCCTCGGCGGCCCGGGCGGCCTTGGCGAGCTGGGCGGCGGTGTCCTCGGCCGCGCTGGTACGGGCCTTCTCGGCGGCCTCGGAGACCAGCCCCTCGGCCTTGGCGCGCGCGTCGGCGAGCGCCTGCTCGGCCTCCGACTTGAGCGCCTCGGAGTCCTTGGTCGCCTCGGCGACGAGCCGGGCGATCTCGGTCTTGGCGGTACGGGTGCGCTGCTCGTTGGCGGACTCGGCGCCCGCGAGCTGCTTGGCCGCCGACTCCTTCGCCTCGGCCAGCACCTTCTCGGCCTCGGCGCGCGCCTCACGCAGCGCCGACTCGGCCTCCTGCATCCGCTGCTCGGCGGCCCGGCTCAGCTCGGCCGCCTGCTGGCGCGCCTGGTCGGACTCGGCGGTGGTGGACGAGCGCAGCTGCTCGGCGTGGGAGGTGGCCTCCTGGGCCTGGTTGGAGGCGGCGTTGAGGAGCCGCTCGGCGTCCTTGCGGGCGCGCAGCAGGATCGCTTCGGCTTCCGTACGGGCCGACTCGGCCTCGGAGCCGAGCCGTTGCCTGGTCTCCTCGGCGACCCGGGCGGCCTCCGCGCGGGCGGCGGCCAGCGCCGCCTCGCTCTCGGCACGCGACTCTTCGAGCAGGCGCCGGGCCTGCGCCTCGGTCCGCGCCCGCAGCTGCTCCGCCCACGCCACGTTCTCGTTGACGTGCGACTCGACGGTCGCACGCCGCTCGGCCAGCTCCTGGTCGAGCCGCTGGCGGCGGGTGACCGCCTCCGTGTGCAGCTCGGCCTGGAGCCGGGCCTGGTGCTCGGCGTGCTCCTGGAGGATGCGCTGGGTCTGGGCGCGGGCGTCGCGCAGCTCGCGCTCGGCGTCCGTGCGCAGCTGCTCGGCCTGCATCTGCGCGTTGCGCAGCAGCTGTTCGGCCTGGTAGCCGATGTCCGCGGCATCGTAGGCAGGGCGCGTCGCGAGGTTGCGGCGCGCCTCATGCAGCTTGGCGCGCAGCACCTCGACCTGGTAGCCGAGGTCCTCGGCGTGCTGGACGGCCTTCTCCCGCTCGGTCTTCAGCCGGTCCATCTCGGCCTCGAACCGCGAGAGGTGGTCGTCAGGCCGGTGGCTGTCCTGGCGTTCGTAGCCCCGCACTGCGCGGTCCCATCCGTCCCCTGGTCGCGAACACTGCCCGTACGAGCACCGTCCGACGACGGACGGGCCCCCGGTGAATGGTGTCAGATCGACAAGGGGGCGTGGGTCCCAGGCCCCGACCCGACCCCGGCCCGGAACCGCCCACTGTACCGGCCCCGGAATCCCGGGGTCAGTGCTCTCCTGCCGAGGTGACCAGTTCGGTCAGTACACCGTGGCAGTCCTTGGGGTGCAGGAACGTGATGCGGGACCCCATCGAGCCGGTGCGGGGCTCGTCGTAGAGGACCCGGACGCCCTTGCCGCGGATGGCCTCGGCGTCCCCGTCGACGTCGGCGGTGCCGAAGGCGATGTGGTGGACGCCCTCGCCGTTCTTGGCCAGCCATTTCCCGACCGCGGAGTCCTCGCGGGTGGGCTCCAGGAGCTGGAGGTAGGAGGCGCCGCCGTCGGAAGTACCGTTGATCTTGAGCATGGCCTCCCGAACGCCCTGCTCCTCGTTGATCTCGGAGTGGAACACCTCGAATCCGTACGTAGCACGATAGAACTCGACGGTCTTGTCGAGGTCGAAACAGGCGATCCCGATGTGGTCGATGCGCGTCAGCATGGGACCAGTGCAGCGCCCCGGAGGTGGTTACGCAACGTGCGCGCGATCACACCGGCTGGCCGGTGACGCCGCCGCGTACCGCTCAGTACATTCAAAGTAAACCCTCGTTCACTCCTCATCCCTAGGGGCCGTGCCTCATGTCTGGAACGACCGGTACCACCTCAGTGATCGTCGCGGGCGCCCGCACGCCCATGGGCCGACTGCTCGGCTCCCTCAAGTCCTTCTCGGGCGCCGACCTCGGCGGCGTCGCCATCAAGGCCGCGCTCGACCGGGCCGGCATCGGCGGCGACCAGGTCCAGTACGTGATCATGGGCCAGGTGCTCCAGGCCGGCGCGGGCCAGATCCCGGCCCGTCAGGCGGCCGTCAAGGCCGGCATCCCGATGAGCGTCCCGGCGCTCACGATCAACAAGGTCTGTCTCTCGGGCCTCGACGCCATCGCGCTCGCCGACCAGCTGATCCGCGCCGGCGAGTTCGACGTGGTGGTGGCCGGCGGCCAGGAGTCGATGACCAACGCGCCGCACCTGCTGCCGAAGTCCCGCGAGGGCTACAAGTACGGCGCGATCGAGATGCTCGACGCGATGGCGTACGACGGTCTGACCGACGCCTTCGAGAACATCGCCATGGGCGAGTCCACCGAGAAGCACAACACCCGTCTGGGCATCGAGCGCGCCCCGCAGGACGAGATCGCGGCGCTCTCCCACCAGCGCGCCGCCGCCGCCCAGAAGAACGGGCTGTTCGAGGCCGAGATCACCCCGGTCGAGATCCCGCAGCGCAAGGGCGAGCCGGTGATCTTCGCCAAGGACGAGGGCATCCGCGCGGAGACGACGGCCGAGTCCCTCGGCAAGCTGCGCCCGGCCTTCGCCAAGGACGGCACGATCACGGCCGGTACCTCCTCGCAGATCTCGGACGGCGCGGCCGCGGTCGTGGTCATGTCCAAGGCGAAGGCCGAGGAGCTGGGCCTGGAGTGGATCGCGGAGATCGGCGCCCACGGCAACGTGGCGGGCCCCGACAACTCCCTCCAGTCGCAGCCGTCCAACGCCATCAAGCACGCCCTGGGCAAGGAGGGCATCGGCGTCGAGGACCTCGACCTCATCGAGATCAACGAGGCGTTCGCGGCGGTCGCGGTCCAGTCAATGAAGGACCTCGGCGTCTCCCCGGAAAAGGTGAACGTCAACGGTGGCGCGATCGCTCTGGGCCACCCCATCGGGATGTCGGGCGCGCGCGTGGTGCTCCACCTGGCGCTGGAGCTCAAGCGCCGCGGCGGCGGTACCGGTGCGGCGGCGCTGTGCGGCGGCGGCGGCCAGGGCGACGCCCTGATCATCAAGGTCCCGGGCAAGTAGGCACCGCTCCCGCTGTACGTACGCACTGATCCCTGAACCGAACGGAGCGGCAATGGTGGACGTCCCCGAACTGGTGGCACAGGCGAGAGAGGGCCGGCCGCGCGCCGTGGCCCGGCTGATCTCGCTGGTCGAGGGGGCGTCCCCGCAACTGCGCGAAGTGATGGCGCAGTTGGCTCCGCTGACCGGCGGGGCGTACGTGGTGGGCCTCACGGGCTCGCCGGGTGTCGGCAAGTCGACATCGACGTCGGCGCTGGTCACGGCGTACCGGCGGGCGGGGAAGCGGGTCGGGGTCCTTGCCGTCGACCCCTCCTCGCCGTTCTCCGGCGGCGCCCTGCTCGGCGACCGGGTCCGTATGTCGGACCACGCCTCCGACCCCGGCGTCTACATCCGCTCGATGGCCACCCGGGGGCATCTGGGCGGCCTCGCCTGGTCGGCCCCGCAGGCGATCCGCGTCCTGGACGCGGCGGGCTGCGAGGTGATCCTCGTGGAGACGGTCGGCGTCGGCCAGTCCGAGGTCGAGATCGCCTCCCAGGCGGACACGTCGGTGGTCCTGCTCGCCCCCGGCATGGGCGACGGCATCCAGGCGGCGAAGGCGGGAATCCTGGAGATCGGCGACGTATACGTCGTCAACAAGGCCGACCGCGACGGCGCGGACGCGACCGCGCGCGAGCTCAACCACATGCTGGGGCTTGGCGAGGCGCGCGGTGCGGGCGACTGGCGCCCGCCCATCGTCAAGACGGTGGCGGCCCGGTCCGAGGGCATCGACGAACTGGTGGAGGCGCTGGAGAAGCACCACGCGTGGATGGCGGAGCGGGGGGTGCTGGGGGAGCGGCGCCTGGCCCGCGCGGCGCGAGAGGTCGAGACGATCGCGGTCACGGCGCTGCGCGAACGCATCGGCGACCTCCACGGCGACCGCCGCCTGGACGCGCTGGCGTCCCGCATCATCGGCGGTGAGCTGGACCCGTACGCGGCGGCGGACGAGCTGGTGGCGGGGCTCACGGGCGAGTAGCTGCCCGGCAGGTGTTCTCCCGGGGCCCTGTGCCCCCCGGACCTTGGCGGGGCCTGCGCCCTCGGACCCTTGGCGGGGCCTGCGCCCCCCGGACCTTGGCGGGGCCTGCGCCCTCGGACCCTTGGCGGGGCCTGCGCCCCCCGGACCTTGGCGGGGCCTGCCCCCTCGGACCCTTGGCGGGGCCTGCGGCGGCCCCTGTACCCCTGGCGGGGCCTGCGCCCCCCGGACCCTTGGCGGGGCCTGCCCCTCCCGGACCCTTGGCGGGGCCTGCGCCCTCGGACCCCTGGCGGGGGGCCTGCGGCCCCTGTGCCCCGTGTTCGTCCGCGGGTGGGTGGGGGCTGGTCGCGCAGTTCCCCGCGCCCCTCAGGGGATGGGGTGTGGCCACGATGCGGGCTCCGGCGGCGGCAAATTCGGCCCCCCTCCAGCGTGCGAGGAGCGGGGCCCGCACATTCAGCCCCTCCGGCGTTTGAGGTGCGGGCCCCTTAAGGGGCGCGGGGAACTGCGCGACCAGCCACAGACGGCCCGCACGCGAACGGGGTCCGGGGCGGAGCCCCGAGGCGGGGGCGGGGGCGCAGCCCCAGCGGAGGTGCCGGGGCGAAGCCCCCGTAAGTGGGGTCCAGGGGCGTGCAGCCCCAACAGGGGTACCGGGGCGGAGCCCCGAAGCGGGGTGCAGGGGCGCAGCCCCTCCGGGTTTCCGGGGGCGCAGCCCCCGGAAACCACCTCACCCCCCCACCCACCCCCGGAGGGTTTAGGTGAAGGGGCGGGGTGGGGCAACCCTCAGAGCTTGCCGCGGTGGCCGCGCAAGTGCTCCGCCACCGGTGTCAAAGACGCCCGCAGCTCCGACAGCGCCTCACTCGACAGCAAGTCGATGAAGTGCTTGCGCACCGACGCCACATGGTGTGGCGCCACCTTCCCCATCGTCTCCACCCCCGCGTCGGTCAACACCGCGAACAGCCCCCGCCGGTCGGACTCGCAGTTCTCCCGGCGGACCAGACCCGCGTTCTCCATCCGCGTGATCTGGTGCGAAAGGCGGCTCTTGGACTGAAGGGTCGCCGCGGCGAGGTCGCTCATGCGCAGCCGCTGCCCCTCGGCCTCCGATAGGTTGACCAGGATCTCGTAGTCGTTGTTGGTCAGGCCGAACGGCTGCAGGTCCTTTTCCATCTGGTGCGTCAGCATCCTGTTGACGTCCAGATAGGTACGCCAGGTGCACTGCTCGCTATCGGTCAGCCAGTTGGTGGCCGTCTCGGTCTCCATATGTGGATTCTACCTAAGAAGTTGAATTCTGAACGAAGCCTGGGAGCGTGACGCCCCGCACGCACCGGCACAAGGGCGCGTCAGCGGCCCAGCCCAGGTCGTGGTCAGCGCCTGGTAAGGGTGCACGCGTTCGACGTCACACTCCGCAGACTACCGCTCACAGGCCGAAGCGACGCTGGAGGTCTCCGAGCTGGCCGGGAAGACGCGGTACCGAACCCGCCGCCCCGCCCGCCCCGGCCGGCACCCCGCCGCCCGGAACGCCCGGCTCCGCGGGCACTTGCCCCGTCATCGGCTCGGCCATCAGCACCTCGGTGGACTGGAGCAGCACCGTACCCGCGCCCACGAACTCGAACTGGTGCTCCTCGCCCGACGTCCCCCCGAGCCCCGTCAGTGACCGGATTCCGCCCAGTACGCCCGTCATATAGCCGTGATCGTAGTGGTGGCAGGGCGACGGGCAGTCCGCCCAGCCCACCAGCGCCTGCGGGTCCACCCGGATCGGCGGCTCCATGAACACCACCGGTCCGTTGGAAGCCGCCACGAACTTCCCGGTTCCGATCAGCGTCAGGAAACCCGGCACGATCGACTGCTTGAGCGCCAGCGTCGGCTGGTAGGCCAGCAGGTTCCCGGCCCGGATGGTGAGGTTGCCGTCCTCCAGGTCGTACGAGTTGACGTCGAAGGCCCGGTCCGCGAGCAGCATCTTGCCGGAGCCGTCCGCGACCACCCAGTCGCTCGCGTGCAGCGGCGAGTGGAAGCTGGTGCGCAGCAGCCGGTCGAGGCGGCCGTGGCCGATGCCGTTGAACTCGATGCGCCCGTAGTAGGCGATCATCTTGCCCTTCTGCAGGAACCACTGGCTCGATTTGAGCTCCACGCAGAAGGTGTACTTGTTGACGTTGTCGTCCGCCGGCAGCGAGTGCGGGTCGAAGATCACCGGGCCGCTCACAGCTTCTCCTCCGAGGCCTGGACGTACACCGCGCCGCTGCCGGACAGTTCGAGCTGGAAGGCCTCTCCCGAGCCCCGGCCCACCATGTCGCGCCAGCCCAGTGCCGTGGACAGCTTGTTGCGTACGTCGCCGTGATGGGCCACGTACGCCTGCGGGTCGACATGGACCGGGCGCTGCGGGGTGATCGGCAGCTCGATCACACCGCCGTGCGCCATCACCGCGACCGCGCCGTGGCCCTTGAGCGTGGTGGTGAACAGGCCCTGGCCCGTCACCTGGCCCCGGACCATGCCCATGACGCCGCCCTGCGAGCCCATGAACATCGTGCCCTGCTGGAGGGTGCCGTCGAAGGCGAGCAGCCGGTCCGCCTCCACGCACAGGGTGTCCCCGGCGAGGTTGATGACCTGGATGTGGTGGCCGCCGTGGCCGAACAGAACCGTGGCGCCGGGGGCACCTCCCTGGTCATGAAGACCTTGGGGGACCTCGACGGTCATCAGCGGGGTCGCCTCGTTGGCCACCCGCCGGCCGATCATCGACATCAGGCCGCCCTGGCCGCCCTGCATGTTGGGCGTGAACGACACCTCGCCCTTGTACGCGAGCATCGCACCGCGCTGGCTGAACATCTTCTGGCCGGGCGCCAGCGTGGCCTCGACCATCTTGGAGTTGATCTCGCGGAAGGGCATCAGACGTCCCCTCCGATCGTGTTGCGCTCGCTGGGCTGCACGTACACCAGTCCCTCGCCCTCGAAGCGGATCTGGAACGCCTCCCCCGAGCCCTCGCCGAGCAGGGTGCGGAAGGTCACCCCGGACTGGAAGTGCTGCTGGAGGTTGCCCTGGTGGGCGATGTACGCGCCGGGGTCGACCGCCAGCGGGTACTGCGCGGAGACCCGCAGCACCACGGCCGGGCCGTCCGAGACGATCGCCGCCTGGCCGTGGCCCTCGACCGTGGTCGTGAACAGGCCGTTGCCCTGGGTCGCCCCGCGCAGCCCGGTGAAGGTGGTGCCGGTGCGCAGCCCCGCGTCGGTGGCGAGCAGATTGCTCGCCTCGACCCAGAGCTTGTCGCCCTGGAGCGAGACCAGGTTGATCTCGGAGGCGCGGTCGGCGAAGTAGCAGGTGCCGTTGCCCTTCACCTCCATCACGGCCATGGATTCGCCGGTGAGGCGGCGGGTCACCATGCCGCGGATGCCCTCACCGCCGCCGGACATCTTCTTGAAGGCCATCTGGCCGTCGTAGGCGACCATCGAGCCGTTCTTCGCCTTGACGGCGTCCCCGGTCATGTCGACGGCCAGCACTTTGCTGCCTTGGAGTCGGAACGTTGCCACGCGCTGACGTTAGCGGCCCCGTCCCCGCCCGGCCAGGCCCTTGGGTGTCCGGGCCACGGTCCGCGGGGACCCCCGCCAAGATCCCGGCGCCGCCGATGTCACAATGGAGACGTTTGTGCTTGCGTTCACAAGCAACACCCTCCGACCCTCCCACCGAAGGTGCCCCCGTGGACATCAAGACCGCATCCGCCTTCCACCGCCTCCGGCTGGTCTCGGCCCCGGAAGCCGTCTCTTTCCTGCTGCTGCTCGTGTGCTCGGTGCTGAAGCGGACGACCGACGTCAACGCCGTCCCGGTGATGGGCGCGATCCACGGCATCCTCTTCATCCTGTACGTGATCTTCTGGGCCGACGCCTGGAACAACGCCAAGTGGCCGGTGAAGACCGCCGCCCTGTACTTCGTCCTGTCCGTGCTGCCGTTCGGCGGCTTCGTGGCCGAGCGCAAGCTCAAGCGTCAGGCCGAGGACGCCCTGATCGCCGCCCGCGCCCGCAAGGAAGGCGTGGTCGGAGCGTGATCGTCGCCTTCTCGGTCACCCCGCTCGGCGTCGGCGAGGACGTGGGGGAGTACGTCGCCGACGCCGTACGCGTCGTACGCGAGTCCGGGCTGCCGAACCGGACCGACGCCATGTTCACCTCGATCGAGGGAGAGTGGGACGAGGTGATGGACGTCGTCAAGCGCGCCGTCGCCGCCGTCGAGGCCCGCGCCCCGCGCGTCTCGCTCGTCCTCAAGGCGGACGTCCGCCCGGGCGTCACCGACGGGCTCACCTCCAAGGTGGAGACGGTGGAGCGCCACCTCTCCGCCTGAGCTCCGAGCCGCTGTTCGAGCCCCCGGCCGCCCCGTGCGGCACCGGGGGCTCTTCCGTGCCGCGACCCGGCGCAAACCGCTCGAACAAGAACCGCTCACTCGGAGTACTCCAGTCGACACGCCGAAGAATCTCCACTTCTGTGGGGATATCTACCTGACTCGATCAGCTGGAGGGCACAGTGCGGTCGAAGAGTCCGTCGGAGCATTACGACTACGAGACCCACAGCCGGCTCGCCGGACCGCTCACGGAACCGGACCGGGCGGCCTACCGGGTGCGGTACCGAAGTCTCCTCTCCGCCGAACCCCGCCGAATACGCGCCGTACTCCTGATGACGCTGGCGCCCGTGCTCACCGCGGTCCTGCTGGTCTACCTGGTCTGGCCGACCCACTGGGTGGAGCGCGAGGGCGGGGACGAGTGGCTCGTCGGGCTGGACATCGCGATGCTCGTCGCGATCGGCCTGATCGAGCTCTTCATGGTCGCCAACGTCGTCTCGATCGCGCACGCCACCATGGTCGCCAGGGACCCCATACCGGTGTACGCCGAGCCCGGCACCCGGGTCGCCTTCCTCACCACCTGGGTGCCCGGCAAGGAGCCCATGGCCATGGTCCGGGCCACCCTGGAGGGCGCGGTCCGCCTCCACCACCCCGGCCCCCTCGACGTCTGGCTCCTGGACGAGGGCGACGACGAACGGGCCAAGGCGCTCTGCCAGGAGCTGGGGGTGCGCCACTTCACCCGCAGCGGCATACCCGAGTGGAACCGCAAGAAGGGCCCGCACAAGGCCCGTACCAAGCACGGCAACTACAACGCCTGGCTCGCCATGCACGGCGACGGCTACGACTTCTTCGCCTCCGTCGACACCGACCACGTGCCGCTCCCCAACTTCCTGGAGCGGATGATGGGCTACTTCCGCGACCCCGACGTCGCGTTCGTGGTCGGCCCCCAGGTCTACGGGAACTACGACTCGCCCGTCACCAAGGCCGCCGAGTCCCAGCAGTTCCTCTTCCACGCGCTGATCCAGCGGGCCGGCAACCGCTACCGCGCCCCGATGTTCGTCGGCACCAACAACATCGTCCGGATCACCGCACTGCGCCAGGTCGGCGGGCTCTACGACTCGATCACCGAGGACATGGCCACCGGCTTCGAGCTGCACCGCCGCAAGAACCCCGGGACCGGCCACTTCTGGAGGTCCGTCTACACCCCGGACGTGCTCGCCGTCGGCGAGGGCCCGGAGTCCTGGACCGACTTCTTCACCCAGCAGATGCGCTGGTCGCGGGGTACGTACGAGACGCTGCTCAAGCAGTACTGGAAGGCGCTGTTCCGGGTCCCGCCCGGGCGGCTCCTCTCGTACACCCTGATGCTCGTCTACTACCCGATGACCGCCGTCAACTGGCTGCTCGGCATCGTCAGCTGCGTCCTGTTCCTCTGGTTCGGCGCCTCCGGCACCCAGGTCTCCGCCTCCGTCTGGCTGATGCTCTACAGCGACGCGGCCGCCCTCCAGATCGGGCTCTACCTCTGGAACCGCCGCCACAACGTCTCGCCCCACGAACCCCAGGGCTCCGGCGGACTCGCCGGCATGGGGATGTCCGCGCTCTCCGCGCCCATCTACCTCAAGTCGCTCGGCTCGGCGGTGCTGCGCACCCGCGGCCGGTTCGTCGTCACCCCCAAGGGCGGGGAGGCCAGCCCCGACCGGCTGTGGACCTTCCGCATCCACCTCTTCTGGGCCGCGGTGCTCGTCGTGTCGCTGGGCGCCTCTGTCCACTACGGCCACACCCATGCGGCGATGCGGACCTGGGCCGTCCTGGCCCTCGCCATCGCGCTGGCCCCCGTCGCCGTCTGGTCCTGGACCGCCCGGCGCGAGCGCGCGGCCACCAGGGGGCGGCCCCTGGCGCGGTCCGCCGAGCCCGAGGGGGCGGAGGGCGCCCTCGCCGCCGCACCGGCTGCCACGACGACCGGAGGGAACTGAGCCATGGCCTACCGGCCCTCCCCGCGCACCAAGAAGACGCTCCTCGGCGGCGGCGCGGTCGTACTGCTCGCCGGTCTCAACGCCCCGGCCGCGCTCTCCTTCGCCGAGGAGCAGTACCACGCGTACCAGATCCGCCAACCCGGCTACATGCGCAAGTACGGCGCCTGGGACACCGTCGACATCCCCGCGAAGTACCGCACCAACGCGATCCACGCGGCCCTGCTGCACACCGGCAAGGTCCTGATCATCGCCGGGTCCGGCAACAAGCAGGAGAAGTTCGACGCCGGCTCCTTCGACACCGTGCTGTGGAACCCGAGGGACAACACCTTCAAGAAGGTCCCCACCCCCGAGGACTTCTTCTGCTCCGGCCACGCCCAGCTCCCCGACGGCCGCCTCCTGGTGGCGGGCGGCACCGCGCGCTACGAGGTCCTGGACGCCCAGGTGAAGCGGGCCGGCGGCGGGATGCGGGTCAAGAACGAGAACCCGGACAAGCCCGTCACCATCAAGAAGGGCACCAGGTTCCGTTCCCCTGCGGGCGTCGAGTACGTCTCCAGGTTCGATGTCACCGTGCCCCGGGCCAAGCGCGAGTTCGTGGTCGGCCACTACGCGACCGGCCAGATGAAACCGTGGAAGACGAAGGTCACCGCGGCCGAGGCCCGCGTCTTCGTGGAGGCCGCCGCCGAGGGCCCCAAGTTCGTGGCCACCGACCAGGCGCAGTACGAGATCGAGGGCCTCAAGGGCGACGACGCCGACAACACGTACGGCCTCGCCGAGAAGATCACCATGGACAAGCAGGACTTCCAGGGCATCCGGGCGGCCTACGAGTTCGACCCGAAGGCGGAGAAGTACATACCGGTGGCCCCCATGCAGGAGGCCCGCTGGTACCCGACGCTCACCACCCTCCGGGACGGCAAGGTCCTCGCCGTCTCCGGGCTCGACGACGTGGGCACGATCCTCGCGGGCGAGAACGAGATCTACGACCCCAGGACGAAGAAGTGGGCCAAGGGGCCCTTCCGGTACTTCCCCACGTACCCCTCGCTCTTCCTCACCAAGAGCGGCAAGCTCTTCTACTCCGGCGCCAACGCGGGCTACGGGCCCGCCGACAAGGGCCGCGAGCCGGGGCTGTGGGACATCGCCACCAACACCTTCACCAAGATCAACGGCCTGGGCGACGGCGACCAGCTCGAAACGGCCAGCTCGCTACTGCTCCCGCCCGCCCAGGACCAGAGGTTCATGCTCCTGGGCGGCGGCGGGGTCGGCGAGTCCGCGAAGTCCACGCCCCGCACCGCGCTGATCGACCTCAAGCAGGACAGCCCCGCCTTCAGGACCGGACCCACGCTCCCGCAGGGCACCCGCTACCTCAACAGCGTGATCCTGCCCGACGACTCCGTCTTCACCAGCGGCGGCTCCGAGGACTACCGGGGCCGCGGCTCCAGCAACATCCTCAAGGCCCAGTTCTACGACCCCGCCGCCAACGCCTTCCGCGATGCCGCCGACCCCACGGTCGGGCGCAACTACCACTCCGAGGCGCTGCTGCTGCCCGACGGCCGGGTCGCCACCTTCGGCTCCGACTCGCTCTTCGGCGACAAGGACAACACCAAGCTCGGCAAGTTCGAGCAGCGCATGGAGATCTACACCCCGCCCTACCTCTACCGGGACAAGGACAAGCGTCCCGCCCTCGGCGACGGCCCGCAGGCGGTCGGCCAGGACCGCCGCGCCACCTTCCCCGCCGCCCACCCCGAGCGGATCGCCAAGGCCCGGCTGATGCGGCCGAGCGCGGTCACCCACACCACGGACGTCGAGCAGCGCTCGATCGACGTGCGCCTGACCAAGGACAGGAACTCGGTGACGGTCGAGGTGCCGCGCGACAAGGCCCTCGTCCCGCCCGGCTGGTACATGCTCTTCGTCACGGACGCCGAGGGCACGCCGTCCGAGGCGAAGTGGCTGTTGATCGACTAGCGCCTCTTTTGTGCCTTCAGTGCTTCACGCCGTCGAGCGGCGGGCCAGGCCCAGGGCGTACTCCGGCCACCAGGCGCCTGCCGCGGGCCCGCCGCGGCAGGTCCCGTCCGAGTCGCCGGGCCGCTTGATCCACAGATACGCGTCGAGCCGGCGGTCCCCGGTGCTGGTGGTCGGCGGTGTGCCGAGGGCCCGGCCGGGCGGGTTGCACCAGGCCTGGCCGGGGTCGTCGAGCAGCGGCCCGGCCCCGTTGCGGCTGGTGTCGATCACGAAGTGCTTGCCGCCGAGGCCCTGCGAGATCTTGGTGCCGTACGCCCGTACGGCGTCGTCGGTCTGGAAGTTGGAGACGTTCAGCGCGAACCCGTCCGCCCGGGCGACCCCGGCCCGGGCCAGCGGCTCGACCAGCTTGGCCGGGTCGGGGATCCACGCCGGGTTGCCCGCGTCCAGGTAGACCTTGGTGTTCGGCAGCTTCTTGAAGTGGTCGACCGCCTCGTTGAGCAGCTGGTAGCGCTCGTCCCAGTGCTCGGGCGTGGTGCAGCCGTCGACCATGTGGGCCACCGCGTCCGGCTCCAGGACCACGATCGCCCTGGCGTCCCCGATCGCCTCGGCGAACATGCCGAACCAGGTGCGGTACGCGGCCGTGTCCGCCGCGCCGCCCGCCGAGAGCCCGCCGCAGTCGCGGTGCGGGATGTTGTACGCCACGAGCAGGATCGTGCGCTGGTCCTTGGCGGCGCCCGCCACGGCCTTGCGGATCCCGGGCCCCGGGTTGTCCCACGCGGGCCAGTCCGCCGTCGGCCGGTCCGCGATCCGCCGCAGCGCCTCGGCGTCGGCGGTACGCCCCTGCGCCTTCCAGATCTTGATCTGCTTGGCGGCGCTGCTGTCCGGGTCGACCCAGAAGGGCCCGCCGGGCGCCGGTTCGGCGCCCTCGCCCGTGGAGTGGCGCTGGCCTGCGGTCGAGGCGGCGCCGGGGTCCGGGTCGGGGGAGCCCGAGCAGCCGACCGCCACGGTGAGCAGGGCGGCGGCGAGCAGGACGCGGTGCCGGACGGTTCCGTGCCGGGACATGCGGCTCCCTGGGGTCACAGGGTGTACACAGGACGCGAACAATCGTGACATATAGGTCACTCTCCGCAGTGGAGCGCCACGGGCCGGGGTGGATGCGGTTGTGCGGGCCGAAGTGTGAGACGGGGCTGACCGGCATGTGACCAGTCGGTAAGGTCAATGCGTGCCGAAGCCGCTCAGCCTCCCGTTCGACCCCATCGCCCGCGCCGACGAACTCTGGCAGCAGCGCTGGGGGCCGGTCCCCTCCATGGGGGCGATCACCTCGATCATGCGCGCGCACCAGATCCTGCTCGCCGAGGTCGACGCGGTCGTCAAGCCGTACGGGCTGACCTTCGCGCGATACGAGGCGCTGGTGCTGCTCACCTTCTCCAAGGCGGGTGAGCTGCCGATGTCCAAGATCGGCGAGCGGCTGATGGTCCACCCCACCTCGGTGACGAACACCGTGGACCGCCTGGTGCGCTCGGGACTCGTCGACAAGCGTCCCAACCCCAATGACGGGCGGGGCACGCTGGCGTCCATCACGGACAAGGGCCGCGAGGTCGTCGAGAACGCGACGCGGGACCTTATGGAGATGGACTTCGGGCTGGGCACTTACGACGCGGAGGAGTGCGGGGAGATCTTCGCACTGCTGCGGCCGCTTCGGGTGGCCGCGGGTGATTTCGAGGGCGGATAGAGCTCGGTCGCTGCCGTCGTCTGCCGGGTGCGGGCCGTCGTGGTCTGGGCGCGCAGTTCCCCGCGCCCCTGGGGGGGTGGGGCCCGGCCAAGATCGCCCTGTGCGGGCCGTTACGCTCGTAGGCATGAAAAAGAGCGTGTTGACCCGCTACCGGATCATGGCGTACGTCACCGGTGTCCTCCTCGTCCTGCTCACCCTCGGCGTGATCGCCAAGTATCTGCTGGACATGGACGGCGCGGCCGACTTCACCAAGATCGTGGGCATCGCGCACGGCTGGCTGTACGTCCTGTACCTCGTCTGCGCCTTCGATCTCGGCTCCAAGGCGAAGTGGCCGGTCGGCAAGCAGCTCTGGGTGCTCCTCGCGGGCACCATTCCCACCGCCGCCTTCTTCGTCGAGCGCAAGGTCTCCCGCGAGGTCGAGGCCCTGGTCACGGACCCGGAGCCGGCCGCGGCCCAGGCGTAACCCACCGCCCACGGAGAACCGTGGGCGGCCAGCCATCGACATTTACTAGGACGTCCTAGTAAATTCGGAGGTATGGACGCTGACGCCATCGAGGAAGGCCGCCGACGCTGGCAGGCCCGTTACGACAAGGCCCGCAAGCGGGACGCGGACTTCACCACGCTCTCCGGGGACCCGGTGGACCCGGTCTACGGGCCCCGCCCCGGCGACACCTACGAGGGCTTCGAGCGGATCGGATGGCCCGGCGAGTACCCGTACACCCGCGGTCTCCACGCGACCGGCTACCGGGGCCGGACCTGGACCATCCGCCAGTTCGCCGGGTTCGGCAACGCCGAGCAGACCAACGAGCGCTACAAGATGATCCTCGCGGCGGGCGGCGGCGGCCTCTCCGTCGCCTTCGACATGCCGACCCTGATGGGCCGCGACTCCGACGACCCGCGCGCGCTGGGCGAGGTGGGCCACTGCGGTGTCGCCATCGACTCGGCCGCCGACATGGAGGTCCTGTTCCAGGACATCCCGCTCGGCGACGTCACGACGTCGATGACGATCAGCGGCCCCGCCGTGCCGGTGTTCTGCATGTACCTGGTCGCCGCCGAGCGGCAGGGCGTCGACCCGGGCATCCTCAACGGCACGCTCCAGACCGACATCTTCAAGGAGTACATCGCGCAGAAGGAGTGGCTCTTCCAGCCCGAGCCGCACCTGCGCCTCATCGGCGACCTGATGGAGCACTGCGCGGCCGGCATTCCCGCCTACAAGCCGCTGTCCGTCTCCGGCTACCACATCCGCGAGGCCGGGGCGACGGCCGCGCAGGAGCTGGCGTACACCTTGGCCGACGGCTTCGGGTACGTGGAGCTGGGCCTCTCGCGCGGCCTGGACGTGGACGTCTTCGCGCCCGGCCTGTCCTTCTTCTTCGACGCGCACCTCGACTTCTTCGAGGAGATCGCCAAGTTCCGCGCCGCGCGCCGGATCTGGGCCCGCTGGATGAAGGAGGTGTACGGGGCGAAGTCCGACAAGGCGCAGTGGTTGCGCTTCCACACTCAGACGGCCGGTGTCTCGCTGACCGCCCAGCAGCCGTACAACAACGTCGTGCGCACGGCCGTGGAGGCGCTCTCCGCGATCCTCGGCGGCACCAACTCGCTGCACACCAACGCCCTGGACGAGACGCTCGCCCTGCCCAGCGAGCAGGCGGCCGAGATCGCGCTGCGCACCCAGCAGGTGCTGATGGAGGAGACGGGTGTGGCCAATGTGGCCGACCCGCTCGGCGGCGCCTGGTACGTGGAGCAGCTCACCGACCGCATCGAGGCGGAGGCCGAGAAGATCTTCGACCAGATCAAGGAGCGCGGGACGCGGGCGCACCCCGACGGCAAGCACCCGATCGGCCCGATCACCTCCGGCATCCTGCGCGG
Organism: Streptomyces sp. NPDC031265; assembly: GCF_055570295.1. Taxonomy (NCBI): domain Bacteria; kingdom Bacillati; phylum Actinomycetota; class Actinomycetes; order Kitasatosporales; family Streptomycetaceae; genus Streptomyces; species Streptomyces sp. NPDC031265. Next base: position 142,463 of record NZ_JBVIHM010000022.1, read on the forward strand.
CATCGAGGACGGCTGGTTCACCGGCGAGATCGCCGAGTCGGCGTTCGAGTACCAGCGGTCCCTGGAGAAGGGTGACAAGCGGGTCGTGGGCGTGAACGTCCACCACGGGTCTGTCACCGGTGACCTGGAGATCCTGCGGGTCAGCCATGAGGTGGAGCGGGAGCAGGTGCGGGTGCTCGCGGCGCGTAAGGCCGGGCGGGACGAGGCGCGCGTGCGTGCGGCTCTGGACGCGATGCTCGCTGCCGCTCGGGATGGGTCGAACATGATCTCGCCGATGCTCGACGCGGTGCGGGCCGAGGCCACGCTGGGTGAGATCTGTGGGGTGCTGCGTGATGAGTGGGGCATCTACACGGAGCCTGCGGGGTTCTAGGCGCGGTACCGGGCCGTCGTTTCGGGTGCGGGTGGACTGTGGCTTGTCGCGCAGTTCCCCGCGCGCTTGGAGCGATCAGGGTTGCCAGGTCACCCGGAACACCGCGCCCCCTCCCGCCGCGTTCCCCGCCGCCAGCTCTGCCCCATGCGCTCTCGCGATCTGGCGGGCCATCGCCAGGCCCAGGCCCGAGCCGGGGAGGGCTCGGGCCCGGTCGGCGCGGTAGAAGCGGTCGAAGACGTACGGGAGGTCTTCCTCCGCGATGCCGGGGCCGTGGTCCCGTACCGTCAACTCGCGGGCCGAGAGCGTCACTTCGATCTCCGCGCCCGGAGGGCTGAACTTCGCCGCGTTGTCCAGGAGGTTGGACAGCAGTCGGGCCAGCCGGGCCGGGACGCCCGGGAGCATGGCGGACGCGTCCGCCAGGTCGAGGCGGAACGGGGTGGACGGCCAGTGCGCGCGGGCCGTGTCCACCGTGTGCGCCACCAGCGGGGCGAGGCGGACCTCCTCCAGGAGCGGGGTCGGCTCCTCGTCCCTGGCCAGGTCGATCAGGTCGTTCACCATCACCGTCACCTCCCGGATCTGGCGGCCGAGGGCCGCTGAGGCCCTGGTGCGCTGAGCCTCCGTCAGGCGGTCGGCGCGGGCCAGGAGTTCGGCGTTGGTACGCAGTGCGGTGAGCGGGGTGCGCAGCTCGTGGGAGGCGTCCGCGACCAGCCTGCGCTGGGCGGTCACCGACTGCTCCAGCTCGCCCAGCATGGTGTTGAAGGACGCCGCGAGCCGGGTCACCTCGTCCTCCTTGCCCAACGGGCCCGGCGGCAGCTCGATGCGATGGCTGGGGTCGCGGGTGGCCGAGATGCGCTCGGCGGTCGCCGTGAGCCGGGCGACCGGGGCGAGGCCGGTGCGCGAGACCCAGTAGCCGAGCGCGGCGGCGAGCAGCACCCCGGCCGCACCGACCCCGGTGAGCAGCCGGGCCGCCTGCTGTACGCCCTTCTCCACCGTGTCGGCGCGCAGGGCGACCTGGAGCGCCTCGCCGTGCGGCAGCGTGGTGGTGAGCATGCGGGCCGGGTGGCCGGAGATCCGGAGGTTGGTGAAGTACGGGCGGCGCTGCCCGGCCGCGACCTGGCGGGCCTGGGGCGGGACCGGCAGCAGATACGGCTTGGCGGGGTCCTTCGCCGGGTCCTTCGGGACGATCTGCGAGCAGGCCGGGGCGGAGAGGAAGCGGCACTCGCCGTTGATCACGCCGGGGCCGGTTCCCCGGTTCTGCTGGGCGGCCAGGGTCGCGGACTGGGTGAGGTTCAGGTCGAGCTGGTGGAACAGCTCGTAGCGGATCACGAAGAACGCGGCCGTGCAGACGCCGAGCGCGACCAGCGCCACCGCCGCCGAGGCGGCCACGGCGAGCCGAGTGCGCAGTGGACGCCGACGCCGCCACCGTGCGCCGAGTCGGCGGCGGGCGCTCACGCGGTGTCCAGCCGGTAGCCGACGCCGTGGACGGTGTGGACGAGCCGGGGCTCGCCGCCCGCCTCCAGCTTGCGGCGCAGATAACCCACGTACACCGCGAGGGAGTTGGAGTCCGGGCCGAAGTCGCGGCCCCAGACGAGTTCCAGGATCATCTCGCGCGGCAGGACCTGGCCGGGGTGGCGCATGAGCAGTTCGAGCAGGGCGGACTCGGTGCGGCTGAACTCCAACGGGCGTCCGGCGCGGTGGCCGGTCCTGGTGGCGGGGTCGAGGACCAGGTCCGCGAAGACCAGCCGCTCCGGGTCCGGCTCCTCGGGCGCGGCCCTGCGCAGCAACGCCCGTACGCGCGCGATGAGTTCGTCCAGCGCGAACGGCTTGACGAGATAGTCGTCGGCGCCCGCCTCCAGGCCGTCGACGCGTTCGCTCACCGAGTCGAGTGCGGTCAGTACGAGGACGGGGGTGCGGTCGCCGAGCGCCCGCAGCTGGCGGCAGACCGCCAGCCCGTCCAGGACCGGCATCATCACATCGAGGACCACCGCGTCCGGCTGCCAGCCGGCGATCCCGGCGAGCGCCGCGAGCCCGTCGGCGGCGCCGCGCACCTCGTACCCCTCGACGGCGAGGCCGTCCTCCACGGCGGCCCGCACCTCCGGCTCGTCGTCGACGACGAGGATGCGGGCCGGGGGCCGGGTGTGTGCGCTGCTGCTCATGGGCAAAGACTGCCAAACGCCGCTCTTAGAAGCCTCTTAAGCCACCCCGCGAACCTTCGGGGCATGCGCACACCACTCTCTGTCGTGATCGGTGCGGGCGGCACCGGCGGCCACATCTACCCCGGGCTCGCGCTCGCCGAGGCGCTGCGCCGGGCCGTCCCGGACGCGGTGATCTCGTTCGTGGGTACGGAGCGGGGCCTGGAGGGCGAGCTCATCCCCGCCGCCGGATACCGGCTGCACACCGTCGACATGATCCCCTTCGACCCGGCGCTCGGCGCGCGCCGCTATCTGCTGCCCGCCGCACTGCTGAAGTCCGGCGCGCAGTGCCGGGCGATCCTGCGGGCGCAGGGCGCGCAGGTCGCCGTGGGGATGGGCGGCTATCCCAGCGCGCCCGTCATCGTCGGCGCCAGACTCGCCGGACTGCCCAGCCTGATCCACGAGTCCAACGCCGTGCCGGGCCGGGCCAACCAGTTCGCGGCCCGGCTCACCCGGAACATCGCGGTCGCCTTCGACCGCAGCCGGGCGCATCTGGCGGGCGGCGCCGACGCCATCACCACCGGGATGCCGATCTCCTCGGCGCTGGCCCGGCTCGACCGGCCGTCGCTGCGGGCCGAGGCCCGGCGGGCGCTGGACGTGCCGCCCGGGGCGCGGCTCGTGCTCGTCAACGGCGGCAGCCTGGGCGCGGCCCGGCTCACCGAGGCGGCGGTCGGGCTGGCTGGGCGCTGGCAGGGGCGCGACGACGTCCACCTGCTGATCAAGACCGGTCCCGCGGCGCTCGACGAGACCCGGCGGCGGCTGACCGGGCTGTGGGGCGCGCGGGCCGTGCCGTACCTCGACCGGATGGACCTCGCGTACGCGGCCGCCGATCTGGTGGTGTGCCGGGCCGGTTCGGCGACGGTCGCGGAACTGGCCAGCACGGGCGTACCGGCGGTCCTCGTCCCGTATCCGCACGCGCCCGGCGACCACCAGACGCACAACGCGCGGGTGCTCTCGGACGCCGGGGCGGGGCTGCTGCTCCCGGACGCCGAGACCACCGCCGACCGGCTGGCCGAGCTCGTCGAGCCGCTCCTCGCCGACCCGGCGCGGCTCGCCGCGATGGCGGGGGCGGCGGATCCCGGGTGCCATGCGCGGGCGGCGGAGCTGCTGGCGGCGAGGGTCCTCGCACTGGCCGCGCACACGACGATTTCTTCCATGAAGGAGCACGCGGTATGAGCTGGAACAACCGGACCGTCCTGGTCACCGGGGCCGAGGGCTTCATCGGCTCGACCCTGGTGGACCTGCTGGTCGAACAGGGCGCGCGGGTGCGGGCGTTGGTGCACTACAAGCCGTACGCGGAGAAGGGCCACCTCGCGCATCTGCTCGACCACCCGGCGGTCGAGATGATCGCGGGCGACGTGCGCGACGCCGGGCGGGTCTCGGACGCGGTCGCCGGGTGCGACACCGTCTTCCACCTCGCTGCGCTGATCGGCATCCCGTACAGCTACGACTCGCCGGGCGCGTACGTCCAGACCAATGTGGTCGGCACGGAGAACATCGCGGAGGCCTGCCGCCGGCACTCGGTGCGGCGGCTGGTGCACACCTCGACGAGTGAGGTGTACGGGACGGCGCGGACGGTGCCGATCGCGGAGAACCATCCGCTCCAGCCGCAGTCGCCGTACTCCGCGTCGAAGATAGGCGCGGACATGATGGCGCTGTCGCACTGGCACGCGTTCGAGCTGCCGGTGACGGTGGTGCGGCCGTTCAACACGTACGGGCCCCGGCAGTCCGCGCGGGCGGTGATCCCGACGATCCTGTCCCAACTCCATGCGGGGGCGAAGGAGATCCGGCTCGGCTCGCTCACTCCGACGCGTGACTTCACGTACGTGACGGACACCGCGCGGGGGTTCCTGGCGGTGGCGTCGTGCGACCGGGCGGTGGGGGAGGTGGTGAACCTGGGGTCGGGCCGCGAGATCGCTGTCGGGGACCTGGCTCGGGCACTGATCTCGGCGTCCGGCCGGGACGCGCGGATCGTCGTCGACCCGGCGCGTCTGCGGCCCTCGGGCAGCGAGGTCGAACGCCTGCTGTCCGACAACTCGCGGGCGCGGGAGTGGGCGGGGTGGGAGCCGGAGGTGTCCCTGGGGGAGGGGCTGAAGCGGACGTCGGAGTGGGTGGAGTCTTGGGTGGGGGTGGGTGGCGCGACCCGTTACGCGGTGTGATCTGGCCCCTCCCCGCCCCTTCCCTTAACCCTCCGGGGGTGGGTGGGTGGTTGAGGCGGGTTTCCCGGGGGCTGCGCCCCCGGCCCCCGTTTGCGGGGCCTGCGGCCCCTGCACCCCGCCAAGGAGGCTTCGCCCCCGGCCCCCGTCGCGGGGCCTGCGGCCCCTGCACCCCGCTAAGGAGGCTTCGCCCCCGGTACCCCGGCTGGGGCTGCGCCCCGGACCCCGTTCGTCCGCAGGCAGTCTGTGGCTGGGCGCGCAGTTCCCCGCGCCCCTCGGATGCCGCTGCGCGGCAATCCTGGGGGCGCCCCGAAGGGGGCTTTCAGGGGCGCGGGGAACTGCGCGAGCAACCCACCGCGGTCCGCAGGCGAACACCGGGCCGAGAAGGGGCGCGGGGAACTGCGCGACCGGCCCCCACCGGCCCGCGGGCGAACGGGACGTCAAGGGCGGGTGGGTGGGAGGAAACAGGGGTTCGGGGGCGTAGCCCCTGAGGGGGGAATCAGGCGGTCGCCTGCAAGCCCGTGCAGATCAGGAGCGTGAACTCCCGCGCCCACTCCTGATCCACCGGCTCCGCGCTCACCAGCGCCCGATGCACCACCGCCCCCGCCACCACATCGAAGATGAGGTCGGCGTGGCGCGCGGAGGCCGCCGCGTCGGCCTCGTACGGGAGTTCCCCCCGCACCTGCGCCCGCTCGCGGCCGATCAGTACGAGCCGTTTCTGGCGGTCCACGATCGCCGAGCGGATCCGGCCGCGCAGGGCGTCGTCGCGGGTGGATTCGGCGACCACGGCCATCAGGGCCGTCTTGGTCTCGGGGCGCTCCAGGATGGACGCGAACTGGAGCACCACGCCCTCCACGTCCGCCGCGAGGCTGCCGAGGTCGGGGAGTTCGAGCTCGTCGAAGAGGACCGCCACCGCGTCCACGACCAGCTCGTTCTTGCCCGCCCAGCGCCGGTACAGCGTCGTCTTGGCGACGCCCGCGCGGGTCGCCACGTCCCCCATCGTCAGCTTCGACCAGCCCAGCTCGACCAGCGCCTGCCGGGTCGCCAGCAGGATCGCCGCGTCCGCCTCAAGGCTGCGGGGGCGGCCGGGGCGCGCGGTTCTGCCGGGGCTGGAATCGGAACACATGACGTACGACCATACCGGCCAGTAAGGAAAGCGCTGTGGGAGAGATCACGGCGAGTTCGAGGCCGTCCCGTACCCACTCCAGTTACGCTACGACTCGTAGCGAAAGACTCCAGCGGTCTTTGAGCGACGACCACGAAGCAGTGACAGAACAACAGCAGACGCAGCAGCGGACGCAGCTGCGCACGCAGGGCCGCAGGCGCCGGGTGGGGACCCAGGGGCGCCGGATCCTGCCACCGGTTGACCACGCACGCGCGCGGAAGGGGGAGGATGTACGCATGCAGCCTAGGAACATGTCCATGAGCGGCGTCGTCGACCTCGCCGCGGTGAAGGCGGCCGGTGAGGCCAAGGCCAAGGCGGAGCAGGCCCGAGTCGAGGCCGCCCGCCAGGGCGGGGGCGCGGCCGTACCGCCGTCGGCCCTCGTGATCAATGTCGACGAGGCCGGATTCGAGCGCGACATCCTCCAGCGTTCGGCCGAGGTGCCGGTCGTCATCGACTTCTGGGCCGAGTGGTGCGAGCCGTGCAAGCAGCTCGGCCCGCTGCTGGAGCGCCTCGCCGTCGAGTACAGCGGCCGCTTCCTTCTGGCCAAGATCGATGTCGACGCCAACCAGATGCTGATGCAGCAGTTCGGGATCCAGGGGATCCCGGCGGTCTTCGCGGTGGTCGCGGGGCAGGCGCTGCCCCTCTTCCAGGGCGCGGCCCCCGAGGCGCAGATCCGCGAGACCCTCGACCAGCTGATCCAGGTCGCCGAGGAGCGCTTCGGCCTCACCGGCATCGCCGTCGAGGCGGACGCGGACGCGGACTCCGCGCAGGCCCCCGCCGCGGTCGCGGCCGGTCCTTACGACGCCCTGCTCGAAGCGGCCGTGACGGCCCTGGACTCCGGCGATCTGGCCGGCGCGGTCCAGGCGTACAAGAACGTGCTCGCCGACGACCCCGGCCACCCCGAGGCCAAGCTCGGCCTCGCCCAGGCCGAACTGCTGCGCCGGGTCCAGGACATGGACCCGCAGCAGGTCCGCGAGGACGCGGCGGAGAAGCCGGCGGACGTCACCGCCCAGATCGCCGCGGCGGATCTGGACCTGGTGGGCGGACACGTCGAGGACGCCTTCGGCCGGCTCGTCGAGGCCGCCCGGGTCACCTCGGGCGAGGACCGCAACGCGGCGCGGATGCGACTGCTCGAACTCTTCGAAGTGGTCGGTTCCGACGACCCGCGGGTGACCAAGGCGCGGAGCGCGCTGGCGCGAGTTCTTTACTGAACCGGGGGCCCCGCCTCCGGGCCGCTCCAGGGGCGCTGAGCTGTCATCGCGTGCGTGTGCACCGCTGACGATTTGGCGACACGGAGACAGGCGGCGGCCGCGCTTTGCCAAAACTTGGTAAACGCGGTCGCTGTTACTGGCAGTAAATTGAACTGCTTCTTACGTCCGTATTGAGACGTCTATTTCCCCTTCTGTCTGGTGACTTGGGGGTACGAAGGGTGGCGGCCCGATGCCGGGCTGTCGCGCCACGGTTATCCCTCCGTTACTGGCAAGTAACGAACCCCCTTGCGCCCCTCCTCCGAATGGACCACGATCGGCCACGCTCGGTCCAATAACGCACCAGCCCGACAGCCACTCGGGGCTGGGCGTTCCTGGGTCCCCACCGGGCCGGCCGACGGCCCTGCCGTCGACCGTGGACAGGGGGGTCTCCGCTCATCGGCGGGGCCTGTCCAGCAGGTTGTGCGTGATACGCGTCAGGCGCGACCAGTGGTTGTCGCTCGGGGGTGATCGCCGGTGATTCGGACGCGGTACGCGCCTCCGGGTCGGGCGCTCCTTCCCGAGGACGTAGCACTTCTCCCATCCCTGGACAGCCTGCGAGGGTCCGTCCCGGAGATGTACGTCCGAGAAGGAGGAAAGTCATGGAGTCCCAAGTTCGTGGCGGGACCAGATGGAAGCGGTTCGCGCTGGTCATGGTGCCCAGCGTGGCTGCCACGGCGGCGATAGGCATCGGGCTCGCCCAGGGTGCGCTCGCGGCGTCGTTCAGTGTTTCGGGTGTTGACTTCAAGGTCACGGCGGATCAGCTCGTCGGCCACAACATGCTTCAGTACGGGTCGATCGACAGCGGCGCGGGCAAGAACCACCCAGTGGTCGTGTCCGGCTTCAACCACGCCGAGATCACCAACATGTGCCAGTCCGTCGTGACGCCGCTCCCGTTCGACATCCCGGGCATCGGCAAGGCCGTCACGATGAAGATCGAGGCGGGCACGGAGGCGGGCAAGCCCGTCGTAGCGGACAACATCTACCTTGATGTGACCCAGCTCGACACCGACGCGACGTTCAAGAACATCGACATCGGTGTCGCGGCGGGCGAGGGCAAGAGCGACCCTGACGGCAAGAACAGGGTCCAGATCCAGCCTGGCAAGGCGGGCACACCGGGGGAGAGCCCCAGCCAGTACGGCTTCGCGCAGCGCGCTGACGAGGTCGTTCTGGACAAGGTGCAGCAGCGCGCGTGGGCAACCACAGCGGCCAGCTTCAAGCTCAACGGCCTCAAGCTGCGGCTGTCCGGTGGCGCCAACGAGTGCGAGTTGAAGCACTAGCAGGCACCTCACCCGGTGGCCGACGGAGCATGGCTCTCTCGGCTGCCGGGACACTCTTTCTTCTTACAGCAACAGCGGTACCAGGGAGCTGTTTTCCATGAGCGCCGAGACCACAGGTTCCCGAGGGTTCACCTACTGGCGGCTTCGTTACCGGGCCTGGCGGGGCAGCCGGCCGTTCTGGGCGGGGCTGTTCACCATCGCGGGCGGCGTGCCCATCATGTACTTCCCGTACGCCAACATGCACCTGGGCAACATCACGCTGGCCATGTCGACCACGGCCGGGGCGGGTTCGCTGATCATCGGCGTACTTCTGGTGACGCTGGGCGTGACGATGTGGTTCCACCACATTGTCCGGGTGTTCGCCGGTATCGCGGCCATCCTGCTGGCGCTGATCTCCCTGCCCGTCGCGAACTTCGGCGGCTTCGTCATCGGCTTCCTGCTTGCTCTGTTCGGCGGGGCGCTCGCAGTTGCGTGGGTGCCCGCAAAGCCCAGACGGCGTGATCTCCGCGGCGAGGCCGCCGAGCCCTCGGGCGATGAGCCGGACGCACTCCCGGAAGAGGGAAGCGTCCCCGGCCCGCGCGAGGAGGGGCACGGAACCGCCATCACCGAAACGACAGTCGACGCCAATGGCGGGAGGAACAGTGCGGGGTGACGAGACGCAGCTGAACTCGACCGGAGGCGGCGACTCCCGTGAGAGAGGCGGGCCGCGCCACGCGGCCCCGAGGAAGTCGCTGCTGACGAAGCTGCACATGCCCGCGGGCAAGGCGATGGCGCTGGCCGCCATGCCGACGGCCATGTTCGTCGGGATGAGCCTCACGCCCAAGCTCGCGATGGCGGACGACAAGACGGACATCCCGTTCGCGCCGGGCCCTTGTGTGACGCGCTCCGACCAGCCGAGCGAGTCGGCGAGCCCGTCGAATTCGCCCAGCCCGTCGTCGAGCAAGTCGACGACGCCGACGCCGAGCCCGTCGTCCTCTTCCTCGGAGAAGGACAAGGAGCCGACCCCGGCGACCACTCCGTCGGCGGACAAGGCGAAGCAGCAGTCCGGCTCCTCGGGGAAGACCTCCACGCAGGCGCCCACGACGAAGCCGTCCACGACACCTCCGGCACCGGCGCCCACCAAGTCCACGAACCCGCTGGACCCGTTGGGGCTGGGGGACGTGCTGGGCGACATCCTGGGCGTGAACCCGAGCAAGTCGTCGGCACCGGTGACCCCGAAGCCGTCCTCGACCGCGACGTCCACACCGACGACGAAGCCGTCGACCAAGGCCCCGACGCCCAGGACCACGCCGAGCAAGCCGGCCACCAAGCCGGTGACGAAGACCGTGGACAAGACGGCCGACGCGATCCGTGACGCGGCCAAGCAGGCGGGCCAGAAGGTCGAGGACCTGGCGGACAACGCGAAGGGCCTGGACGCCAAGAAGGACACCAACGTCCCCGACGGCGCCAAGCAGCCCTTCCCGTGTCCCACGGCGGACCCGAAGGCCCTGGCCAACGCCAAGCTGGCCGCGGACGTCCCGCTGCTGCCGGACCAGCCCTGGATCCTCAAGACCTCCAAGCTGACGTTGAGCGGCCTGAACTACGAGGGCATCGTCGAGGTCAAGACGGGCAGCGGCAAGATCAAGAAGGTCCTGAAGTTCACGGCGAAGTCGGTGGACATCGACAACCTGCACCAGCTGGTGTACGGCCCGGAGGTCAACGGCAAGCCGACCACCGCCCACGTCAAGGCGCGCGCGGGTTCCGAGTCGACGATCCGCAACGGCACGGTGACGATGTACACGGAGGAGCTGAAGGGCAACCTCTTCGGCCTCATACCGATCACGTTCAGCCCGCAGAGCCCGCCGCCCCTGAACATCCCGTACGTCTTCTTCACCAACGCGACGGTCCACCAGGCGGGCCAGTTCGGCGGCACGCTCACTGTGCCTGGCCTGCAGAATTACATTACGGACGGCAATCCCGAGTAGCCGTACGTACTCAAAGACCCATCCGGGAGCCGCAGTTGAGCCGTGGCCCGCACCAACATCGGTGCGGGCCACGGTCGTCTCATTTTCATCACCACTTTCACAGGTGGCTCAAATAACCTTCACGGAAATTCGTGCCCTTCACTAGAGTGGCAGGTGCTGCGGTCGTGGACCCGGTGCGGGGGCATTCATGGGGGAGACAACGAGTCATTTGGTGTGCCCACGTGCATGAGCCTTTTCCAACCTCAGGTTGCGGCGTGGTGAAGGACGAGGAGGACGGCCTTCACGATGTCGGTGATGCGGTTGGTGCTGCAGCGGAGCTTCCGCAGCAGGGGCCAGCCCTTGAGGGTGGCCATGGCCTGCTCGCCGACGC
>NZ_JBVIHM010000023.1:0-2117 GCF_055570295.1 Streptomyces sp. NPDC031265
TCCGAGGGGACCCAGCTGCCGGTGACCACGTCGACGCGGTCCGCCCAGCCCTCGGCGAGCTCGGCCGCCTCGCGCGAGTCGCCGGTGGTGATCAGGACACCGCGCGCGGAGTGCAGCAGCTCGGCGACCCGCTTTTGCCCGCCGTCGGCGAGCGTGACCTCGCGGCCCGGGGCCAGGCGCAGTCCGAGCAGCGGGTGGCCGCTCCCGTCGGTGTCGACGTCGTACCGTACGTCGAGACCGCTGACCAGGCCCGCGAGGTGGCGGGCGGCGTCCGGGATCTGCACGAGCTCGCGCAGTACGGCGCGCAGCGGCTCCATCTCCTCGCCGCTGAGGTAGATCAGCGACTGGGCGAGCGTGTTGCGCAGCAGCTGCTCACCGATCGGGTGCCGTTCGGAGTGGTAGGTGTCGAGGAGCCCGTCGGGGGCCTGCCCCTTGATGGCGGCCGCCAGCTTCCAGCCGAGGTTGACGGCGTCCTGGAGGCCGACGCTGACGCCCTGCGCGCCGAGCGGGGCGTGGTCGTGGGCGGAGTCGCCGGCGAGGAAGACCCGGCCCTTGCGGTAGTCGGTGGCCTGGCCGGTGTAGTTGGTCAGCGCGCACATCCAGCGGGCGCTCGCGCCGTGGATGTCCTCACCGGTCATGCGCTCCCAGGCGTCCGCGACCTCGGAGAACGTCAGCTCACCCTCGCCGTGGTGCGGGCGTACACCCGGCTCGTGGATGACGATGCGGTCGATGCCCGGCTCCAGGGTGACCGAGAGGACCATGCCGCCGCCCTCGATGCGCTCGCCGATGGGGCGCATCCGCAGTCCGGCGCCGACCACGTCGGCCAGGTACATACCGCGGGTGGCGGGCTCGCCCGGGAAGTCGATCCCGGCGAGGCGGCGGATGGTGGAACGGCCGCCGTCGGTGCCGACGAGGTACTGGGCCTCCTCCTCGCCGCGACCGTCGGGGCCCTCGTACTCGACGACGACGCCGTCCTCGGTCTCGCGGTAGCCGGTGACCTCGTATCCGCGGCGCACGGTGACGCCGAGCTCCTCGACCCACTTGCCGAGGGTCTCCTCGGTGCGGGACTGGGCCAGGCCCATGATGCCGTAGTGGCTCTCGTCGAGCTCGTCGAAGTTGATGCGGACGCCGCCGAAGTGGCCCTGCTTGCCCCAGCGGAAGTCACCGAGCTTCGACAACAGGCCGCGCTGGTCGAGGACTTCGGCCGTGCGGCCGGTGAATCCGAGACCGCGCGATTCCCCGCTGGGAGCCGGAAGCTTGTCGTAGAGGGCGACCTCCACACCGGCAAGGCGGAGTTCACCGGCGAGCATGAGTCCGACCGGACCCGCCCCGACAACAATTGCGCCCTGGGTCATATTCGCACTCCTCGTGCAGATGGATGACATGGATCAGCCGATATGACCGATCGTGGCAGCGGGCGCCTGAGTACGACTCAAGTCATCCATCCGGTACGGGAGTCGGGTGCAGGGAATACAAAAGGCGCGGCACCGCCGAATGCCCATGCATCCGTTGGTGCCGCGCCGATTAAGTCCTGCGGTGGTACTGGGGGTGAATTACGTATTGAGGTTCATCACCCGGTCGACCGCGATCTCCAGAACCACCCGGCCCGGCGGATTCGGCGGCGCCGACCAATAGCGCTTGGCATAGCGCCGTACGCCCTCGGCCACCCGGGCCGGGTCGTCCGACACCGTGGCGGTGCCTTCCAGGGTGACCCAGGCGAAGCCCTCCACCTGGCACAGGACGGCCCGGCCACCCGGGTTCGCCAGCACGTTGCGCGCCTTGCGCGAGGTGGCGACCGTCATGACCCGGGCGAGCCCCGACGCCGCGTCCCAGGTGAACCGTACGGGCGCCACATGGGGCGAGCCGTCGGGCCGCAGGGTGGTCAGCGTGGCGACGAGCGGTTCGGTGAGGAACGCCTCCACCGAGGCGGAGACCTCCGGAGCGCTCGTCCGCCCTCGGGGCAGTGACATGCGGATACGTCCTTCCAGGCGTTCCCAGGGGGCCGCGGCCACGACGGCCCGGACCCCGTCCAACGGCCGGTGGGGGGGGGGGGGGGGGGGGGGGGGGGGGGAGGGGGGGGGGGGGAGAGGAGGGGGGGGGGGGGGGGGGGGGGGGGA
>NZ_JBVIHM010000023.1:2127-63682 GCF_055570295.1 Streptomyces sp. NPDC031265
CCAGATTCATCTCTTCTCGTTTCCTCCCCCTCCCCCCCCCCCCCCTTCCCCCCTCCCCCCCCCCCCCCCCCCCCCCCCCCCCCCCACGGCCTGCCCAGCCCTATGCGGCGAGCGGGCGGTTCACAGAGGTCACTTCTCGACGCCGGCGGCCTCGGGCGTGCCCGCGGCCTCCGCGTCGCCGACGCCGTGCGCGTGCGCCGAGCTCATCGACTGCGCGCCCTTCGGCATGAAGAACAGGGCGACCAGGAGAGCGCCGAAGCAGAGGATCGCGGCGGCGAGGAAGGCGTGGTGGTTGGCCGTCGCCTGGATGTCGTGGATCTTGGCGGGGTTGCCACCGGTCTTGGCGAGCTTGTCCTCCAGGCCGTTGTACGCGATGGTCGCGATCACGGCGAGGCCGAGGGCGCCACCGGCCTCCTGGCTGGTGTTGATGAGACCGGCGCCGACGCCCGCCTCCTCGTCCGAGATGCCGATGAACGCGGCGATCTGCAGGGTCACGAAGACCATGCCGCAGCCGAGGCCGAGCAGGATGAACGCGGGGAGCAGGTCGACCACGTACGAGCCGTCGGCAGGGGCGCGCCACAGGAGCAGCAGACCGCTGGTGGTGAGGGTCAGACCGACCGCGAGCACCGGGCGGGCCGCCACCTTGGAGACGATGCCGGAGGCGGCACCGGCGCCGAAGGCCACCGAGACGGCGAGCGGCACATAGGCGAAGCCGGCCTTCATCGGGGAGTAGCCGAACGCCTGCTGCATGAAGAGGCTGGCGAAGAAGAACAGCGCGCCGAACGTACCGAAGACGAGGATCGCGGAGATGTTGGCGACGCGCATCGTCTTGAGGCGGAAGATGCGCAGCGGCATCATCGGCGCCTCGACCTTGGTCTCGATGACGAGGAAGGCGATCAGCAGGACGGCGACGCCGATGAGGCTGCCGATCGTACGCGCGGTGCCCCAGCCGACGTTGATGGCCTCACCGAGCGTGAAGATGAGGAGCAGCAGACCGGCGGTGAGGGTCCCGGCGCCGGCGAAGTCGAAGCGCTGGCGCGGGGCGTCGGACTTCGACTCGGGGACGATCTTCGGCGCGAGCACGGCCAGCGCGATGCCGATCGGCACGTTGATCCAGAAGATCCACTCCCAGCCGGGGCCGTCGGCGAGGACACCGCCGAGGATCACACCGAGGATGGAGGCGATACCGGCGAGCGAACCCCACACACCGAGGGCCTTGTTGCGCTCCGGGCCCTCGGGGAAGGTGTTGGTCAGGATCGAGAGCGCCGCGGGGGCGATCATCGAGGCGCCGAGGCCCTGGAAGCCGCGGGAGGTGATCAGCATGGCGGCGTTCTGCGCCAGACCCGAGGTGAGCGAGGCGAGGGCGAAGACCAGGAATCCGCCCATCAGGAACTTGCGTCGACCGAAGGTGTCGGCGAGCCGTCCGCCGAGCAGCAGGAAGCCGCCGAGCACGGTCGAGTAGGCGGTGACGATGTAGTTCAGACTGACATCGGACATGTCGAGGCCGTCCTGGATGGACGGCAGGGCGAGGTTCACGATCGACACGTCGATGAAGACCATGAACTGGCCCAGGCACACAAACGCCAGGATCGCACCGGGCTTGAAACCAGCCCCGGGTCCCGACCGCGCGAGTGAGTCGGCGGCAGCCATTACGAGACTCCTAAACTATGCAGAATCGAGTAGGTGAGAGCGCCCCCGGCGATGCCGGGTGGCTGCCGGACACAACCGCGGTCGGTACGGAACGCCGCCCGAGAGTTCTGTTCCGGACGCGGGACGAACGTGTCAAAGGCTGCTCTCCATCGGGGGCTTGTCGAGCGGGCGCCCCCGAACGAGGGCGACGGACGCTCCACCGGCGCTGCCCCCCTCGGCTCACCGGCCCGGACTCGTCCGTCACAGATATGACGGATCCCGCACGGCGAATGTGACCGCTGGACGAAAAATAGTTTTAGAACGGCATCTGACCTGCGACGATGCGGCCTCACGCACGAGGGCCCGGCACCGCGGTCGCGGTCCCGGGCCCTCCCACCTGCGTATACGCCGATGAGCTCCAGCGGAGCGGCTCAGTCCTGGAACACCGCCAGATCGATGTCGCGCAGCCGCGTGGGGTCGGCGATCACATCGATCTCGACGATCACGGCGTCCGAGAACTTGAAGGCCATCACACGGAACTGCTGGCCGCCGCTGTTCGCCACGACGCCCGGTGCCCCGTTGACCAGCGCCGGCTGGGCCGCCTTGGTGAACTGGGCGAAGGTGAGGGCCTGCTTGGCCACGGCCGCCGCGCCGCGGATCACCGACAGCCTGCCCGGGCCCTCGGCGTTCACGTCGGTGCGCGCCACCACGTCGGGGTCGAGGACCGCGACCAGCGCCTCGAAGTCGCCACCCCGGGCCGCGGCCAGGAAGGCGTCGACGACCAGGCGCTGCCGGGTGAGATCGGGGTCCGGCACCGGCTCGGCGCCCTGGACGCGGCGGCGGGCCCGGCTGGCGAGCTGGCGGGCCGCGGTCGGGGTCCGGTCGACGATGGGGGCGATCTCGTCGAAGGGGACGGCGAACATGTCGTGCAGGACGAACGCGAGCCGTTCGGCGGGCTCCAGCGTCTCCAGGACCACGAGCAGCGCCAAGCCCACCGAGTCGGCGAGGAGCGCCTGGTGCTCGGGGTCGCCGGCGTCGTCCGGGCCGAGGGCGGGTTCGGTCACCTGGGCGTCCAGCGGGTCCTCGCGCCGGGCCCGGCGCGAGCGCAGCATGTCGAGGCAGACCCGGCCGACGATGGACGTCAGCCAGCCCACCAGGTTCTCGATGTCGTCGCTGTGGGACCGGCTCAGCCGGATCCAGGCCTCCTGGACGGCGTCGTCCGCCTCGCTCACGGAGCCGAGCATCCGATAGGCCACCGCCCGCAGATGACTCCGGTTCTCCTCGAACCGCTGCGCCAGCCACTCGCGCTCGTCCATCGGTCACATCCTTTTGGTTCGCGTTCCGTCAATCCTCTGACGAACCGACCCCGGCAAATGTGACAACGTCAGCCGCTGGTGGGCTCGTTCGCCGGTCCCACCGGCCGGCCAACTGTCGCACACCGCCGGGGACCCGGGTCCCCGGCGGTGTGCGACGCGGCTACCAGGCCTGGCCCGCCTGCTGCTTGGTGGAGGCGTTGAGGCGGTTGAACAGGTTGACCACGCCGATCTGGAGGACCAGGGCGGCCAGCTGCTGCTCGTCGTAGTGCTCGGCGGCCTCGTTCCACACGGCGTCCGGCACGGCGTCCTCGCGGTCCGCGAGCCGGGTGACGTGCTCGGCGAGCGCCAGCGCCGCGCGCTCGGCGTCGCTGTAGAACGGCGTCTCGCGCCAGGCGCCCACCGAGAAGATGCGCTCCTCGGAGACGCCCGCCTTCTGCGCGGCCTTGGCCGACGCGTCCAGGCACGGGCCGCAGCCGTTGATCTGGCTGACGCGCAGGTGGACCAGTTCGAGGGTGGCGTCCTCGACACCGGCCTTACGGATCGACTTGATCAGGCCGAGGATGGCCGTCATGGAGTCGGGCAGCACCTGCGCCGGGTTGTTCATCCGGGGAGTGGACATGGCTTCCTTCATCTTCCTTCAGCAGAACGGGCGTTGAGGGTAAGAAATATCGCTACCAGGGCAGTGTGCCCTGGTCCTGTACGAACGTGGCGGTGGGGCCGTCCGCGTCCAGGGTGGCGAGCTTCACGGCGATCGCCGCGCCCTGCTCGGCCGACTTGTAGCCTTCGCCCCCGGTGATGTCGGTGCGGCACCAGCCCGGGTCGACCGCGTTGACCTTGATCGGGGTGTCCCACAGCTCCTTGGCGTAGGACACCGTGACCATGTTGAGCGCGGTCTTGGAGGAGTTGTACGGCAGGTTGTTCACGTGCCAGATCGGGTGGTCCTGGTTCAGCACGTTGGTGAGCGAGCCCATCTCGCTGGACTGGTTGACGATCCGGCCCGCCGGCGACTTGCGCAGCAGTGGCAGGAACGCGTTGGTCACCGCGACCACGCCGAACACATTGGTCTCGTAGAGCGAGCGCATGGCCTCCAGCGAGGTGGTGCTGGGTCGGCCGTCCTCGTGCGAGACCGTGATGCCGGCGTTGTTGACCAGGATGTCGAGCTTGCCGTAAGCGAGGTCGATATAGGTGGCGGCCTTCTTGATGCTGACCGGGTCGGTGACGTCGATCTGCACGAAGGGCTGGCCTATCTTGTCGGCGGCGGCCTTGCCCAGCTCCTCGTCGCGCGCGCCGACGATCGCGGTGATACCCAGCTCACCGAGCTGACGGGCGATCTCGAATCCGATTCCCTTGTTTGCGCCTGTGATGAGAGCGATGGTCTTCATGGGGGGATCCTCACAGTCGAATCTTGAACTGCACTCGAATTCAGGTGGGTCGGGCGATCAGCCGAGCACGGCCCGGGGGCGCCGGGGCTTCGACCAGCCGCGGGTGATGGGCCGCTCCACGAGGACGTAAAGCAACCACGAACCCATCACACTGATCAGGAAGAAGACGACGAGCAGACCCACCGTCTCGCCCGTCGAATAGAAGTCGTGGCCGAGCCACTTACGCCCGTAGGCGAGAACGATGTAGTGCAACAGGTAGAAGGCGAAGGATATTTCGCCCAGCCAGACCATCGTTCGATTGCGGAAAATGGTGAACCTGCTCTCCGCATCGGCGGTCGCGGCGGCCGCGATGAGGAAGACGATCGGAATGATGGTCACGGCGCGCTGCGAATACAGGAACGGCACATGGGAGCAGAGCACATAGCTCCCGCCGAGCAGGAGTCCCGACCACAGGAGGCCGATGTTCCGCCAGCGGCCGTTCATGACCGCGTGCGCCACCAGCATCCCGAGGGCGAAGTCGAGCACCCGTACCGGCGGGAAGTAGTAGGCGAACCAGTACTGCGTCACGGTCGCGTGGGCGCCGGTCTCCGCGCCCCCCGGGAAATACGGCTTGTCGGGGAAGACGGCATAGGTGATCAGCGGTGTCGCGATCACACCGGCGACGAGCGCGGAGACCCAGTACTTCAGCCGCTCCGGCCGGACTCGACGGAAGAGCGCGTCCAGGAACGGGAAGCACGCGTAGAAGAGGGCCTCGCAGCCGAGCGACCAGCTGGGCGTGTTGACGCTGGAGAAGATGTCCCAGGTGGGTACCCAGGTGTGCAGCATCAGCAGGTTGAGGACCGCGGTGCGCGTCGGGGTGTAGGCCGAGGCGAAGAGAATCATCGCCAGGCCCCAGCTGATCACGTAATTCGGGTAGATCTTGGCGAATCGGCGCCGCCAGAAGGCGCGGTGGGTGTCGTTCTCGCGCGCGGACCAGCTCAGTACGAAACCGCTGAGGACGAAGAAGAAGGTGACACCGAGCGCGCCGGCGTTCCGGGTGACGCTGAACCAGTCCATCGCGTCGCCGTTGTCCTTCATCAGCCGCATACCGGGAAATGGCAGACCGGTGTGGTTGAGGAAGACGAGGAGTGCGGCCGGGAAACGCAATCCGGTGAGTGAGGGAAGTCGGCTGGTCGCAGGGCGCAGCCACCCGTCCCGCGTCGATACATCACGCAGGACGCGAGTGGAGTTCGCGATATCGCCCTGTGCCATGAGCTTCCCCCCTTGTTGGGCATGACTGTGCCGCCGTAAAGAGGATCTTCGGGGTCCGTTACGCCTTCAAGGCGCACCGGTTCAGGATTGTGTACGACTGCGTCCGGGGACCAACGGAACCCTGCGTCCATGTCCAGGAGTTGTCAGATCCAGGACAGGGGAACGTCAGAAGAACATCAGAGAAGTGTCAAATCCAGCCGTACGTGGCTTTGCTCACAGTCGCCTCACACCGGCATCGGCTCGAAGTCCCAGAACGGCCGCGCCCCGCTCCTCATGTACGCGGTCTGGCGGTGGCTCTCGCCGAGGGCGATGGTCAGGGTCGTCACCGCGTCCCGGAGCAGCTCGGCGGCCTGGGCCCGGCGGCCGAGTGCCCGCAGGTCCTGGGCCAGGCCCGCCTGGAGGTTGACCGAGAGGACGTGTGTCTGGCCGACCGAGGTGACCGCCCGCACCAGCGCGGAGCGGCCGAGCTCGGCCGCGCCCGGCAGATCGCCGTCGGCCGCCCGGGCCGAGGCGGTGTTCATGGCACTCCCCAGCGTCCAGGGGTGGACGTGGCCGAGGACCCGGGTGAAGGCCCTGAGGTTGCGCTCGGAGAGGTCGCGGGCGGCGCGGTGCTCGCCCGTCTCACGCAGCACCAGGGCCACGTTGTCGTACGCGCCGATCGTGTACGGGTGTTCCGCGCCGAGCAGCTCCTCGTATCCGGCGGCCGCCTCGGAAGCCAGCTCGTGCGCCTCCTCGTGGCGGCCCAGCTCCCGGAGCAGCATGGCGTAGTCGCAGGTGTACGCGGTCGCCTCGGTGCGCTGCAGCATCGCCTCGCGGGCCTCGTGCAGCAGCCCCCTGGCCCGCTCGGGCTCGCCGTCGCGGCGCAGGCACAGCGCCAGGTTGTGCTGGGCCATCAGGGTCTGCGGATGGTCGGCGCCCAGCACCTGCCGGTGCAGGCGGTGGTTGTACTCCTGGATGGTCAGCGCCTCCCCGTACCGCCCCATCAGCCGGAGCATCTGGGCGGTGAAGGAGCCGCACTGGAGGGTGAGGTGGTCCTTGCCGCCCAGGACGGAGATGCACTCCTCCAGGACCTCCTCGTGGCGCGAGAGCGACTTGGCGTAGTGGCCCTGGAGCGCCAGGGTGACCGCCAGGTTGTGGCGGATCGCGAGGAGCCGGGGCACCTTCCAGTCCCCGAGCAGGGCCGCGGTCTCCCCCGCCGCCTCCTCGAACAGGACGCGCGCCTCGGCGTACTTGCCGAGCACCATCAGCGTGCCGCCCAGGCCGTTCTTGGCGCGGACCACCTCGATGCCGCCGCGGCCCTCGGCCATCAGCCGGCGCAGGGTGCCGCGGCCCAGCTCCTCGGCGCGTCCGTACTCGCCCAACTGGCGCAGGTTGTGGGCGAGTTGGTGGGTGGCGACCAGGACGAGGCCGTCGGTGGGGCCCGACAGGGGCCGCCAGGACTCCACGGCGAGGCCGCTGAGCCGGCGCCCCTCGCGGAACTCTCCGCGCACCCGCAGGTACTCGATGCAGTTGAGGACGAGGCGGCGCACGTCCGGGTCGGTGGAGGTGAGCGCGCCGGACGGCTCCAGGTGCGGGATGAGCTCGGCGTAGCGCGGCCAGTTGTGCGAACCCGACGGGTCGCGCGGATCGGCGGCGACCAGCACCCGGCAGGCGGTGGCGGTGGCCCGCTCGTGCTCCTGCTCGGGCAGGCTGGCGCGCACGAAGCGGTGCAGCAGCCGGTGGATGCGCAGGGAGCCGACGGTACGGGTGCCGAGCCGGCCGGGGTCGTCGTACTCCAGCGGTGTCGAGGTCACCCGGGAGAGCGTGCGCAGCGCCGAGTTCCAGCTGCTGGGGTCGGTGACCAGGGCGGTGAGGTGCGGCGGCAGATCGCTGACCCGGGCGTTCTGGAGGAGTCGCAGCGGCACGGCGTCCGGCGAGAAGTGGGCGAGGAGCTTCAGCAGCTCCCAGGCCTCGGCGGAGGTCTCGTGCAGGCTGTTGAGCGTCTTGGACCAGGCGGCCTGGAAGCTCGCCGGGTACTCGCGGGACGGCATGGTGGAGACGGTGTGCGGGTCGCCCTGGCTGATGCTCCGCACATAGTCGGCGACGGAGGCGGCCGGGTTGTTGGCGATCCAGGTGGCGGTCTGGTCGAGCAGCAGCGGCAGGTCCTGGACGGCCTCGGCGAGCCGGTCCGCATCGTGCTCGCCGAGCCGCTCGGCGCGGCGCCGGGCGAAGGCGACGCTCTCCTCGCGGTCGAACGGCGGCAGCTGGACCAGCTGGGCACTCAGGCCGGGCCACTCGGGCGAGTTGGCGGTGACCAGGACGTGCCCGGGGCCCTCCGGGATCAGCTCGCCCACCGTCTCCGGGCTCTCCGCGCCGTCGAAGACGACCAGCCAGCGCCGGCCGGTCGTCTCCAGGGCGCCGCGCACGGCCGTGATGACCTCGCCCAGCCGGCTGCCCTGGGGGAGGCCCAGAGCCGGGGCGAGCGCCGCGAACCCCTCGCGGGCGCCGGCCTTGGCGGAGGCGCCGACCCACCAGACGATGTCGTACTCGCCCGCGAACCGGTGCACGTACTCCATCGCGGCCTGCGTCTTGCCGACGCCGCTCAGACCGTGCACCACCACCCGGCCGCCCTCCTCGCCGGAGGCGGCCAGGATGTCGTGGACCCGCTCGAAGGCGTCCTCGCGGCCGGTGAACTGGCGGTTGCGGCGTGGTGCGTTCCAGATCCCGGGGCGGTCGTCGGGAAAGCGGATGGGGCGTTCCAGGACGACCCCGCCGGGGCGCCCCTGCGACCCGGCGCACTCCAGGACCCGGCGGCGCGCCTCGTCGGGGCCGACCCCGCGCAGCCCGACGGGGCGCAGGGTGGCCGCGGCGGGCGGCAGCGGTTTGGCGGTGACGCTGACGGCGGCGACGCGGTCGCGGTGCTGCGGCAGCGTGTCGCGCAGCAGCCGGGCCCAGCCCTGGTACTTCTCCGAGTCGAAGCGCAGATACCAGTCGTCCAGGACCACCAGGATGTGCCCGGGCGGCTCCAGCAGATCGGCGAGCGCCGAGTCGGCGGGCTTGAGGTGCAGCGGGTCCCACCTTATGAGGACGGCGGGGTGGCCCGCCCGCTCCAGCTGCTGCCCGATCCAGTCGGCCCAGGCCTGGCTCTGCCCGGCGAAGAGCACGGTGACGCGGGGGGACTCCTCAGCGGACTCGGGCAGCGTGGGCTCCACGGCGCCCTCGTGGTCGGACATGCGGCGGACTCCCTCGGCTCGGGCCGGAAGCTGCTGGATGTGCGCACGGCTTTCCATTGTGCGTCACAAACAAGACTGGCAGTGAAGAGGAGTTGGGTGTCACGGGCGGCCCCGCGGCAGCCCGTCGGCGTCCGCCAGCCGGGCCGCGATGTGGCGGATGAGCCGCTCCAGGTCGGCGCAGTACACGCTGGGGTGGAGGAATCCGCTGTACGGAGCGTAACGGTGCGCGTAGTTGCCGCCCCCGCACACCTCCCGCACCGGGCACTCCACGCAGTCCCGCGACAGGCCCGCCGCCCCCAACTGGCGGGCGGCCACGCCGGGATGGCGCAGGGCCCGGTCGAAGGAGTGGCGGAAGACGTCGAGCCCGGTCGCGGAGGCGCCCTCGTACGCCGAGCGCAGCGCGCCCGTCTGCTCGATCGCGCCGTCCGTGTCCACCACGACGGCCACCATCGGGGAGAGCCCCACGGACTCGACCGAGCTCGGCACGCCGAGGAGCAGCGCCACGATCTCCTGGAAGAGCCGCACCCCGGTCCACATCCGGTCGGCGTCCCACCACAGGTCGAAGACCCGCACCAGCCAGTCCCCGTACGGGGTGGGGCGCGCGCGCCGCCCCGGCACCGGGGCCGGGGCGATCCCGGGCGGCGGCGCGGCCCAGCTGCCGTGCGGCAGGAGCAGGTCGATGCCGGGCGGGCCGAGCGCGAGCAGCGAGCGGTAGACGTCCTCGGGGTCGGCGGCGAGGTCGACCGTGCACAGGATGCCCGCGTACGCGGCGGGGCGCCGGGCGAGCAGCCGCGCGGCCGCGGCGACGGCGGGCCAGGAGGAGCGGCCCCGGCGGTCGGTGCGGCGGGTGTTGAGCCGGGCAGCGCCCCCGTCCAGGCTGAGCCCGACGCGGACGCGGGCGGCGGCGAGCCGGTCGAGGGTGCGCGGGGTCAACAGGGTGCCGTTGGTCTGCACGGTCGCGGTGACCTCGCAGCCGCCGGGCACCACGCCCCGGACCGCCTCGCGCACCGCGCGCCGCACCTCGGCCGCGTACGCCACGACGGGACCGGCCCCGCCAAGGAGCGGCTCGCCGCCGTGCAGGTCGATGCGGAGCGCGGTGAGCCGGTGGGCGGCGGCGTGCTCGGCGATGCGCCGGGCGGTGCGGCGCACGGTCGCCTCCGGGACCCGGGCCGGGCGATCGCGCCAGCTCGCGTCCTGGCCGCGGTAGATGTAGCAGTAGTCGCAGGCGAGGTTGCACCGGCTGTGCACCTTCAGGACGAACTGCCGCAGCGGTACGGGCCGCACGGCGTCCGGGGCGAGTTCGCGGTGCGGCCAGCGGGGCTCCTCGGCGGTGGTCACGGCACGTCCTCGTGGCTCGCGTCGCCGGGACGGGCCGACGGTGTGTCCGCGAAGTACGCCCCCGCCGCATCCGTCGGCGCCGCCGCGGGCGCGTCGCTGAAGTACGCCCCGGCGCGCCCGTCGGCCGCGGGCCGGTGACACAGGTCCGCGAGCACCGCGGCCAGTACGGGGTGGGCGCATTCCTGCGGGGAACGGGCCGTCAGGGGGCGCAGGTCCGGTAATGCCGCGGAGTCCGGCAGCGCCCTCCCCCCGTCGGTCACGGTCGCCGTCACGACGCTCCCAGCTCGCCGTCGAGCCGGTCGGTCTCCGCCCGGCTCAGGGCCTCCGCCTCGGCGTCCGGCTGTCCCGCCGCCGCCGCGGCCGAAAGGATACGCAGTACCTCAAGGTGCTCCTCCCGTGCCCGTGCCGGGCCCGCCGTCCGTTCGAGCAGCAGCGCCCTCAGCTGGCGCGCCCCGGCCTCCGTCAGCGGCTCCCCGGCCGCCCTGCTCTCCTCCGCGGCCCGCAGCGCGTGGTCGGCCGCCTCGCCGAGCCGGGACGGCGAGCCGGTGCGCTCCGAAAGCAGCCGCAGCACCTCGGCGCGCAGCAGCCAGATCCGGGCGAGGACCGTGCTGCGGTCGGTGGCCCGGGCGGCCGCGCCGAGTATCCAGTGGGCCTCGTGCAGATCGGAGAGGACCTCCTCGGCGTGGAAGCGCCGTACGTGCGCGGCGCCCAGCAGATAGCGCCGGCGGGCGAGTTCGGGGTCGGACTCGGAGGTCTCGTCGAGCGCCCGGCGCAGCGCGCGCACCGCGCCCCGGGCGTCGTCGACGGACTCCTTGGCCCGGGCCCGCGCGGTGAGCGCGTCGCCGAGCTCGGTGAAGGCGGCGGCCCGGCGCGGGTCGTCGGGACCCATCAGCTCCAGGGCCTCCGACCATGCCACCACCGCCGAGTCGAGGTGGGTGCGGCTGCGGGTCGACTCGTACCGCTCGCGCAGCACCTTCGCCATCCGCAGCAGGCACACGGCCTGGGCCTCGCGGTCGGGTCCCGCGTAGCGGCGGGCCTGGTCGAGGGCCTGCAGCACGGTAAGCCGGGTGGAGTCGTCGGTCTCGGCCCGGGAGAGCTCCACGGCGTCGGCGACGTCGAGCCAGGCCCGGCTGACCTCGTCGTCGCTCAGCGCGCCCGGCGCGGGCGTCTCGAACCCGGCGTACAGGTCCCTGGCGGCGCGCTCGGCGTACGCGCGGGCGGTGAGCAGCGCCTCCTCGCCGGGCCCGGCCGCCGCGTGGCGGGCGAGGGCGAGCAGCAGCGCGCCGCGCAGCAGCAGGACGTCGGCGGTGCGGTCCTCCTTCAGGAGCGCGTCGGCCACCTGGACCGCGGTGTCCAGACAGCCGCCCGCCCACTTCGGCTCCAGCTCGGCGAGCCGCCGCAGCACCCGGACCCGGGCCAGCGAGGCGGCCCGCCAGTCGGCGCGCTGGGTGGCGGAGGCCGGGGGGATCCCGCCGATCAGCGCGAGGCTGCTGTGGGCGCGGTTGAGGAGGTGGACGGCGACCTGGCGGGTGGTGCGCACCTCGGCGGCGCGAGCCCGGCCGGGTATGCCGTGGAGCCAGTTGGAAGCGCCCCCCGACGCGCTGAAGAGGGCCTCTCCGGGCTCGACCCCGGCCGGCCCGGCATAGCCGGGCTCCCGCGCCGCCCCCGTCAGCGCCCTCAGCCACCACGCCTCGTCCGCGCCCGCCCGGCCCGACTCCGCCTCGTCCGCCATCGCCTCCAGGATCCGGGCGAGGGTCAGATGGGCCCGGCGCTCGTGCGGCAGCGCGTTCTCCACGGCGGACAGGGCCTCGCCCAGGTCCTCGCCGAGGCGGCGCAGCTCCCAGCGCAGCAGCAGCGCCTGCGCCAACTCTCCGTACAGATAGGCCCGTTCAGAGACCTGCCGCTCGCCCCGGACGGCGGCGCTGAGCAGCTGGACGCCCATGTCGAGGTCGCGGACCGTGCCGTACGAGCGGAACCGGTCGAGGCAGTCGCGGGCCCGGCCGGACAGCTCGCGCGGTCCCGCGCCGTCGGCGCCGCCCGGCTGGACGAACTGGTCGGGCCGGCCGAAGCGTCGCAGCACCTGCGCCGAGACCCGGGCGAAGATCCGCAGCCGGGAGTCGTCGGACGGCCCGGCGGGCGCGCTGCCCCCGGGGTCGACCGACCCGGCCAGGACGGCCGCGGCGAGCGCGGGAAAGTTGCGTACGGTCCGTCCGTAGCGCCGCTCCACGTACTCCGAGCAGTGCTTGAGGACGAGGATCGCGCTCCCGGCGCCGAGGTGTTCGAGCAGTTCCTCGCGGACCCCGTCCAGGAAGACGTAGCCGGGGAGCCCGCCGCCGCTCTCCTCGTCGCAGACCCGCAGCAGCCCGCTGAGCAGCACCTCGGCCAGCACCTCGGGCCCGCTGTCGACCAGCATCGCCCGCTGGACCAGCTGCATCACGGGCAGCACCAGCGGCGCCGCGGACAGACAGGCGGCGAGCTGGGCCGCGTCGGGCGAGGCGGTGGCGCGGAACGCGGCGACCCGCTCGGCGGGCGCGAGCGCCTGCTCGGCACGGGCGCTTCCGGCGGCCGGGCCGTGGTCGGCGCGGACCCGGCCGACCGCCGCCTCCATGGTCTGCTCGGTGGAGCCGCTCACCAGCCGCGCCCAGGCGCCGAACGAGGACTGGCGCAGGGCGAGCACCGGCACCGGTATCCCCCGGGCGTCGCGCCCCCGCTCCGGCCTGCGCGGCCGGAACTCCAGGCGCCCGGCCGGGCCTTCGCGGCGCCGCAGCACCCCTTGCCGGGTGGGCAGATGGGTGGAGCGCCACATCCGCTGCGGCAGCGGCTGGACCACGGCGAGCGGGGCGGTCCGCGCCCAGCCGAAGAGCAGCCGGTGCAGCTGCCCGCTGCGCCACATGGGGCCCGCGCAGTCGCTGAGCAGCAGGGTCAGCCGGCGTCCGGCCGGGTCCCAGAACTGGGACGGGTCGGCGAGGTGCCCGCCTGCGGCGACGCCGGCGCCGACGCGCGGCCGGCCGTCCGCGCCCTCGTGCAGATAGTGCAGCTGCACCTCGCGGAAGGCCCCGGCCCGCTCGCAGACCTGGCGCAGCTCGTCGAGGGTCTGCTCCCACACCACGGTCGAGGAGGACACGTCCATCAGCAGGGCGAGCCTGGCCTGGCGGCGGCGGTCGGGCCGCAGCACCGGCAGGATCAGACCGGTGTCGGCGGCCCGGTCGGCGGTGGCCTGCTCGTCGAGGCGGCGGGCGGCGGTGCGGGCGGGCGGGCGGTAGTACTGGAGGGGACGCAACGCCCTTTGCAGG
Organism: Streptomyces sp. NPDC031265; assembly: GCF_055570295.1. Lineage (NCBI taxonomy): Bacteria > Bacillati > Actinomycetota > Actinomycetes > Kitasatosporales > Streptomycetaceae > Streptomyces > Streptomyces sp. NPDC031265. The sequence continues at coordinate 15,549 of NZ_JBVIHM010000023.1, forward strand.
GCGAGGGGTTCGGGCAGGGTCGCGGCGGCGGGCGCGGCCACCCGCACCCCGCCGGAGCCGCCGGGTGTGCTCCCTGCGCCGTCGCCCTGGCCGGTTCCGGTGCCGGTGCCGGGCCCAGGGGTGAACAGATCGGCCTGGCCCTCGTACGTACGGACCACGGGCCCGCCGGGGACGCCCTGTTCGCGCACGCGCTCCGCGGGGGCGGGGCCCGCGCCGTCGACGGGGTCCGGCGGCTTGACGCCGGGGCCGCCGGTGACGGGCCGCACCGCGTCCGGGACCTGCGGCCGGGGCCGGGCGAGCGGCCCGGCGAAGCCCGCCAGCCACAGCGCGTCCGCCAGCTCCTGGGCGGTCGGCTGGATCTCCGCCTCCCGGAGGCGCGCCACCAGTGCCGTGAGGGTGGAGCTCACGGCGCTCTCGGCGGGGCGCGGGTCCCGGGCGGCGGTCATCGGGGTCACCGCTGCCTGGTGTCCAGCGGCCGCAGCAGCAGCTCGGCTATCTCCTCGCGCCGCTCCGGCCCCTCCTCGCTCACCTGCTGGGTGAGGAAGATGGCGTTCAGGAGCTGGTCGGTGGGGCGCAGTTCGCCGTCGCCGTCGTCGCGGGTGAAGCGGCTGAGCAGATCGACGTTGCGCTCGTCGGCGCCGGGCCCGAAGTGGGCCTGGACGAAGGCCGCGAGGCGCTCCTCGCGCGGCGGCTCCAGGTGCAGATGGATACAGCGGCGCAGCAGCGGCGCCGGGAAGTCGCGCTCTCCGTTGCTGGTCAGGACGGTGATGGGGAAGGCCTGGCAGCTGATCTTGCCGTTCGGCACCGCGACCCGGTGGCCGTCGTCGGTGAGGACCTCGACCACGTCGCGGCCCGGCCGGTCGGCGATCCGCTCCAGCTCGGGGAGCGGGAACTCGCCCTCCTCCAGCACGTTCAGCAGGTCGTTGGGCAGGTCGATGTCGCTCTTGTCGAGCTCGTCGATGAGCAGCACGCGCGGCCGCGTGGCGGGCAGCAGCGCGGTACCGAGCGGGCCGAGCCGGATGTAGCGGCCGATGTCGTCGGCCTGGCCGTCGGCGAGCTGAGCGTCGTGCAGCCGCCCGATGGCGTCGTACGTGTAGAGCCCGTCCTTGAGCTCGGTGCGGCTGATGATGGGCCACTGCAGGACCCGGCCGAGGCCGAGTTCGTACGCGATGGAGTGCGCCAGCGTCGACTTGCCGGAACCCGGCTCGCCGGTGATCAGCAGCGGGCGGCGCAGATACAGCGCGGCGTTGATCAGTTGGAGGGTCTCGGCGTCGTGCGCGGACAGCTCGGAGACGCGGTCGCCGAGCCTGCGCTTGGACGCGATGTCGATGTCCGGCACCGTGTACGGGCGCGGCTCGCCGCCGAAGGTGCGCCAGCGGGGCGGCGGGGGCAGTGCACGGATCCGCTCCGGATCGGGTGCCCCGAAGCCTCGGTAGATCAGCCAGTCGTCCATCGCTCGCTCCTCGTCGACGGTCGGCGGGGCACCACTTCCTGACCACGTGTCGTTGCGTCACGTGTCGTTGCGAGTCGAGGTCCAGTCGGAAGGTACCCACTCCCGGGCCGCCGAAATGCGTTTTCCGGACAGGACCTGGGCGAGCGGACGCACGGGAGGTCACAGCAGCGCTTGTCCGGGCGCACGGCGGCGCACGGAGTGCCCGCGCGGGGCGTGGCTGGGGCCTGTCCGGCGGATCTGGTCGCCTGCGAGGTGCCTGCGCCTTTCGGTCCTGGTGAGCGGGGTCCTGGTGCGTCCAGCCGCAAGGCGGAGGAGGGCGTCGACGCGGTGGGGGTCCCCCCTGCTCGAACGAAGTCGAGAGCTTGGGGGAGTCGGCAACCCACGACAACGCCCCTGGGTCCCCGCCCCTGGCCCTTGAGGCCTTGGGGGAGGGCGCGCCAGGACCCCGCGTCCCAGACAGGATCCGCCGGACAGGCCCTGGTCCGGGTCACGGCGCGTCCAGCCGCTGGAGGTCCGGCAGCGGCCGTCCCGGGTCGTCGTAGAGCATCGCCACACCTTCCGCCCAGTGCTGGGCATCCTTGGAATCGCTGATCTCCTCCCTGATACGGCGCAGCCGGTCGGGGAGTTCAGTGGGGTCCTTCGCCTGCCCGAGCAGATCGGCCGCCCCGGCGCGCAGCGCCGCGCAGAGGTCCTGGCAGCCCTGTTCGGGGTGGCCGTCGGTGTGCCACAGCGCCACTCCGTGGCCGGCGTCCAGGGCCATCCGCATGGCCGCGCCGCCCACCCCGCGCCCGGCGGGCCGGCACAGCACGGGCACCGCGCCCGGCTCCAGCTCGGTGAAGTGGCGCAGCCGGGGCGCCTTGCCCGGGAGCGGCGCCGGCACGGCGGCGAGCTCCTCGGCGGCCATCAGGCCGTCCCAGCGCTCGCGCCACTCGGGGTCCGCCTCGCCGCGCCGGTCGAGGTCGCGCAGCACCACACGGCGCTGCACGCCGAGGTAGGGCGGCCGGTAGAGGCGCCCGATCTCGGTGAGCTGCCAGCGGTGCACGGCGGTGTCGAACTGGTCGGCGGGCAGGGCGACTTCCAGGGGCGCGGGGCAGTCGTCGGTGTCGACGCTCTGGAAGGCGGTGACCAGCGGTCGGCGCAGCCGCCGGATCAGCTCGCCGGGGGCCACCCCGTCGCCGCTGCACTCCTCGGCCACCGGTCTGGAGCCCTCCCGGTCGCCGTCGTGCACCCGGATGCGCCAGTAGAACCGGTCGGGCGCGTCGGAGAGCGGCTCCAGCTCGACCGTGACGACGGCGCCGCCGCGCTCGACGGTGGGATAGGGCAGTACGGCCAGGATCTCCTCGGGCGCGCCGGGCCCGAGCACCGGCAGCAGCCCCTCGGGCAGCCGTGCCTCGGTGACCACGGTGTGCACCACCGGCGGGACCCCGCGCAGCCGCTCGCTCACCCAGGCGTCCAGCCGCGCCGGGTCGCCGCCGCGCCCGCGCTCGTACTCCACGACGAGCTTGAGGTAGTGCAGGAAGGCGATGGCGGGCATCGGCCGGTGCGCCTCGTAGAGCAGGCCGTGGCCGTCGCGCCAGGTGCGCGGGTCGGGCAGGCTGCCCGGCGGCGCGATCCCGCCGCGCGCCTTGCGCGCCAGCTTCGCGACCGGCGGCACCCCGCCGGGCCCGGGGACGGCGGCGAGCAGGTTCAGGGCGGCCCGCCGGTCGTACGGGCTCCACTGCTCGGGGGTGTGGTGCAGCCCGGCGGCGGGTAACTTCTGCTGCCGGTCGACCCAGGTGTTGTAGCCGCTGAGTCTGGGCTCGCCGCCGTGCCACCGGTCGTGCTCGGCGAGCACGGTCCGGTAGAGGTCGCCGAACCTGCGCAGCGCCGGCAGCGCGATGGCCCGGCCGCCGTCGCGCTCGACCCGGCGGGACTTCATCACGGCGACCACGGCGCCGGTCTGCGGATCGAGCACCGGCCCGCCGGAGACCCCTTTGGGGAACTCGGCCTCGCTGAACCTGAGCCCGTAACTCCCGTCGTACGTACGGATGTTGATGGTGCTGTGCCAGCCCAGTGGGCGCCCCTCGGGCCGGAAGCCGTAGACCACCGCGCCGCTCGCGCCGGGCGGCTCGGCGCAGTCGCTGAGCCAGACGCACTCGTGCTCCACGTCGTCGTCGAGGAGCCGGACGAGCGCCAGGTCCTGTTCGACGGGCACGTCGTCGCCGCGCAGGTCGTCGTCGACCAGCCACGCCGCGAGCCGGGCGGGCAGCGGGTCGCCGCCGAGCCGGTCGCTGCCGACGTGGAAGACCTGCTCCCGGTCCCGGCCCAGATGCGGCCGCAGGACGTGCGCGCAGGTCAGCAGCCAGCCGGGGGCGACGAAGAAGCCGCTGCCCCACATCGTGCCGCCACCGGCCGGGAGCAGGTGGACGGTGGCCGAGCGCGCCAGGTCGTCGATGAAGGGATCGTGGGCGTGCTCAGGCATCGGGCGAGCCGCCGGGGGCCGGGAACACGAGCGGCGGGTTCGGCGGCGGCGGCACCGTGGGTGCGGGCCGGTCCTCCAGCCGCCAGACCAGCGTGACCTGGATGGACGTCTTGGCCTCCCCGTCGGCGAGGACGGCGACGGCCGCCCCGGCCTTGGCGGACAGCTCGATGCCGAAGCTGACGCTCGCCTCGTCGGGCCGTACGGCGGCGGCCGCGTCGAGCACGGACCGCCCCACCCCGGCGATCAGCTCGCCGAGCCGCTCCACCTTGGCGACGGCGTTCTCGATCACCCCGACGTCGTCGTCGTCCGCCGCGTACCCCCCGGCGGTGGACACCCGGGCGAGCACCACGGCCCCACCCGGCAGCTCGATCTCCCGTACGTGCGCCATGGGCCGCCCCCCAACCAGTCGCATGTTCCCCTGACTTGAGATGACGAGGGTAATCGGCCGAACGGTTGCACGGGACCCCTTCACAGCGCCGGATACCCTGGAGGGGAACATCCCGGAGCACCACAGGAGCACGTTGTGTACTTCACCGACCGCGGCATCGAGGAGCTGGCGAAGCGGCGCGGCGAGGAGGAGGTCACCTTCGAGTGGCTTGCCGACCAGCTGCGCACGTTCGTCGACCTGAACCCCGACTTCGAGGTCCCGGTCGAACGCCTCGCCACGTGGCTGGCCCGCCTGGACGACGAGGACGAGGACGAGTAGGGGCTGAGCAGCGCGGTCAGGCCTGCCCGCGCACCCGGTCGTACGCCAGCCCCAGCGCCCCGTTCGCGAGCAGGACCACGCCCGCGACCGTCCACCCCCCGTTGCGGCGGGCCAGGCCCCAGGCGGTCAGCGGCAGCCCCGCCGCCAGCTGGGCCGCGCCGAGGATCCGGGCGCGGGGTCCGACCAGCCACGGCCCCAGCGCTCCGCCCTCGACCACGTCGAGCTCCGCGCGGACCGCGTCCCGCCAGCCCGACCACTCCACCGCCTCCGCGCCGGTCGCCGCCGCGACCGACCGCAGCCGGTCGGCGGGCTCGCCCGGGGAGAGCCCGGCGGGCAGCTCGACGCCCGCGCGGGCGAGCACGGCGGTGAGCCCGAGCAGCCGGGCCCGCGCGTCGGCCGCCGGGTCGGGCCGGGTGAGCCGGTCGAGCTCCTCCAGGTCGAGCACGGGGTCGAGGCCGAGCCTGGCCGCGAACGTACGCATCGCCTCGTCCTCCCCCGCCGCCGTCCCGTCGGCCAGCCACACATAGCCGACCGTGCGGCGGAAGCCGGCGGCCAGGGTGCACCCGGCCCGGCCCTCGTCCCACCACAGCGCGACCACGGGCCAGCTCGCGCCGACGGCGAGCGCGGCCGCCCATCCGGCGAGCACCTGGTCGACCGGGTCTGCGCCGTCCAGCCACGGCTTGGCCTCCGGGACCAGGACGCTCCAGCCGTCCCCGGCCGGGGCGAGCAGCATCCGCTCGCGCAGCAGATGCGCGGCCGGACGGACCGCCGCGGGCTCGGCGCGGCAGAGGAGCAGGGCTCCGGGGGCGGGAGCGGGGGTGGCGCCCGAGACGCTGGACATGATCCATACGCTAGGGCAATTCCCTACTTCCCACCCACTAATGGCCTTTTTTTACCCCACTCCCCTGCTTGACTTCCCCCATCCGCGATATATCGTGTCTATCAAGAAGACGCGATATGTTGCGTATGACCCGCCCAGGGAGGGCAGAGCCATGGCCGAGTCGACGTGGACCGTTTCGGAGCCGCGCACACTCACCTTCGACGCTCTGGTGACCGCGCTCAACGTGCGGATCGTCAAGGGAACGGTGAACGTCGTGGGGACCGAGGAGGGTTCCGCGCGCCTGGAGGTGTCCGCCCTCGACGGACCGCCGCTGATCGTCACCCAGGAGGGCCCGACGCTCACCGTCGCCTACGAGGACCTGCCCTGGAAGGGCTTCCTCAAGTGGTTCGACCGCAAGGGCTGGCGGCGCAGCGCGGTCGTCTCGCTCACGGTGCCGTCCGGGTGCGGGGTCGAGGTGGGCGTGGTGGGCGCAGCCGCCGTCGTCTCCGGGATCCGGGGGCGTACGGACGTACGGGGCGTCACCGGCGACACCACGCTCGTGGGCCTGTCCGGCTCGGTCCGCGCGGACACCGTCTCCGGGAACGTGGAGGCCCAGGCCGTCACCGGCGACCTCCGCTTCCAGTCGGTCTCCGGCGATCTGACGGTGATCGAGGGCGCGGCCACCTCCGTACGGGCGGAGTCGGTCAGCGGCGACATGGTGCTCGACCTGGACCCGTCGGGGAAGCCCGCCGACGTCAAGCTGACCACGGTGTCCGGAGAGATCGCCATCCGCCTGGAGCACCCGGCCGCGGACGCCAGGGTCGAGGCGAACACCACCAGCGGCGCGGTCTCCAACGCCTTCGACGACCTGCGGGTCAGCGGGCAGTGGGGTGCGAAGAGGATCGCCGGGACGCTCGGGGCGGGCACCGGCACGCTGCGGGCGACCACGGTCTCGGGCTCGATCGCCCTGCTGCGCCGCCCCGAGCCGCACGACACGGCGGACCCGGCCGCCACCACGACCGAGAAGGTGCTCTGACATGCCCCCCGTCTTCGCCCACGGCCGTCTGCGCCTCTACCTCCTCAAGCTGCTCGACGAGGCCCCGCGCCACGGGTACGAGGTGATCCGCCTCCTGGAGGAGCGCTTCCAGGGCCTGTATGCGCCGAGCGCCGGCACGGTCTACCCCCGCCTGGCCAAGCTGGAGGCGGAGGGCCTGGTCACCCACACCACCGAGGGCGGCCGCAAGGTGTACTCGATCACCGACGCGGGCCGCGCCGAACTCGCGGGCCGCAGTGGCGAGCTGGCCGACCTGGAGCTGGAGATCCGCGAGTCGGTCTCCGAGCTCGCCGCCGAGATCCGCGCGGACGTACGGGGCGCGGCGGGCGACCTGCGCGACGACGTGCGCCGCCAGGCGCGCGAGGCGCGAGCCGGGAACGCCGGGGAGGGCGAGTCCTGGCAGCAGGCCAAGGAGGAGTTCAAGCGCGCCAAGCAGGAGTGGAAGGAGCAGGCGCGCCGCGCCAAGGACGAGTCGCGCCGGGCCCGCGAGGACGCCCAGCAGGCCCGCCGCCAGGCGAAGGAGGCCCAGGACACCGCGCGCGAGCAGATGCAGCGGGTGGCGGAGCAGGTGCAGGACCGCTTCGCCCGGGGCGACTGGCCGACGGGCGTACGGGAGGGCCTGGCCGAGATCACCAAGGAACTCGGCCGTTTCACGCGCCCCCCGGTGAAGGAGCCCGCACCCCCCACCTGGGCCGACGACCCGGCCACCGGCAACCCGGCCCGGGACCTGGACCGCCTCCTGGACCGCTTCCGCGACGACATCCGCGACGCGGCCCGCGACCACGGCGTGACGGAGACCCAACTCCGTGAAACGCGCCGCCACTTGTCGACTGCGGCGGCCCACATCGGGGCGATCCTGCGGAGCGGGACGGGCTGAGCCGCTGTCGGCGGCTCCGCCCCCGAACCCCGTTTTCGCCTGCGGACCGGCGGGGGCTGGTCGCGCCCACGCGGCGGAGCCGCACAGTGTCACAGCCCCGCGCCCCTTTTCGGCCCGGGGTTTGTCTGCGGGTTGTCTGTGGCTGGCCGCGCAGTTCCCCGCGCCCCTAAAGGCACCTCCAGCCCCTGCGGCGTGCAAGGCGCGGGCCCGGCCCAAATCCAGCCCCTCCGGGGTGCAAGGAGCGGGGTCCGGGCGCATCCAGCCCCTCCGGCGTGCAGGGAGCGGGGCCCGGGCAAAATCAGCCCCTCCGGCGTTTGAGGAGCGGGGTCCGGGGCGGAGCCCCGAAGCGGGGTGCAGGGGCCGCAGGCCCCGCAACGGGGGCCGGGGGCGCAGCCCCCGGGAAACCCGCCTCAACCACCCACCCACGGAGGGTTAAGGGAACGGGCGGGGTGGGGGCAGACTGGACCGGTGATCGACTTCCTCGGCACCGCCCCCGCCCCCACCCTCCCCGCCCACTGGCACGCGGGCTGGCCCTCCCCCAAGCACGACCCCGCCCCCGAGATCCAGATCCACCGCTACACCGAACACACCGTCCTGCTGCGGCAGAACAAGTCCGTCCACTTCGAGGCGCCCTTCCTCTTCCTCCTCTTCGGCAATGAGCGCGCCCTCCTGCTGGACACCGGCGCCAGCGCCGACCCCGCCCACTTCCCGCTACGGGCCACCGTCGACGCCCTGATCGACGACTGGCTGACCCGCCACCCCCGCCCCGGGTACGAGCTGCTCGTCGCCCACACCCACGGCCACGGCGACCACATCGCCGCCGACGCGCAGTTCGCGGACCGCCCCCGCACCACCGTCGTGCCGCCCGGACTCGACGACGTGGTCGGCCACTTCGGGTTCACCGACTGGCCGCACCAGGCCGTCGAGCTCGACCTCGGCGGCCGCGTGCTCGACCTGGTCCCCGGCCCCGGCCACCACCCCGCCGCCGTCGTCTTCTACGACCGGCACACCCGGACCCTGCTGACCGGCGACTCGCTGTACCCGGGGCGGCTGTACGTGGACGACGCCGCCGCGTACGCCGAGACCGCCGACCGGCTCCTCGGCTTCTGCGCCACCCGGCCCGTCGCCCATGTCCTGGGCTGCCACATCGAGATGACCACCACCCCGGACGAGGACTACCCCCGGGGTACCACCCACCAGCCGGACGAGCCGCCCCTGGAGCTCACCGCCGCGCACCTGGACACCCTGCGCCGCGCGCTCGCCGAGACCGACGGCCGCCCGGGCTCCCACCCGTACGGGGACTTCATCCTCGTGCACCGGGGCTGAGGGCACGGGCGTCAGGCGCGGGGCGCGACCGTCACGGTGACCGTCGCCCCCGCCACCGCCCGCACGTCCAGGCCCCGGACCGACCCCGGCCCGGCGACCCGGATCCGCCACCCCCGCAACCCCGTCGGCACCGACAGCTCCGTCGTGCCGTGCCCCGCCACGTACACCAGGCGGTACGTCCGCGTCGACGGGTCGTACGTCTCCGAGCGCACCCGCCCCGCGACCGCCCGCGCGTACGGCGTCGCGGTCAGTGCCTTGTTGGGCCGCAGCGCACCCCCCGCGTCGGCCGCGCAGTAGCCGCCCCCGTAGCACCACACATAGCCCGCCCACCCGGAGGTGTAGCGCGCCAGTGAGGCGAGCGCGTCGGTGTAGAAGCGGCCCATGTGCGGGAGTTCGCTGTTGAGCGGGCCCCACTCGCCCACCACCACGGGCACCCCGTACTTCTTCGGATAGGCCGTCACCGCGGACTCGTACGACTCGATCCACCCCGCCGACGGGTCGTAGTCCGCGCCCGCCTCCATGGCGGTGTTGTAGAAGTGCGGCGCGTACACCGCCTTGGGGTCCTTGATCCTGCCCAGGCCCGTCGGCACGCCCTCCCCCACCGCGGGGGTGGGCTCCACGAAGACCCAGTGCCGCCGGTCCGCCGAACGCACCGCCCGCGCCAGGCGGTTGTACATCGGGGTGAGCTGCTCGGCCTCGATCCGGCGCGCCGCCGTCGCCGGGTCCTCGCCCGCCCGGAACTCGCCCATCGGCTCGTTGATCAGGTCGTAGCCGAGGACCGCCGGGTGGTGCGCGAACCGCCGCGCCAGCACCTGCCACATCGAAGCCTGCGCCCGCCGCAGGTCCTCGTCCCCGTACAGATGCGTGAACGCCCGCTGCACGGCGGGCTCGTAGTACTCGGAGAACCAGTCGTCCGGGTGCGGGGTGAACGGCAGCCCGTCCGTCCGCGTCGCCCACTCGGGAATGCCCCGGTGCCCGAACGCCGGGCCGAAGACGTCCTGGTGGGCGTCGATCAGCACCCGGATGCCATAGCGGTGCGCCCAGCCCAGGATCCGTTCGATCTTGCGGAGGTACGCCTGGCTGTACTGGCCCCGCACCGGCTCCAGGTCGTCCCAGAAGACCAGCAGCCGGGCGAGGCCGAAGCCGTTCGCCCGCAGGTCGCGGAAGGTCCGCTCGGTGATCGCGGAGAGCGCCTGATCGCCCCGGTGGTTCTTGTCCTCCACGTTCCAGCCCCGGAGCGTGAGCGTGCGCCCCTGTTCGTCGGTGAGCCGGGGGACGACGCCCCCCTCCCGGGCGTGGGCGGCGGGCGCGACCGCACCGCCCGCCGCCAGAACCGCACAACACCCAAGCAGCGCAAGGAACTTGTTCGTACGCCAGGTACGCGAGCGAGTACGCATGGGACACCCTCCGGCACGTCGTCGAATGGGGGTACCTCCCTGGCCCTCCAGGCCTTGGGGGAGTGCCGGAGATCAGATCAGCGTCGAGTGCGCCTCATCAAGGGGTCGGCATCAGGACGTCGTCAGCACGATCTTCCCGAAGACGTCGCCCGACTCGATCTTCTCGAACCCCTCGCGGGCCCGCTCCAGCGGCAGCACCTCGTCGATGACCGGCCGTACCCCCGTCGCCGCGCAGAACGCCAGCAGGTCCTCCAGCTCGTCCTTGGTGCCCATGGTCGAGCCGACCACCTTCAGCTCCAGGAAGAAGATCCGGGTGAGCTCGGCGTGCACGGGCCGGTCGCCGCTGGTGGCGCCCGAGATGACCAGCGTGCCGCCGGGCTTGAGCGACTTGACCGAGTGCGACCAGGTGGCCGCGCCGACCGTCTCGATCACCGCGTCGACCCGCTGCGGCAGCCGCGCGCCCGGCTCGTACGCCTCCAGGGCGCCCAGCTCGACCGCCCGCTTCCGCTTGGCCTCGTCTCGGCTGGTGGCGAAGACCCGCAGCCCGGCCGCCCTGCCCAGCACGATGGCCGCGGTCGCGACCCCGCCACCCGCGCCCTGCACGAGGACGGAGTCGCCGGGCCGCACGCCCGCGTTGGTGAAGAGCATCCGGTACGCGGTGAGCCAGGCGGTCGGCAGACAGGCGGCCTCGGCGAAGCTGAGCTCCTTGGGCTTGGGCAGCACGTTCCAGGTCGGCACGGCGACCTGCTCGGCGAAGGTGCCCTGGTACTTCTCGGTGAGGATGGAGCGGCCCTCGCCCGGGCCCACCCCGTGGCCCGTCTGGCCGATCACGGAGTGCAGGACGACCTCGTTGCCGTCCTGGTCGACCCCGGCCGCGTCGCAGCCCAGGATCATCGGCAGTTTGTCCTCGCCGAGGCCGACCCCGCGCAGCGACCACAGGTCGTGGTGGTTGAGCGAGGCCGCCCGGACGTCGATGAGGGACCAGCCCGGGCGTACCTCGGGGGCGGGCCGTTCCCCCAACTCCAGACCGGAGAGCGGCTGGTCACGGTCGATGCGTGCGGCATAGGCGGCGAACATGGCCCTGACCCTAGAACGCGTACGGGACGCGGCGGAACCTCATCGAGGTGTGAGCCGCGTCCCGTACGGAACGTCCTGACCGCAGGCGTTACCGGCGCGCCACGCCCTCGGCGCGCGCGGCCGCCGCCACCGCGGCCGTGACGGCGGGGGCGACCCGCTCGTCGAACGGCGACGGGATGACGTAGTCCGCGGCGAGGTCGTCGCCGACGACGTCGGCCAGCGCGTTCGCCGCGGCGATCTTCATGCCCTCGGTGATCCGGGAGGCCCGGACCTGGAGGGCGCCCGCGAAGATGCCCGGGAACGCCAGCACGTTGTTGATCTGGTTCGGGTAGTCCGAACGACCCGTGGCGACCACCGCCGCGTACTTGTGCGCGATGTCCGGGTGGACCTCCGGGTTCGGGTTGGCCATGGCGAACACGAACGCGCCGGGCGCCATCGAGGCCACCGCGGGCTCCGGGACCGTACCGCCGGAGACGCCGATGAAGACGTCCGCGCCGGCCAGGGCGGTCTCCAGGGAGCCGGAGAGGCCCGCCTTGTTGGTGATCGCCGCGAGCTCGCGCTTCACGTCGGTCAGGTCCTGGCGGTCCCGGCTGACGATGCCCTTGCGGTCGGCGACCGCCACATCGCCCAGGCCCGCCTCCAGGAGGAACTTGGCGATGGCCACGCCGGCCGCGCCCGCGCCGGAGATCACGGCCCGCAGGTCGCCGAGCGTGCGCCCGGTGAGCTTCGCCGCGTTGCGCAGCGCCGCGAGGGTGACCACGGCGGTGCCGTGCTGGTCGTCGTGGAAGACCGGAATGTCCAGGGCCTCCTGCAGACGCCGCTCGATCTCGAAGCAGCGCGGCGCGGAGATGTCTTCCAGGTTCACTCCGCCGAAGGACGGCGCCAGGCGCACCACGGTCTCGATGATCTCGTCCGTGTCGGTGGTCGCGAGCGCGATGGGCACCGCGTCGACCCCGCCGAACTGCTTGAAGAGGATGGCCTTGCCCTCCATCACGGGAAGGGACGCCTCCGGGCCGATGTCACCCAGCCCGAGCACGGCCGTACCGTCCGTGACCACGGCGACGACCTGGGACTTCCAGGTGTAGTCGTGGACCAGGTCGGGGTTCTCCGCGATCGCGGTGCACACCTTCGCCACACCCGGCGTGTAGGCCAGGGACAGGTCGTCCCGGTCCCGGATGGGCACGGTGGCCTGCACGGCCATCTTGCCGCCCCGGTGCAGGGCGAAGGCCGGATCGAAGGGCTCCTCCGAGGAGGCTCCGTCGGTACTGCTGTCGCTGCGAGGATTGACGATCTCCGCTGCCATTTTGATTTGACCCCTTAAGTCTTCATCAGTTGAGGGTGGCCACTCCTTGTTGAGGAGGGGTGGGTGGGCACCACGCACGTTCCCCGCGAAGAGCGGTTGGCCCGCCCCGCGAGGAGGAGGTACGTACGCGCGGGCGCGCCGCACAACGCGCCCTGAGCCCCGGATGAGGGGTGTAAGGATCCTTCTTACCGGACGGAGGCGTCCGCCGAGTAGTCCATTTCGACTGCGGAACGCCGTGGTGACACGACTCATAGCGGCATGTCGGGACAAGCGAGCTATGCGGCGTGAAACGCGTCCGCAACCCGAGACGGACCGCAGATTTTCCGGCCGGCAAAGGTAAAACCCGCACATGGTCCGGCCTTGATGTACCGGCCCGTTGGGGTTGGGGGGTGACCCGTTATCCGATTTTGACATGCGTGCCCCCCTGATTCCGCAGGTCCGAATGGCAAGATGCCGACACAACACGGTCGTGTCGCCCAAGGACGGGCACCACGGCCCACTGTTCACTCACTGGCCACTCCATCACCCGCCGGAGGAACCCGACCATGACCGCAAGCACCACCCGTCGTACGACCGCCGCCTCGTCCCGGATTGCCGCGGTCGGCGCGATCGCGGTCGCCGGTGCCCTGCTGCTGACCGGCTGCGGAGACCAGACGAAGAGCAAGGACAAGGACAGCGGCGCCAGCTCGGCAGGCACCAGCAACGCCCCGCTCTTCTCGAAGCTGCCCAAGACCATTCAGGACAAGGGCGTCATCAAGGTCGGCTCGGACATCGCGTACGCCCCTGTTGAATTCAAGGACAAGGACGGCAAGACCGCCGGTATCGACCCGGATGTGGCCGATGCCCTGGGCAAGCAGCTGGGCGTCAAGTTCCAGTTCGAGAACGGCACCTTCGACACCCTGGTCACCGGCCTGCGCGCCAAGCGGTACGACATGGCCATGTCGGCCATGACGGACACCAAGGACCGCCAGAACGGCATCGACTCGGAGACCAAGAAGAAGGTCGGCGAGGGCGCCGACTTCGTGGACTACTTCACGGCCGGTGTCTCGATCTACACTCCGAAGGGGAAGGACCAGGGAATCAAGACCTGGGACGACCTCTGCGGCAAGAAGATCGTGGTGCAGCGCGGCACGGTCTCCGAGGACCTCGCCAAGAAGCAGTCCGAGAAGTGCGGCGACAAGGGCAAGATCTCGATCGAGGCCTTCGACACCGACCAGCAGGCCCAGACCCGGCTGCGCTCCGGCGGCGCCGACGCCGGCTCCTCGGACTTCCCGGTCGCCGCGTACGCGGTGAAGACCTCGGGCGGCGGCAAGGACTTCCAGATCGTCGGCGAGCAGGTCGAGGCCGCTCCGTACGGCATCGCGGTCTCCAAGGACAACACCCAGCTGCGCGACGCCCTCAAGGAGGCGCTCGACGCGATCATCAAGAGCGGTGACTACGACAAGATCATCGCGAAGTGGGGCGTCGAAGCCGGCGCCGTGAAGGAAGCCAAGGTCAACGGCGGCGTCTGATCCTCCCCGCTCCCGGCTCCCTCCGCCCCGTCCCCGGGCGGAGGGGCTGAAGGCTTCTGAAAGGCAACACCCGTGACTGTTGACGTCAACAAGACGGAGCCGGCGGACACCCCGCCCCCCGCCGCTCCGGAGAGCATCAAAGCGATCCCGGTCCGCCACTACGGACGCTATGTCTCCGCGCTGATCGCGCTCGCCCTGTTCGCCGCGATCATCTACGCGTTCAGCCAGGGCAAGATCAACTGGGGCGCCGTCCCGGACTACTTCTTCGACGACCGCATCGTCGACGGCGTCGGCCAGACCCTGCTGCTGACCGTCCTGTCCATGGCGATCGGCATCGTGGGCGGCATCCTGCTCGCCGTGATGCGCCTGTCGAAGAACCCGGTGACGTCGTCCATCTCCTGGTTCTACATCTGGTTCTTCCGGGGCACCCCGGTCCTGGTCCAGCTGATGGTCTGGTTCAACCTGGGCCTGGTCTTCGAGTACATCAACCTCGGCCCGATCTACAAGGACTACTGGTCCTCGTTCATGACGCCGCTGCTCACGGCGCTGCTCGGGCTCGGGCTCAACGAGGCCGCGTACATGGCGGAGATCTGCCGGGCCGGTCTGCTGGCGGTCGACGAGGGCCAGACCGAGGCGTCCCACGCGCTCGGCATGAGCCACTCCAAGACGCTGCGACGGATCGTGATCCCGCAGGCGATGCGCGTGATCGTGCCGCCGACGGGCAACGAGGTCATCAACATGCTGAAGACCACCTCGCTGGTCTCGGCGGTGCAGTTCTACGAGCTGCTGCGGCAGGCCCAGGACATCGGCCAGACCTCCGGTGCCGCGGTGGAGATGCTGTTCCTGGCGGCGGCCTGGTACCTGATCCTGACCACGGTCTTCTCGATCGGCCAGTACTACCTGGAGCGCTACTACGCCCGCGGCGCCAGCCGTGCGCTCCCGCCCACCCCGTTCCAGCGGATCAAGGCCAATCTGGCCCTGCTCCGTCGTACCCCCAAGGCGGTGACCCGATGACCGCCATGGTGAAGTCCGAAGGCGTGCACAAGTCCTTCGGCGCGACCGAGGTCCTCAAGGGCATCGACCTGGAGGTGGCCGAGGGCGAGGTGTTCTGCCTGATCGGCCCGTCCGGCTCCGGCAAGTCGACCTTCCTGCGGTGCATCAACCACCTGGAGAAGATCAACGCCGGCCGGCTGTACGTGGACGGCGAGCTCGTCGGCTACCGCCAGAAGGGCGACAAGCTCTACGAGCTGAAGGACAGCGAGGTCGCGCTCAAGCGCCGCGACATCGGCATGGTCTTCCAGCGCTTCAACCTGTTCCCGCACATGACGGCCATGGAGAACGTCATGGAGGCGCCGATCCAGGTCAGGGGCGAGTCCAAGGCCGTGGTGCGCGAGCGGGCGCAGAAGCTGCTCGACCGGGTCGGCCTGGCCGACAAGGCGCGCAACTACCCCTCGCAGCTCTCCGGCGGCCAGCAGCAGCGCGTGGCGATCGCCCGCGCGCTGGCCATGGAGCCGAAGCTGATGCTCTTCGACGAGCCGACGTCCGCGCTCGACCCGGAGCTGGTCGGTGACGTCCTGGACGTCATGCGCGGCCTCGCCGAGGACGGTATGACCATGATCGTGGTCACCCACGAGATGGGCTTCGCGCGCGAGGTCGGCGACTCGCTGGTCTTCATGGACGGCGGTGTGGTGGTCGAGTCCGGCCATCCGCGCGACGTCCTGACCAACCCGCAGCACGACCGGACGAAGTCGTTCCTGTCGAAGGTGCTTTAGCGCTCCGCGGGGACGCTGTTGTCCGGCTGCGGGCCGGCTGTGGCTGGTCGCGCAGTTCCCCGCGCCCCTTATGGGGCGCGCCAGGTCCCGAAAGGGGCGGTACAGGGCCTACTCGGCCTGTACCGCCCCTTTCGCCTGTGGCCGACTTCGTACCCGGAGGACACTTCGCCGTAATACCCTCGAAGGGCGCCCAGCCGTTACTGCCCGCCGTAAGGACTACATGTGGAACTGGCCTATTACTCGGACTATGCCGTGCGCCTGGTCAACACCGAGGAGCCGGCCCGTAACAAGGATGCCCTCACGTCGGTCGAGGTGATCCGGGAGCTCTTCGGCTCCGAGTCCACCACGGCCCGCCGGGCGACCGACGCGGACGTACCCCGGCTGCGGGCGGTCCGGGCGAGGCTGCGTGCGGTGTTCGAGGCGGCGGACGCGGGCGAGGAGGTCCCGGCGGTGGACCTGCTGAACTCGCTCCTTCTGGAGTTCCCGGTCAGCCCGCAGATCTCCGGGCACGACCACCGGGACGAGGACGACAGCCCGCTGTGGCACATGCACCTGGCCGACCACACCTCGAACGCGACCGCGGGCTACGCGGCGCTCGCGTCGATGGGCCTGGCCTTCCACCTCACCGAGTACGGCGTCGACCGCCTCGGCCTCTGCCAGGCGGCGCCGTGCCGCAACGCCTACCTGGACACCTCCACCAACCGCTCCCGGCGCTACTGCTCGGACCGCTGCGCGACCCGGGCGAACGTGGCCGCCTACCGCGCGCGCAAGCGCCTGGAGACCGACCGGTCCGCGAACACCGGCCGCACCGCCGAGACCGCCCAGGAGAGCAGCACCCCGGGCGAGCGCCGACGCCCGGGCATCAGCGGCCGGTAGCGGGCGCGCACCCGCCCTAGCACCAGCTCGCCGGGAACGGTGCCGAAGGCCCGGCTGTCGACGACCTCGTCGTCGGGGTTGTCGCCGAGCACCCACCACCCGCCCTCGCGCAGCTCGATCAGCCTCTTGACGATGAGCAGATCCTGCTGGAGCGGATGCCGCAGCACCGCGATGTCACCCGCCCGGAGCTCGGTCCCGTAGTGCACCAGCAGCTGATCGCCGTGGAGCAGCGTCGGCACCATGGAGGTCCCCGTCACCTCCGCGATCCCCAACGGCACCTTCGGCTCCCGCCCCTGATCCGTCATCCGCCACCCACCTCCCGGTACCCGGTCCACACCCACGGTACGTTCCGCCACGAGTCCCATGGTGACCCCGGACTTTTGTCCTAAGCCCCCGGGGGCACTCGCGAAAACGGGTCCCTCACCGAGTAATGTCCCACCTGAGAAGACGATCACGAGGAAGGACAGCTCAATGCTTTCCCGCCTGTTTGCCCCCAAGGTGAAGGTCAGCGCCCACTGCGACCTGCCCTGCGGCGTGTACGACCCGGCCCAGGCCCGTATCGAGGCCGAGTCGGTCAAGGCCGTCCAGGAGAAGTTCCAGGCCAACGAGGACGCGCACTTCCGTGCGCGTGCCGTGGTCATCAAGGAGCAGCGCGCGGAGCTCGCCAAGCACCACGTCTCGGTGCTCTGGAGCGACTACTTCAAGCCCCCGCACTTCGAGAAGTACCCCCAGCTGCACCAGCTGGTCAACGACACCCTGAAGGCCCTCTCGGCCGCCAAGGCGTCGACGGACCCGAAGACCGGCGAGAAGGCGCTCGAACTCATCGCTGAGATCGACCGCATCTTCTGGGAGACGAAGAAGGCGTAACGCCCCTTCGCCATCCCGGCAGCAGTACATGGCAGCACCCGGCATCCGCGCGGAGCCGGGTGCTGTCGGCTTTTCCCGCCCGAGTGACATGCTGGAAGCCGCGTCGGTGAGAGGGAGTCGGGCCCATGCGGTGGACCGTCCATGGTGAGCGGCAGATCTACGGCAACCGTGGGTCAACCTGTGGCTCGTGGAGGTCCAGCAGCCCGACGGGCGCCGCTGGGAGCACCATGTCGTACGCATGCGGCACCTGGCGGTGGCGGCGGTGGTCGATGACCGCAAGCGCGTGTTGATGATGTGGCGGCACCGGTTCATCACGGACACCTGGGGCTGGGAACTGCCCATGGGGCTCATCGAGTCCGACGAGACTCCGGAGCAGGCCGCGGCCCGGGAGGTCGAAGAGGAGACGGGCTGGCGGGTGGAGGCCATGAAGCCGCTGGTGTACGCGCAGCCCGCGAACGGCATCACCGACTCCGAGCACCACCTCTTCCGCGCCGACGGCGCCACGTACGCGGGCCCGCCGACAGAGGTGAACGAATCGGACCGGATCGAGTGGATCCCGATCTCACAGATCCGGGGAATGATCGACCGCCGGGAGATCGTCAGCAGCGGCAGTCTGGTCGGCCTGCTCTATCTCCTGCTGAACGAGGCCGAAGCACGCGGCTAGCCGAGAGCCTCCCGCATCCGGTGCTCGAACGCGATCACCTCCCCGAGCCGGGCCAGAGCCCGTCCCGGCTGGGTATGAAGGAGTGGGCACGCAGAATCCGACGGCCGCGCACCCAGGGGACCACGGGGGGTACGGGCCGGACAGGGGGAGGACTCTTGGGGCTCCACGTCGCGTGTGGGGGGACCGTCGCCCGGGCCGGGGTCGACATCGCCCGGGCCGGGAGGCTGTGGCGGGTCACCCGGGCCTGGCATCCGGGGCTGCGGCCCTTCCTGCGCAGTTACGCCGGGTACTGGGACTCGGGGCTCTCGCCGTACGAGGTGCGGGTCGTGCCGACCGGGCGGGCCGTCGTGGTGATCAACCTCGCCGAGCCGTTCGCCCAGGTGCGCCGGATCGGGGCGCCCGGCACGGGCAGCGGGCGGATCGGCTCGCTGGTCGTGGGGCTTGAGGACAGTCCCACGCTGTGCGGGCACCACGGCGGCCAGGAGGCGATCCGGCTGGAGCTGACGCCACTGGGCGCGTACCGCCTGTTCGCCCTGCCCATGGGCCAGTTGGCCCAGCACGTGGTCGAACTCCACCACATCCTGGGCCCCGGCGCCGAGCTGCTGGTGGAGCGGCTGGCGACCACCCACGACTGGGCCGAACGGTTCGACCTGCTGGACGGTGTGCTGCTGGACCGGCTCGGCCGCGGCCCGGACCCCGCGCCGGAGGTCGGCCACGCCTACCGGCTGCTCGCCCGTACCGCCGGGACGATCCCGGTCGCCCGGTTGAGCGACGAAGTCGGCTGGAGCAAGGGGTACCTGATCCGCCGGTTCACCGAGCAGATCGGGCTCACCCCCAAGACGTACGGCCGGGTGCTGCGCTTCGACCGCGCCGTGCGGATGCTCGCCCGCGGCGGTGCCACGCCGGCCGAGACGTCCGCCGTCTGCGGCTTCTACGACCAGGCCCACCTCAACCGCGAGTTCCGTGCCCTGGCCGACACCACACCCGGCCGGATGCTGCAGGCCCGCCGGGTGGAAGGGGCCCTCACTCTCTGACTCTCTGACCCTCTGAGGGAGAACGCCAAGGGAAGACGCCAAGGGAAGACTTCAGGCGTGCGAACACCGGCACTGCGAACATTGTGTTCGCAAGGTGAATTTTCTCCAAGACCCGTACGGCCGCCGCCGCTAGGGTCCACCCTCGCTGGTGGTGGTCCGGGAGGGACGCCCGGCGCCCAAGTGGCGCGAGCGTCGCACCCACCGACTCGGGGCAGGGGGCTCAATGACAGCGACGGGACCGGAGCGCGGCGACGGGGAGGCCACCCGGCTGCTGTGCGCGGGCGTCTACTTCGACAGCGACTTCCGCCGCCGGGTGATCGAGGAGCTGGTCCAGCACGAGGAGCGCCCGATCGCCCTCTCGCTCGGCATCGACGCGCTGCCCGTACTCGCGCACGCGCTGCGCGCACGCCGCCGGGAGGCCGAGACCGCGCTCGCACTGCTGTGCCTGTGGGGCGTGTTCATCGGGCTCGGGGTGGCCGGGATCGGTTCGGCGACGGTGTTCCCCGTACCCGGCTGGCTGGCGTACGCCGTCGTCTGCCTCGTCTTCGGGAGCGTGCGCGCCGGGTCCGGGCTTGGCCTCGCGGTGTTCACCCTCGACCGCACCATGGTCAGGCAGGCCAGCCGCGGACGGCTGCGGATGCTGCTGCCGCTGATGCCGTTCGTGGTGGCGGTCGTCTATTGGGCGGGCGCGCTGTACACGCTCTTCAGCGGCGCCGACGGCTGGACGGGCGTGGTGTTCCCGCTGCTGCTCGCCCTCCCCGTCTGGGCGTACCGCGCCCATGTCACCGGCGTGATGCGCAAGGAGCTGGGCGGCCGGTCGTTCGCCCGGTGCCCCCGCCCGGCGCTGCCGTACCGCTACCGGCGGATCGGCGAGGCCATCGACCGCGAGCAGCACGCCTCGCTCACGATCTACGACCCGTTCCGGCCGTTCATCGGCGCCGGGCGGCCGTACGACGAGCAGTGGTCGCTGGTGATGGAGCTGAAGCGGCGCAGGGGCGCGGCGCCCGAGGCCGGGCCGCTCACCGGACGCGAGGTCATCGACCTCATCAAGCCGCAGCTGGAGGCCCTGCGCACCTCGGCCGCGGCCACCAGCCGCGACCGGCTGCGCGCGCTCGAAGTGGACGAGTTCGTCTATCTGCCGACCGGGGTGGCCCGCTGGATGGTCGCCTACGACCGGCCGACGGTCCGGCGGCACCTGGACGAGGCCGTGGGCGAGGGCGGCGAGGCGCGCCGGCACTTCCTGCGCATCCGGATCGGGACGTGGGACGAGCAGGTCGTGGTCTCGGTGCTGGTGCGCGTCCACACCCAGGGCGGGATGCTGGTCCTGGAGGTGGTGCCGCACGTCCTCACCCCCGTACGGCTGGAGTTCCGGGCCGTCGACGTGATCGAGGCGCGCGGCGAGGGCGATGTCCTGCGGGACACGGTCCGCGGTCTGCTCGCGGCGCCTACCGCGAACTTCGCCGCGACGACGTCCCTGATCAGCACGGCCGTCGCCGAGTTCCGCACCTGGCTGGCGAACCCCCGGCACGCCCTGCCGGACGGACCGGCCACGTCGGTGCGGGAGTTGGGGAGCACGGACGATCTGTCGGTGTTCCAGGACATGGACGTCAAGCGGTACGTACGGACGGTGCAGGACCAGATCGCCGGCGGGGTGCGCGAGGCCCTGCGGGCGAAGGACTACGAGACGGGCGACTTCGAGCAGCAGATCGTCAACGTGAGCGGGGGCGGGGTGTTCATCGGGGCGATGAGCGGGGGCGCCGTCGCGACGGGGGAACGGTCGTCGGCGTCGCACATGGAAGGCGGGAAGTGATGGCGGTGGACGAGGAAGGCCGGGAGACACCGGAGACGCCGGAGACACCGGACGGGGAAAGGGGCGCCGGGGGTTCGCCGTCCGGTGGCATCTCCATCGGTGTGATGACCGGCGGCGCGGCGGCGGCCGGGCCCCGCGCGTCCGCCGAGGACCGCTCGCGGCGTACGGGGACGCCGCCGCCCCCGTACGCGGGTGCGGCCCCGCCCACCGGCGTCCCCGGCGGCATCGGCATCGGGGTGATGACGGGCGGCGCGGCCGCGGCGGGCGAGGACGCCCGGGCCGTGGACGCCTCGGCACAGCTCCTCGACGCGCCTCCCGAACTTGCCACTGCCGTACGGACGTTGCGCGAGCACCTCGGCATGCTCCGGCCGACACCGGAGATCGCCGAGCTGGACGCCGGGCTGAGCGAGCTCGACCAGGCGATGGCCGGTACCGGTCAGGTGCGGCGCGACCGGCTCCAGTGGCTGCGCGACCGGCTGACCCTCGGCGCGACGACCGCCGCGGGGCTCGCCTCGGCCGCGGCCGTCGTCGAGACCATCGTCCAACTGACTGGCTGAGAAGCGCGGGTGACATGAGCTACTGGGACGCGGACGCACAGCGCTGGGTGCAGGGCCCGACGGCCACCGCGGGCGACGGGGGACCCGGGCAGCCGCCCCCGGACGACGGTCTGCGGCGCATGCTGATCGTGGTGTTCGTGGCGGTGGTGCTGTGCGCGGCGGCGGGCACCGGCATCTGGGCGCTGGCGCGCGACACCGGAGGCGCCGGCCCCGCGTCGCCGCCCTACCTCCCGGCCCCGGGCATCGCGACGGACACGGCGACGGCGACCCCCGGGTACCCGGACACGGCGTTCCCGACGACCACGGACGAACCGACCACGGCCGCCGGGCCGACCACCGACACCACCGACACCACCGGCCCGTCCACCGCCCCGGGCCCCCAGGGCACGATCACGGCCTACTACGACGCCCTCAACAGGGGTGACTACGAGACCGCGTGGAGCCTCGGCGGCAAGAACCTCACCACCAGCTACTCCGACTACGCCGCGGGCTTCGCCGACACCCGGCGGGCCGACGTCACCGTCCTGTCCGTCCAGGGCGACACCGTCTCCGTGGACATCAACGCCCGTCAGCGGGACGGCAGTACGCGCGGCTACACGGGTACGTACACCGTGCGCAACGGCGAGATCACCGGCGCCTCGGTCCGCCAGACGGGGTAAATTCGGGGCCATGGCACCTCTTGAACCTCCGTACACCCGGCTCCTGGTGGAGCGTTACGAGTCGACCTTCCGCTTCTACGCGGCCGTGCTGCCCAAGCTGAGCGGGTGCTCGCTGGCGCGGGGGACCGAGGGGTCGGGGTATGCGAGTTGGGACGACTGCGAGGGGCGTACCGCGTTCGCGCTGTTCTCCCGGGCCGCGATGGCCGCGGCCGTCGGGGAGGAGAACGTGCCCGTGGGGGCGTCCGTCGTCATCCGTGTGGACGGGCCCGGGGCGCTGGACGCCGGGGTCGAGCTCTGCACCTCCGCCGGCGCCACCGTGGTCGCCCCGGCGCAGGACCGGCCGCAGTGGGGGCCGACCCTGCGGGCCGCCCATCTGCACGACCCCGACGGCAATCTGGTGGAGCTGCAGACGTACTGAGGCAACAGGTCAGTGGAGGCCCGTGCGGACCAGGTCCACCAGCTCGTCCTCCGTCAGGCCCAACCGCCGTGACTCCTCCACCAGTTCGCGTACCCGTACAAGCAGCCCGGCCCGGGCGCGGGACGAGGTCGCCCCGACCACCACCGCGCCCCGGCCCCGCCGCAGCTCGATCAGGCCCTCCTCGCGCAGGCGCTGGTAGCCGCGCAGGACCGTGTGGACGTTGACGCCCAGCGAGTCGGCGAGGACGCGGGCCGCGGGCAGGCGCTCGCCCGGCTCCACCGCGCCGTCGGCGATCGCGCGGCGCACCGACGCGGCGATCTGGTCGCCCAGCGCCACCGCGGACGCCGGGTCCACCCGGAACAGCATCAGCGCACCGCCGCCCGGTCGGCCAGCGTGTTGAGCAGGGCCGCGGCCGTCGCGGAGTCGGACACCGTGACGGCGAACTCGCGCCCGCTCGCGCGCCGCACCACGATCGCCTCGCCCGAGCGCAGGATCAGGCCCGAGCGTCCGGGGCGCACCCGATAGCCCCAACCCCCGTACTCCGAGAGCGCCTTCACCTCCCGGCTCACCGCCCGGTCCACCTCCGCCAGCGGTATCCGCACCCGAGGCCAGGGCAGCACCGTCGGGCGGGTGGTCAGGCCGTGCCGGTCCACCGTCACGTACGGGCAGGAGCAGGCGAGGATGAGCAGCCCGCACGCCAGCGGCGCGGCGGCGCGCCCCCAGCCGTACACGTACGTCAGCGCGCCACCGAAGACGAGCAGCGCCACGCCGACCGCGCACAGCGTCCGCGACGGGGCGCGTCTGGCCCAGCCCGCCACCTCGCCCTCCGCGAGGTCGAGCCGCTCGACCGTGCCGGGGCCGGGGGACGGCACGACCGCGGGGAGGTCGAGGAGCCGCAGCAGCTGCGCCCCGGCGCCCGCGGCGAGCGCGGCCACCGCGAGGCCCGCCGCGAGCTGCCACAGCGGCAGCCGGACCTCGCTGCCATCGGCTGCGTCGAGGTTGGCGTACAGCGCGGCCGCCATCAGATAGCCGGTCAGGCCCGCCGTCGCGTACCCGGCGCCGATCATCCAGCGCGCCCCGCGCAGCGCGAAGTCGGCGGTGGCCGCGATGACCGCCCAGACGGCGGCGAGCCCGACCGCGAGACCGATGTTCACCACCACGTACGCGCCCCGGTCCGCATAGCCGTCGGCGGTGCCGCCGCCGCTGAAGTGGGTGGCCAGGCGCGTCGGCAGCCGGTCGCGCAGGGCGGCGAAGAGGAGCAGGTCGACGGCGAGCGCCAGCAGGAACGGCAGCACGACGACGGCCACCAGGCGGTATCGGGCACGGTTCATCGAAACCTTCATTGTTCGCACAGTAGTAGAACAATGTGGCCGTGGGGAACGCCAACTGCGGTTCCTTGACGGCTTTCTGACGGAAACGCGAAGAAGAAAGCGGCCGTCCGTACCTGGTCTCGGTACGGACGGCCGCGCCCGGGTCAGATGGTTTCGAGGACGGACGGCTGGAGGTGTGCCCCGTACGGGAGCTGGCGGCGGATGTCGTCGAGGACCGACGCGAAGTCGACCTCGGCGCTCCCCGAGGCGTACACCGCTCCCCCCAGGTGCAGCGCGAGCCCCAGATCGGGCTCGGGCGGCTTGAGGGAGAGCAGGCAGCTCAGGGTGGCGTGGTGGACCGCGCCGTCGTCGGAGGCGACCGGTACCGGCATGTCCCATTCCAGGACGAAGTCGCACAGGGTGCCGCCGTCGAGCGCGAACGGGCCCCCCGTCGGTATGCCGGGCACCGGGCCGAGCGAGTCGAACCCGGCTCCGGCGAAGTCGACTCCCCTGATACGGGTGTGCAGTTGGGTCCCGTCGGCGGTGATCGTCAGCGCTTCGGATCCATGGCGGTCTCGGTACCAGCCCGCCCAGGACTGTGTGGTCATGGGCGGGAGATTAGCGGCGCAACCTGCTGTTCGTCACAGGGTGTGACCGAAATGGGAGTTAGCGCTTCCTTGTGTAAGTGGTCACGACTGTACCGTTTTCGAAGGAACGGCTGTCCGTCGGCACGAAGGAGCGGGGCGTGAACTCCGCCCGGAACAAGGGGATTCCAGCACCCGCCACGACCGGATAGCTCTTGATCACGAGCTCGTCGATCTCGTCGACGAGCTGCCCGGCGAGGTCGGCGCCGCCGCACAGATAGATGCCGAGGCCCTCCTGCCGCTTGAGCTCACGGACGTACGCGACCGGGTCGCCCGAGACGACCTCGACGGCCGGGTCCGGGGACTCGCCGAGGCTGCGCGAGAAGACGATCTGGCGCAGATGGGCGTACGGGCTGGTGAAGCCCTCCTTGAGGCCGGGCTCGTACGCCCCGCGACCCATCACCACGGTGTCGTACCGCCGGTTGGGCGCCTCGTCGACGCCCAGGGCCCGGCGGGCACCGGTCGGCAGGGTCTCGGGGAAGTCGGCGGCCATGAAGCCGAACAACTCCTCACTCAGGGGATAGAAGTCGTACGACCCGTCCGGGGCGGCGATGAAGCCGTCGAGGGTGAGGGCGATGTAGTACGAAAGCTTGCGCAAACTGGCCTCTTCGGCTCGGGGGGTGGTCGGTCGATCAACCACTTCGAGTAAAGTACTTTGTATGTAGTGGTTACGCAAGGGCCTTTGGTCGCGGACTTTCGAAGAGGCCGCGGGCTTTCGAAGAAGCAGGAGGAGCTCGGATGGTCAGGAACCCGGAACGCAGAACCGCTCTCGTGGACGCGGCGATCGAGGTGCTGGCGCGCGAGGGAGCGCGCGGGCTGACCTTCCGCGCCGTCGACGCCGAGGCCAAGGTGCCGCCGGGCACCGCCTCCAACTACTTCACCAGCAGGGACGACCTGTTCACCCAGGCCGGGCGGCACATCCACGTACGGATGACACCGGATCCGGCCGAGGTGAGCGAGGCGATGCGGCCCGAGCCCTCGCGGGAGCTGGTCGCCTCGCTGATGCACTGGCTGCTGCGGCGGATCGTCAAGGAGCGCACCGGCTATCTCGCGCTGCTGGAGCTCCGCCTTGAGGCCACCCGCAGGCCGGAGCTCCGGGAGGCGCTGACCGTCGCCATCCGCGCCGACCTGGACGCGAACATCGCGTTCCATCTGGACGCCGGACTGCCGGGCGACGCGGACACGGTACGGCTGCTCTACTTCGCCATGACCGGTCTGCTGGTCGAGCACCTCACCCTGCCGGGCGTGCTCGGCGACGACACGGCCGAGCGGCTGGTGCAGATGGTCGTGGACCGGGTGCTCGGGAGCTGACCCCCGGCCCCGGTCCCCGTACGGTGGTGAATCGTTCAGCCCTGCGGCTCGCGCCACATCGGGTACATCAGCGGGCCGTCCGGCAGCCGCAGCGGCTCACCGAGGTGCGCGAAGCCGAGCCGCTCGTACAGCAGCGAGCTGCGTGCGCTGCTCGCCTCCAGATAGGCGGGCAGGCCCTCCCGGTCGCACCGCTCCAGAACGGGCGCGATCAGCGCGGCCCCCGCTCCCTGGCCCTGGCGGTCCGGGGCGACCGCGATCAGCAGCAGATACGCGTGCGCCCGGCCGTGCGGATGGACGGCGCCGGTGAGCCGTCCGATCAGCTCGACGCGCTCGTTCTCCGGGTCGACGGCGGCCCGCAGCTGCGCCGGGCCGTCCTCCTCGCCGTCCTCGCCGTCCTCCTCCGGCTCGGCCGGGACGTCGATCCACAGGGCCGTCGCCGTGCCGTCCTCGGCGAGGTCGGCGTGGCCCTCGGCGAGCGAGATCTCCAGGAAGGCGCGCATGAGGTGGCGGTGCACCTCGCGGCGGTGCGCCGGGTCAGGGAAGACCCAGCTGCTCACCGGGTCGTCCTGGAACGCCTCGTCGAGGAGGCGCACCGCCGTCTCCACGGCCTTCTCGTCGTCCGGCTCGACCCGCCGTATGCCCGTGCCCGGTCCCGTACCCATGTCGGCCGCCCTTGTCGCGTTCCGTTCATCCTCAACTGATCGGAACGATCCTAGAGTTGGCTCTCCCCGAGTCAGGGAACGAGGGGCCCCGGAGGCGGCCCCGGGGCCCCCAGGGTCTGTCCGGGGGGTCTGGTCGGCACGCGGGGGTCCGGCACGTCCTCCCCCAAGGCCTCAAGGGCCAGGGGGGACCCCCGGCCGCGTTGTCGTCGGTTGCCATGGCTCCGCCATGTCGCCCTCCTCCGCCTTGCAGCATTGGGGTCTCCCCTGCTCGAACGAAGTCGAGAGCTTGGGGAGAAGCACCAGACCCCCGCTCCCCAGCTCCGAAAAGGGAACCCCGCGCCGAAGCCGACCCGATCCGCCGGACAGGCCCTCGGCCCATCCCCCCCTCGGGCCGGTCAGCGGGAGCGCCGGGTCACGAACTCCGCCAGGGCCAGCAGATCGCCCGCCGCCGCGAGGTCCGGGACCGCCCGGGACAGCTGGTCCACCGCCCGGGCCATCCGGTCGGCCGCGTGGATCTGCGCCCAGTCGCGGCCACCCGCCCGGTCCACCGCCCCCGCCGCCCGCCGCACCGCGGCGGCCCCCATCGGGCCCCGGTACAGCTCGGCGAGTTCGGCCGCCGCCGGGGTGCCTGATGTCAGGGCGGCCACCACCGGCAGCGACTTCTTGTGCGAGGCGAGATCGGCGCCGGCGGGTTTGCCGGTACGGCCGGGGTCGCCCCAGATGCCGATCAGATCGTCGATGAGCTGGAAGGCGAGCCCGGCCTCGCGGCCGAATGCGTCGAGCGCGGCCACCTCCTCGGGCCCCGCCCCCGCGTACAGCGCCCCCAGCGAGCAGGCGCACCCCAGCAGCGCCCCGGTCTTGGCCATCGCCATGTCCAGGCACTCGTCCAGGGACACCTCCTGCGGGCCGCGCTGCTCGAAGGCGCAGTCGGCCTGCTGCCCGGCGCAGAGCTCGATCACACAGGCCGCGAGCCGGGCCGAGGCGGCCGGGGCCGCCGGGTGGCCGTCCTCGGCGAGCAGCCGCAGTGCCAGCGCCAGCATCGCGTCCCCGACGATGATCGCGTCGGGGGTGCCGAACACCGTCCACGCGGTGGGCCGGTGGTGCCGGGTGGCGTCCTCGTCGATCACGTCGTCGTGCAGCAGCGTGAAGTTGTGGACGAGCTCCACGGCGGCCGCGGCCCGCAGCGCGTCCTCGGGATCGCCGCCGAGCGCCCCGGCGGCCGCGAGCACGAGCGCGGGCCGGATCGCCTTGCCCGCCTGCCCGGCGGCCGGTGTGCCGTCCGCGTGCTCCCAGCCGAAGTGGTACATCGCGACCCGCCGCATCGAGCCGGGCAACGACTCCACGGTGTCCCGCAGCCGCGGGTTGACCGCCGCCCGGGTCCGCTCCAGCAGATCCACGGCCTCGCGCCCCTCGACGGCTTCCCCCATGACCAACTCGACATTCCTCTCGCCGTGTTCGATACGTGGTGTTCCATACGCCGTGGCCCTCACCCGCGTTCACGCGCCGCGTGCGGTACGCGGTTTCCGGGCGGACGGCCGGCGGACCTCCCGTGCCGCCGACCGCCCGCGCGGGGTGCTGCGCGGTCAGCGCCAGCGGCTCACTTCCACGTTCTCCAGGATGCCGAGGGCGTCCGGCACCAGGATCGCGGCCGAGTAGTAGGCGGTGACGAGGTAGGAGATGATCGCCTGCTCGTCGATGCCCATGAACCGCACCGACAGGCTCGGCTCGATCTCGTCCGGGATGCCGCTCTGCTGGAGCCCGATGACGCCCTGCTCGGCCTCGCCGGTACGCATGCAGATGATCGAGGTCGTACGGGCGTCGGTGACCGGGATCTTGTTGCACGGGAAGATCGGCACACCGCGCCAGGTCGGGATGCGGCTGCCGCCGATCTCCACGCTCTCCGGGACCAGGCCGCGCTTGTTGCACTCGCGCCCGAAGGCGGCGATGGCGCGCGGGTGGGCGAGAAAGAGCTTGCTGCCCCGGCGCCGGGAGAGCAGTTCGTCCATGTCGTCGGGGGTGGGCGCCCCGTCGTGGGGCTGGAGGCGCTGGCCGTAGTCGCAGTTGCTGAGCAGACCGAACTCACGGTTGTTGATGAGTTCGTCCTCCTGGCGCTCGCGCAGCGCCTCCACGGTGAGCCGCAACTGCTGCTCGGTCTGGTTCATCGGCTGGTTGTAGAGGTCCGCGACCCTGCTGTGGACCTTCAGGACCGTCTGCGCGACGGACAGTTCGTACTCGCGGGGCACGCCCTCGTAGTCCACGTACGTGTGCGGGATGACCGGCTCGCCGACGTGGCCGGACGCCAGGTCGATCGCCGCCTCGCCGTATTTGTTGGTGCGCTGGCTGGGCGCGAGCGCGAGCGCCGCGAGGTGCTCGCCGAGCGAGGTCGCCCGCTCCGCGAGGTTGAGTACGTCCGACCGGGACAGAACCAGGACCGTACAGGCCGTGGCGGCGCGGGCCGTGGCGTCCCAGACGGCCTCTCCGGAGATCAGCGCCTGCTCGCCCAGGTGCGCCCCGTCCGCCAGGACCCCGAGCACCGCCTCGTCCCCGTACGGCCCCGTGCCGATCTGCTCCACGCGGCCGTGGGCCAGCAGGTAGACGGTGTCCACCGGGTCGCCCTCGGCGGCCAGGACCTCCCCGGCGGCGAAGTCGCGCTGCACGCACCGGTTCGCCAGCTCGGTCAGCACGGACTCGTCCTCGAACCCGCGCAGCGCGGGCAGCTCCCCCAGCTCGGCCGGGATGACGGCCACCCGCTCGCCGGTCTGCATGAAGGTGATCTTCCCGTCACCCATCGAGTAGCTCAGTCGCCGGTTGACCCGGTACGTACCACCCTGCACCTGGACCCATGGCAGCATCCGCAGCAGCCACCGGGAGGTGATCTCCTGCATCTGCGGGGCGGACTTGGTGGTGGTCGCCAGATTCCGCGCGGCTGCGGTACCAAGACTCTGCTGCGCGCGGTTCTCGGGCCCTGCCTCGACCGACATGTGTGTCCCCCTCGATCTTCCGATCATGAGCTGACCTGCACGAGAAGCCTTCCAGCACGGACCGTGCGCGCGCCATTACACAAATGAGTGGGACTAGAACGGAGTTCGGCGGGGCAGGTTGCGCTCTCCCGCCCGCGGCACCCGCGGTTCCGGCCACAAATTTGCACACCATATGCAAGTTATCTAGGCTGCCGCCATGCGGCTGACGAGATTCACGGACCTGGCGCTTCGCGTACTGATGCGCCTGGCCGTCGCCGACGAGGGCGAGCGGGAAGCCCCGCCCACCACCCGCGAGGTGGCCGAGACCATGCGGGTGCCCTATACGCACACCGCGAAGGTGGTCGCCAGGCTCCAGCACCTCGGCCTGGTCGAGGCGCGGCGCGGTCGCGGCGGCGGGCTCGCGCTCACTCCGGCGGGCCGCCGGGCGTCGGTCGGCGGCCTGGTCCGCGAGCTGGAGGGGCCCGGGGACGTGGTCGAGTGCGAGGGGGCCGTCCCGTGCCCGCTGAACTCGGCGTGCCGGCTGCGCGGGGCACTGCGCCGCGCCCAGGAGGCGTTCTACGCCTCCCTGGATCCCATCACCGTCGCCGACCTCGTCACCTCGCCCACGGGCCCGCTGCTCATCGGCCTCACGGGCGGGCGCCGGACGGACGGCTGAGACACCGCCGCCCCGCCCATGGGTCCCGCTTCACAGCCAAAAATACGAGTATTAGATTCCAATTAAAGAGGAGTCCCCTTGCTGTCCGAGAAGTCGGCCGCGGCCGTACGCGCCACCCTTCCCGCCGTCGGCGCGGCCCTGCCCGCCATCACCGAGCGGTTCTACGCACGGCTGTTCGCGGCCCACCCCGGGCTGCTGCGCGACCTGTTCAACCGGGGCAACCAGGCCGCCGGAGTCCAGCGGCAGGCGCTCGCCGGGTCCATCGCGGCCTTCGCGGTCCACCTCCTGGACCACCCGGACGAGCGCCCCGACGTGATGCTGGGCCGCATCGCCCACAAGCACGCCTCGCTGGGCATCACGGCCGAGCAGTACGACCTGGTCCACGAGCACCTCTTCGCCGCCATCGTCGAGGTGCTCGGCGAGGCCGTCACGCCCGAGGTCGCCGCCGCCTGGGACGAGGTGTACTGGCTGATGGCGAACGCCCTGATCGCCATCGAGGCCCGGCTCTACGCCGAGCGGGGCGTCGCCGCCGGGGATGTGTGGCGCGAGTGGGCCGTCGAGGGCCGCGTCGAGGAGACGGCGGATGTCGCCACGTTCCTGCTGCGGCCCGCCGACGGCGCTCCGGCACCCGGCTTCCGCCCCGGACAGTACGTCTCCGTCCAGGTCGAACTCCCCGACGGCGCCCGTCAGATACGCCAGTACAGCCTCAGCTCCGCCCCCGGCTCCGCCACCCGCTCGATCACGGTCAAGCGGGTCCGGGGCGAGGGCCGGAGCCTCGACGGAGAGGTCTCCCTCCACCTGCACGCGCGCGTGCACGAGGGCGACCGGCTGCGCGTCTCGGCCCCGTACGGCGATCTCGTCCTCGACGACAGCGGGGCGCCGCTGCTGCTCGCCTCGGCGGGGATCGGCTGCACCCCGATGCTGTCGATGCTGGAGCACCTGGCCGACGCCGGTCACCGCGCCCCGGTGACCGTGGTGCACGGCGACCGCTCCCCGGCCGACCACGCCCTGCGCGAGGACCACGCGGCGCTGACGGCCAAACTCCCGGACTCCGCGGCGCACTTCTGGTACGAGCGGCCCGGATCCGGCCATCCCGTCGGCCGGACGGGTCTGGTGGACCTCTCCTCGGTCGCGGTGCCGTCGGGTACGCGCGCGTACCTGTGCGGTCCGCTGCCCTTCATGCGGGCGGTGCGCACCCAGCTCCTCGACAAGGGGGTCGCGGCCGCCGACATCCACTACGAGGTGTTCGGCCCCGACCTCTGGCTCGCACACAACTGACCGTAATCGGGCGATCTGTCCGGATCGGCTCGCACGCCGCCCGAACAGATCGCCCCGGTACGGAAGTTCCGGTACAAGCGGTAGGGGATATTCCGCACGAACCGAACCAGGTACCGCAATCCGGGGTACCGCTCGTCGAAGGAGTCCGCCATGGCCTCACCCATGTCGGCTGACCAGTTCCTCTCCGCCCTGCGCGCCGAAGGCCTCCGGGTCGTCGAGGTCGACGACTGGCGCACCCACAACCGGGCCGGGCACGGCGCCTGGGGCCCGCTCAACGGCGTGATGATCCATCACACCGCCACCCGGGGATCCGACGCCACCGTTCGCATCTGCTACGACGGCTACGACAGCCTGCCCGGCCCGCTCTGCGACGGCGTGATCACCAAGGACGGCACGGTCCACCTGGTCGGCAACGGCCGCGCCAACCACGCCGGCGCGGGCGACGGCGACGTACTGCGCGCGGTGATCGCCGAGAAACGCCTGCCGGCCTGCGACGAGGCCGACACCGACGGCAACGCGCGCTTCTACGGATTCGAGTGCGAGAACCTGGGCGACGGCGAAGACCCCTGGCCGGAGGCCCAGCTCCTGGCGATCGAGAAGGCCGCGGCGGCCGTCTGCCGCCACTACGGCTGGACCGAGCGGTCGGTGATCGGCCACAAGGAGTGGCAGCCCGGCAAGGTCGACCCGCGGGGCTTCGGCATGGACCGGATGCGGGAGCGGATCCGGGAACGCCTGAAGTGAGGGCGCCGGTCACAATGGACGGATGACCGAAGAAGCGCTCGACCTCACCGCCGTCTTGCAGCCGCGCATTCCTTCGCCTCTGCAACCGGTCGAGGACGAGCGCTTCACCCGCCACGGCGTCCGCCTGCTGCTCAAGCGCGACGACCTCATCCACCCGGCCCTGCCGGGCAACAAATGGCGCAAGCTCGCGCTGAACCTGCGCGAGGCGGCCGGGCGGCCGGTGCTGACCTTCGGCGGCGCCTACTCCAACCATCTGCGCGCCACCGCCGCCGCGGGCCGTCTCCTCGGCTTCCCCACCGTCGGCGTGGTCCGCGGCGACGAGCTCGCCCACCGGCCCCTCAACCCGTCGCTCGCCCGGTGCGCGGCGGACGGCATGCGGCTGCACTTCGTGGACCGCGCGACCTATCGGCGCAAGGCCGAGCCGGAGGTGCTGGCCGCGCTGCGCGAGCGCTTCGGCGGCGCCGCGTACGTCGTCCCGGAGGGCGGCAGCAACTCCCACGCCGTGCGCGGGTGCACGGACCTCGGGCGCGAACTGCACGGCCTCGCCGACGTGGTGGCGGTGGCCTGCGGCACCGGCGGCACCCTCGCCGGCCTCGCCGCCGGGCTCGCCCCGGGACAGCGGGCCCTCGGGTTCCCGGTGCTACGGGGCGGGTTCCTCGCGCGCGAGATACGCGAGTTGCAGCGCGAGACCTTCGGGGCGGCCGGGGACAACTGGTCCCTGGACGAGCGCTTCCACTGCGGCGGGTACGCCCGTACCACCCCCGGACTCGACGCCTTCGCGGACGGCTTCGAGGCCCTCCACCAGCTGCCCGTGGAACGTCTCTATGTCGCCAAAATGCTGTACGGGCTGCTGACCCTCGCCGAGGAGGGCGCGTTCCCCGAGGGGACGGCGGTCGCGGCCGTCGTCACCGGGCAGCCGCTCTAGGGCCTGTCCGGCGGATCTTGTCTGGGACGCGGGGTCCTGGCACGCCCTCCCCCAAGGCCTCAGGGGACCCCCATCGCGTCGACGCCCTCCTCCGCCTTGCAGCATTGGGGTCTCCCCTGCTCGAACGAAGTCGAGAGCTTGGGGAAGCACCAGGACCCCGCTCACCAGGACCGAAAGGCGCAGGCACCTCGCGGACGACCAGATCCGCCGGACAGGCCCCAGTCGTCACGACTCGCTCTCCCGGTACGCCGCCGCCTCCTCCAGATCGAGTCTGCGCAGCAGCGTCCGCAGCATCTCGTCGTCGATCCGGCGCGCGTCCCGCAGCTGGACGAACACCTCGCGCTCGGCGCCGATCATCTCCCGCGACAGCCTGCGGTAAGTGGTGTCGGCCGACTCGCCGGTCACCGCGTTCACCCCGCCGAGCCGCTCCCACACGGAGTTGCGGCGCCGCTCCAGGACCGTGCGCAGCCGGTCGGCCAGCGGCGGCGGCAGCGCGTTGGCCTCGTCGGCCAGGAGCTCGTCCAGACGGCGCTCGGCGGCCAGCGAGGCCTCGTTCTGGGCCTGCGCCTCGGCCAGCGTCTCGGCCCGCGCGTCCCGGCCCGGCAGCTTGAGCGCCCGGATCAGCGGCGGCAGCGTCAGCCCCTGCACCACCAGGGTGGCGATGACCGTGGTGAACGTCAGGAAGAGCACCAGGTTGCGGGCCGGGAAGGGGCTGCCGTCGTGCATGGTCAGCGGGATCGAGAAGGCGATGGCGAGCGAGACCACCCCGCGCATCCCCGCCCACCCCACGATCACCGGCGCCTTCCAGTCGGTGTCGGGCTCGCGCGTGCGGATCCGCTCCGAGAGCGCCCTCGGCAGATAGGTCGCGGGGAAGACCCAGACGAACCGCATCGCGACGACCGCGGCGAAGACCCCGGTCGCGTACAGCACCGCCTCCGCCACCCGGTACTCGCCGAGCCCCTTGAGGACCACCGGCAGCTGGAGCCCGATCAGCGCGAACACCGACGACTCCAGGACGAAGGCGACCATCTTCCAGACCGCCGCCTCCTGGAGCCGGGTCGCGAAGTCCACCTGCCACGAGCGGTGGCCCAGATGCAGCGCGACGACCACCACCGCGAGCACCCCGGACGCCCCGACCTGCTCGGCCGCCGCGTACGCCACGAACGGGATGAGCAGCGAGAGCGTGTTCTGGAGCAGCGCCTCCGTCAGATGCGTGCGCAGCCACTGGATCGGCACCATCAGGACGAGCCCGATCCCGATCCCGCCGAGGGAGGCGAGGGCGAACTCCCCTGCCCCGCCCGCCCAGGTCGCCCCCTCCCCGACGGCGGCCGCGAGCGCCACCTTGTACGCGGTGATCGCGGTCGCGTCGTTCACCAGCGACTCGCCCTGCAGGATCGTGGTGATCCGGCTCGGCAGCCCGAGGCGGCGGGCGATGGCGGTGGCCGCGACCGCGTCCGGCGGCGCGACCACCGCGCCGAGCACCAGCGCGGCGGTGAGCGGCAGATCGGGCACCACGAGATAGGCGAGCCAGCCCACGGCCACGGTCGCGAACAGAACGTAGCCGACCGAGAGCAGCGCGACGGGCCGCAGATTGGCCCGCAGATCGAGGTACGAGCTGTCGACCGCGGCCGTGTAGAGCAGGGGCGGCAGCAGCAGGGGCAGCACGATGTGCGGGTCGAGCGTGTAGTCCGGGACGCCCGGCACATAGGCGGCGGCAAGGCCCGCAGCCACCAGGAGCAGCGGGGCCGGGAGCGGGGTGCGGCGGGCGACCCCGGCCACCACCGCGCTCCCCGCGACCAGTGCCACCAGCGGCAACGCGTCCATCCCAGCCACCTCACACCCGGACCGTCGTAACCTGGCAATCATGAGCGAGTGCCCGCACGTTGCCGAACTGCCGCGCCCCGAGCCCGCGCCGCTGACGGAGACCTGCCCGCAGTGCCTGGACGCCGGGACCCACTACGTACAGCTGCGGCAGTGTCTCGTCTGCGGCTATGTGGGCTGCTGCGACTCCTCGCCGATGCGGCACGCGACCGCCCACCACCAGGAGACCGGGCACCCGGTGATGCGCACCCAGGAGGCGGGCGAGGACTGGCGCTGGTGCTTTGTGGACAACGTACTGGTGTGACGCGGGAGGCCGGGGGGATCCGGACGGTTCGACGGTCTCCGGCCTGGGTACGTCAACCCGGCGTCGGTTCACAGCAATTGGGCACCGCACACCTCTAGCCACTGTCCGTGCTCATATGCTTACCATGAGTGACACCTGCCGGGAGGGGTCCCGGCGACACGGCACCATGGATCGCGATAGCGTCGCCCTTCCGAGCACCACGATCGCGTGGACGACGGACGATCACCGCATTACGTACCGCATGGCCCCGGAGGCGTCCCCTCCGCCGGGGCCCGAGAGAGCTTGTGCCACCTTGGAGGTGAGGGTGTCCCAGATCGCAGGCGAGCCCGGGAATCAGGACTTCGTGGAAGTCCGGCTGCCGGCCGCGGGTGCCTACCTGTCAGTGCTGCGTACGGCCACGGCCGGCCTCGCGGCACGTTTGGACTTCACTCTCGACGAGATCGAGGATCTGCGCATCGCGGTCGACGAGGCCTGCGCGATCCTGCTTCAGCAGGCCGTTCCCGGCTCCGTACTGAGCTGCGTCTTCCGTCTCGTCGACGACTCACTGGAGGTCACGGTCTCGGCCCCGACCACGGACGGCCGGGCGCCCGAGCGCGACACCTTCGCCTGGACGGTGCTCTCCGCGCTCGCCGGCAAGGTCGACTCCACGGTCGCCGACGACCGTACGGTCTCCATCAGCCTGTACAAACAGCGCGGCGCGGGACCCGGACCGGCGTGAGCGGGGACGGTCCGGTGCGGGACGACAGGCGCATCCCCGAGACGCACCCGGAGATGCCGCGCTCCGTCGGTATTCCGGAGCAGCAGGCGCGGCCGCACCCGGTGGACGGACTTGACGGCCCAGAGGCCGTGGCGGAGCAGACGCGGCAGGCAGAGCGGGCGGCCCACATGAGCGAGCACATCGAGCACACGCAGCAGCACCATCCGCAGGACCGCAGCGGGGCGCGGGCGATGTTCATCGAGCTGCGCAAACTTCCGGACGGCTCGCCGGAGAAGGCCGAGCTGCGCAACAAGCTGGTCCGGATGCACCTGCCGCTGGTCGAGCACCTGGCCCGGCGGTTCCGCAACCGCGGCGAGCCGCTGGACGACCTGACCCAGGTCGCCACCATCGGCCTGATCAAGTCGGTGGACCGGTTCGACCCGGAGCGCGGCGTCGAGTTCTCGACGTACGCGACCCCGACGGTCGTCGGCGAGATCAAGCGGCACTTCCGCGACAAGGGCTGGGCGGTCCGGGTGCCGCGCCGCCTCCAGGAGCTGCGCCTGGCCCTCACCACGGCCACGGCGGAGCTCTCCCAGCAGCACGGCCGCTCGCCGACGGTGCACGAACTGGCGGAGCGCCTGGGCATCTCCGAGGAGGAGGTCCTGGAGGGCCTGGAGTCCGCGAACGCGTACTCCACGCTGTCGCTGGACGTCCCGGACACCGACGACGAGTCCCCGGCGGTCGCCGACACCCTCGGCGCGGAGGACGAGGCGCTGGAGGGCGTCGAGTACCGGGAGTCGCTCAAGCCGCTCCTGGAGGACCTGCCGCCGCGCGAGAAGCGGATCCTGCTGCTGCGCTTCTTCGGGAACATGACCCAGTCGCAGATCGCGCAGGAGGTCGGCATCTCCCAGATGCACGTCTCCCGTCTGCTGGCCAGGACCCTGGCCCAGCTGCGGGAGAAGCTGCTGGTGGAGGAGTAGGACGCGTCACACGCCGGAGGGCCGGGCGCTCCGGGCCACAAGCCCATGGCGCCGGGTGCCCCGCCGGACTACGGCGTACGCGTCCCGCCCGCCCCGCGCACGTCGAGCGCCTCCGCGGTGGCCGGGTTGACCAGCAGGACCAGGCCGGTCACCGCGAGCACGGCCATGGCGATGCCCACCGGGATCGCCGGCCCGTCCGCGTGCAGGAACATCCAGGCGACCGGCAGCGCCAGGATCTGGGTGATCAGCGCGGGCCCCCGGCTCCAGCGGCGCCGCAGCAGCAGCCCGCGCGCCGCGACCAGCGGGATGATCCCGAGGACGATCAGCGTCACGCCGCCCGTCTCGGCCTGCCGCGGCTGGTCGGGCTTGCCCATCAGGCCCATCACGAGCATGAAGAGGCCGCCGCCGACCAGGGCGAGGCCCTCGATCGCGGCGATCGCTGCGGCCTGGGTCAGCCGGACGGGGCGCGGCCCCTCGGGGGTGCCGGCGCCGCTCTCGCTGTCAGGGTGCTGCTCAGTACTCACCCCAGCAGGGTAGCCCTCGGCAGGATCCCGTCCCGGGCCGGGGAGAGGGGGCTGGACTGTGCCCGGTACCGCCCGGTAGGTACTCTGGCGCCCATGCGTGCACTTCTCGTGGTCAACCCGGCGGCTACCACCACCAGTGCCCGCACCCGTGATGTCCTCATCCACGCGCTGGCCAGCGAGATGAAGCTGGAGGCCGTGACCACGGAGTACCGGGGGCACGCCCGCGACCTCGGGCGGCGGGCGGCGGAGAGCAGCGACATCGACCTGGTCGTGGCGCTCGGCGGCGACGGCACGGTCAACGAGGTCGTCAACGGTCTGCTGCACAACGGCCCCGACCCGGAGAACCTGCCGAGCTTCGCGGTGGTCCCCGGCGGCTCCACCAATGTCTTCGCACGTGCGGTCGGACTGCCCAACGAACCCGTCGAGGCGACCGGCATACTGCTCGACGCGCTGCGCGAGGGAC
This sequence comes from Streptomyces sp. NPDC031265, assembly GCF_055570295.1. Taxonomy (NCBI): domain Bacteria; kingdom Bacillati; phylum Actinomycetota; class Actinomycetes; order Kitasatosporales; family Streptomycetaceae; genus Streptomyces; species Streptomyces sp. NPDC031265. Next base: position 53,487 of record NZ_JBVIHM010000023.1, read on the forward strand.
GTGGCCGCACGGTGAGTCTCGGTCTGGCGGCCGGCACCCCGGGCAGTGAGGACGAGGGCGTCCCGGACCGCTGGTTCACGTTCTGCGCCGGACTGGGGTTCGACGCCGGGGTCGTCGGCCGGGTCGAACAGCAGCGGGAACGCGGCAGACGCTCCACACACAGCCTCTACATCCGCCAGGTGGCCCGCCAGTTCTTCGCCGAGCAGCACCGCCGGCACGGCACGATCACCCTGGAGCGCCCCGGCCACGACCCGGTCGAGGAGCTGGTGATGTCGATAGTCTGCAACACCTCTCCCTGGACCTACCTGGGCAATCGCCCGGTGTACGCGGCCCCGGAGGCATCCTTCGAGACGGCCCTGGACGTGCTCTCCCTCTCCAGGCTCTCGACCACGGCGGCGGCCCGTTATGCCACCCAGCTGCTGACCTCGACCCCCGAGAAGGGTCCACACGGCAAGCACGCGGTTTCACTGCATGACCTCACGGACTTCACCTTGCATTCCAAGGCCCCGCTGCCCTTCCAGATGGACGGCGACCACCTGGGTCTGCGTACCAGCGTGACGTTCACAGGCGTACGCCGTGCACTGCGTGTGATTGTGTGAGTGGAAGGGCCGAAAGTCCTTTAACTCGAACGTTTGGGCCAGGCCCCACCCCATAGAAGTACGACTGTGACCCAGTCGACACCGAGGAATCAAAAAAAACTTTCCTGAAGGGGTTGTATCCGCAGCCGAGGTTTGCGAATCTCTACATGGCGATCGGGACGGCCCGCAACACCGGCCTCCGTGAGAGCCAGAACCCCTCCTCAACTCAGGACCACAACCAGTCCAACTGGAAGTCGGCCCTTCCCTTGCGGGGGGATTCGTGAAAGCGTTCACATTCACAAGCACCCATACGCATCACCAAGAGAGGTAGCAGCCATGGACTGGCGTCACAACGCCGTTTGTCGTGAGGAAGACCCCGAGCTGTTCTTCCCCATCGGCAACACCGGTCCTGCGCTGCTGCAGATCGAGGAAGCCAAGGCCGTCTGCCGCCGCTGCCCCGTCATGGAGCAGTGCCTGCAGTGGGCGCTTGAGTCCGGCCAGGACTCCGGCGTCTGGGGTGGCCTCAGCGAGGACGAGCGCCGCGCGATGAAGCGCCGTGCCGCTCGCAACCGGGCGCGCAACGCGACCGCCTGATCCCCCCTCCTGCCTAGGCCCGCGCGGCGCGTACAGCGAGTACGCACTCACCGCCCCCCGAGCCGCAGCGCGCAGAAGTAACCCACAGCATTCGAGCCCCGGACCGTTCGCGGTCCGGGGCTCGCTGCTGTTTGTGCCTGTTCTGTAGACGTACGGGTTACTTGTCCGCCCGCACCGGTACGTCGAGCACCACCCGGGTACCCCGCTCCGGCGCCGCCACCATGTCGAAGGCGCCGCCCAGCTCGCCCTCGACCAGGGTGCGGACGATCTGGAGGCCGAGGTTCCCGGCCTTCTGCGGGTCGAACCCCTCGGGCAGCCCCCGGCCGTCGTCGCGCACGGTGATCAGCAGCCGGGCGTCGTCGCGAGTGCCGCCGCGTACCGCCGAGACCTCCACCGTGCCCTGCTCCCCCTGGGCGAAGGCGTGTTCGAGGGCGTTCTGCAGCACCTCGGTCAGCACCATCGCCAGCGGGGTGGCGACCTCGGCGTCCAGGATGCCGAACCGGCCCGTACGGCGGCAGCTGACCTTGCCCGGGGAGATCTCCGCCACCATCGCGAGCACCCGGTCCGCGATCTCGTCGAACTCGACGCGCTCGTCCAGGTTCTGCGAGAGCGTCTCGTGCACGATCGCGATCGAGCCGACCCGCCGCACCGCCTCGTTCAGCGCCTCGCGCCCCTCCTCGGAGTCGATCCGCCGGGCCTGCAGGCGCAGCAGGGCCGCGACCGTCTGGAGGTTGTTCTTCACCCGGTGGTGGATCTCCCGGATGGTGGCGTCCTTGGTGATCAACTCGCGTTCGCGGCGGCGCAGTTCGGTGACGTCCCGCAGCAGGACGAGCGAACCGATGCGGGTGCCCTTGGGCTTGAGCGGGATCGCCCGCAGTTGGATCACCCCGCCGCTGCCCTCGACCTCGGTCTCGCGCGGGGCGTAGCCGCTGGCCAGCTTGGCGATGGCCTCGTCCACCGGGCCGCGCGAGGGCGCGAGTTGGGCGGTGAGCTCACCGAGGTGCTGGCCGACCAGGTCGGAGGCGAGCCCGAGGTGGTGGTACGCGGAGAGGGCGTTGGGCGAGGCGTACTGGACGATGCCGTCCGCGTCCAGCCTGATCAGCCCGTCGCCGGCGCGCGGCGAGGCGTCCATGTCGACCTGCTGCCCCGGGAAGGGGAAGGACCCGGCGGCGATCATCTGCGCCAGGTCGGAGGCGGACTGGAGATAGGTGAGCTCCAGGCGGGAGGGTGTACGCACAGTGAGCAGATTGGTGTTGCGCGCGATCACGCCGAGGACGCGGCCCTCCCTGCGCACGGGGATGGACTCGACCCGCACCGGCACCTCCTCGCGCCACTCCGGGTCGCCCTCGCGCACGATGCGGCCCTCGTCGAGCGCGGCGTCGAGCAGCGGGCGGCGGCCGCGCGGGACGAGGTGGCCGACCATGTCGTCCTGGTAGGAGGTGGGGCCGGTGTTGGGCCGCATCTGCGCTACGGAGACGTACCGGCTGCCGTCCAGGGTGGGCACCCACAGCACGAGGTCGGCGAAGGAGAGGTCGGAGAGCAGCTGCCACTCCGAGACCAGCAGATGGAGCCACTCCAGGTCGGATTCACTGAGAGCGGTGTGCTGACGTACGAGATCGTTCATGGAGGGCACGTCAGCGAGGGTACCCGCGCGGGCTACGGCGCCGGGTCGGGACCCTCGGCCCGTCCGGCACCGCAGCCCGGAACTGCCGGCCGACGGGTGTGCGGTGCCCCTCGGCCTTACGGGAGGTCCCCGGCGCTGTCAGGGCAGAGAGCGCCGCGTACCTCTGTCCGACCTCCTGTGCGGGGAGGCCGGAGGCCTGCTTCGGGCCATTGTGGACTAGACCATTCCTCATGTCCATCCGTTTACGGGCCCGGCTCCAGGCAGTGCCGAGCCTGCCACGAGCGGGGCCGCGGGGCTAGGGCTGTCCGTCCGGCCAGCCGCGCATGGCGCACTCGGCGACCGCCCTCAGGTCCGCCTCGCTCACCCCGTCCCTGGCCTGCGCGGACATGCCCTGGAACACGGCGGCGGTGTACCGGGCGAGCGCGCGGGCATCCGTCCCCGCGGGCAGCTGCCCGGCCGCGACGTCGGCGGCGATCCGCCGCTCGAACTCCGCGATGTTGGCTTCGCGCTGCTCGCGCAGGCCCTCCTCGACCTCGCGGGTGGTGCAGTTGACGGCGGCACTGATGACCAGGCACCCGTGCGGGCGGTCGGGGCGGGTGAACTCGGCCGCCGCCTCGCGCAGGATCCGCCCGATCGCCCCGCGCGCGGTCGGCTCCTCGGCGAGCGCGCGGACCATATAGGCCCCGTGCGTCTGCCCGTAGCCCCGCACAACCTCGTCGAAGAGGGCCTTCTTGTCGCCGAAGGCCGCGTACAGGCTGGGCGCCCCGATCCCCATGGCCCGGGTCAGATCGGCGACGGACGTCGCCTCGTAGCCGTGCTCCCAGAAGGCGAGGGTGGCCTGTTCGAGCGCCCGGGTCCGGTCGAAGGACCGGGGGCGGCCGCGCTGTCCGGTGGTCATGGACGAATTCTATAGCGACCGCTAAACAATGTGCTACGTTCCCTTTCTATAGCGACCGCTACAGAAATACATCCACGGGGAGGACATACGCCATGGGCACACTCACGGGCAGGACGGCGCTGGTCACGGGGGGCAGCCGGGGCATCGGCCGGGGCATCGCGGAGCGGCTGGGCCGGGACGGGGCGCGGGTCGCCGTCCACTACGGCAGCAACGAGGCGGCCGCCGATGAGACGGTCGCCGCGATCGAGGCGGCCGGCGGCTCGGCCTTCGCCCTCGGCCAGGAACTCGGCGTCCCCGGCGACGCCGAGGCGCTGTGGGCGGCCTTCGACCGGCACGCCGACGGGGTGGACATCCTGGTCAACAACGCGGGCATCGGCACGGCCCGCGCGTTCGGGGAGATCGAGGAGGCGGAGTACGAGCGGCTGTTCGCGGTGAACACCAAGGCCCCGTTCTTCCTGGCCCGGCTCGGTCTGGAGCGGATGCGGGACGGCGGCCGGATCGTCAGCATCTCCTCCGGCGTCTCTCGGTCCGCGCTGCTGCCGGACCTGATGGCGTACGCGATGACCAAGGCCGCGCTCGACGTCTTCACCCGCGATCTGGCCAGGGTCGTGGGCAGCCGGGGCATCACGGTGAACTCGGTGGCCCCGGGCATCGTCGACACCGATGTCAACGCGGAGTGGCTGCGCGCGAGCGACGAGGCGTGGGCGGGCGCCGCTGCGATGTCGGCACTGGGGCGCGTCGGCACCCCCGCCGACATCGCGGATGTGGTGGCGTTCCTGGCCTCCGAGAACGGGCGCTGGGTGACGGGGCAGTGGGTGGACGCTACGGGCGGGTCGCTGCCGTAGGCGCGATGCGGGGCGGACGTGCACGCACGGCCGGTGGCGCGGGCGGGCGGGCTGCGGCGCGGGTGCGGGTGCGGGCGTACGGCCGGTCGCGGCCCGGGCCCGGAATCAGTGCGTCTCGGTCACCTTCGCCAGGGCACGGGGCGCGTCGGGGTCCTGGCCGCGCGCGATCGTCACCTCGTACGCGAGGAGCTGGAGCGGGAGGATCTCCAGGATCGGCTGGAGCTCCTCGGGGACGCCCTCGACCGGCAGGACGAATCCCGTACGGCGGGCTGCTCCGCCATCTCGCCGCGCATGATCCGGCCGGGCTGCTCGCTGTGCGTCGTGCTCTGCGTCGACGACGTCGGGGACGACATGCGCAATGCCTCCAAATGGCGGTCTCCGTACGCGTTGCCGAAACCCCTCCAGTCGACCATGGGAGAAGGTGCGACCGCCAGCGGGAGGGCCGCCCGCTCTGCTAGATTGGTCTATACCACTCTGATCAGTCTACGTCTCCAGATCGGCAGGCCCACGTGGAAGTTGTCATCGTCCCGGACGCCAAGGCAGGCGGCGAGCTCATCGCGGAGTCCATCGCGGCACTGTGGCGCCGCAAGCCCGACGCCCTTCTCGGCGTGGCCACCGGCTCGACCCCGCTGCCCATCTACGACGCGCTGACGGCCAAGGTCGCGGCGGGTGCGGTGGACGTGTCGCGGGCCCGGGTCTGCCAGCTCGACGAATACGTCGGGCTGCCGGTGGGGCACCCCGAGTCCTACCGCGCGACGGTGATCCGCCAGGTCGTCGAGCCGCTCGGGCTCGGCGCGGACTCGTTCATCGGGCCGGACGGGTCGGCGGCGGACGTCCAGGCAGCGTGCGAGGCGTACGACCTGGCGCTGGCCTCGGCCGGAGGCGTGGACCTCCAGATCCTCGGGATCGGCACCGACGGGCACATCGGCTTCAACGAGCCGTGCTCGTCGCTCGCGTCCCGTACCCGGATCAAGACGCTGACGAAGCAGACGCGGGTCGACAACGCGCGCTTCTTCGACGACGACATCGAGCAGGTGCCGCACCACGTGATCACGCAGGGCATCGGCACGATCCTGGAAGCGCGGCATCTGGTGCTGCTCGCGACGGGTGAGGGCAAGGCGGAGGCGGTCGCCCAGACCGTGGAGGGGCCGGTGGCGTCCGTCGTCCCCGCGTCTGCGCTGCAGTTGCATGCGCATGCGACGGTGGTGGTGGATGAGGCGGCTGCGTCGAAGCTGAAGCTTGCGCACTATTTCCGCCACACGTACGCGAACAAGCCGACGTGGCAGGGCCTGTAGGAATTCCCCACCCCGCCCCTTCCCGCTGAGACATTTGCGGCTCCGCCGCGTGGCCTCCGGGGGTGGGTGGGTGGTTGAGGTGGTCTCCCGGGGGCTACGCCCCCGGACCCCGTCGCGGGGCCTGCGGCCCCTGCACCCCGCTCACGGGGGCTGCGCCCCCAGATCCCGGGCGGCGGCCCGTGGGCCGTGCACCGCGCTTGCGGGGGCTGCGCCCCGGTACCGCCGCGCTGGGGCCTGTGGCCCGTGCACCCTGTTTACGGGGGTTGCGGCCCCGGTACCCCCTGCTGGGGCTGCGCCCCGCCCCCGCCTTCGGGGCTGCGCCCCGGACCCCGGCACGGGGTGGGTGGGTTACCTGGGCTCCGCCCCCGGACCCCGTTCGTCTGCGGGCCGTCTGTGGCTGGTCGCGCAGTTCCCCGCGCCCCTTGAGGGCGGGGCCTGCGGCCCCTGCCCCGCTCCTCGAAGGCCGGAGGGCCTGGATGTGCGGGACCCGTTCCTCGCACGCCGGAGAGGCTGAGTTTGGGCCGGGCCCCGTTGCACGTCCGAGAGGCTGGAGCTGCCGAGCCCCCATCTGCCCCCAGGGGCGCGGGGAACTGCGCGAGCAACCACAGCCCACCCGCAGACGAACCCCGGGCCCAAAAGGGGCGCGGGGAACTGCGCGAGCAACCACAGCCCACCCGCAGACGAACCCCGGGCCCAAAAGGGGCGCGGGGAACTGCGCCACCAGCCCCCACCGGCCCGCAGACAGACAGGGGGCCGGGGCGCAGCCCCTCAACGGGGTCTGGGGTGTAGCCCCCCAGCAGGACCGCCCCGGCCCACCACCCGGCCGCCCGCCGGAGGGCTTCAGGTGACGGGCGGGGTGGGGGACAGAACCTCCGCTGCCGCCCGGCCGCACACCCTCGCCGCCCCATGCGTAGCAACATGCACCGCACCCCGCGCCACAGCCTGCGGCACCCCCATCTCGATCACCGCGGTGTCGGGGCGCGCCGCCAGCAGCGCGTCCAGGGCCGAGGACATCCACGGGTGGCGGTGCTCGTCGCGGACCACCGCCACGATCCGGCGCCCCCCGGCCGCGGCCAGCACCGACGCCGGGTCCGCGGACGGCCCGTACGTTCCCGTCGTCGTCCCGGGCAGCAGCGCCGCCAGTTCCGCCGCCACCCCCCACGGCGTCTCGTCCCCGACCGCGATGTTCGCGACGGGGGTGAAGGCCGCCACGTAGGGGGGTGAGGACAAGGGGACCACCGCCCCCGTCACCCGCAGGGCGCGTCGCGCCGCCACCAGGCCGATGTCGGTGCCGGGCGCGGTCCCCTCCTGCTCCGCGCCCGGCACCGCCACGTTCCCCCTGGCCTGCCGCGTCCAGGACGCGAGGGCGCGCACCCGGGCCGCCGCGTCGGCGAGCCGCGACTCGGGCAGTTCGCCCGCCCGTACCGCCGCGACCAGCGCGTCCCGCAGCCGCAGCACGGTGTCCTCGTCCGCCAGGCCGCCGCCGACGCACAGCGCGTCGGCCCCGGCCGCGATCGCGAGGACCGAGCCGCGCTCGATCCCGTACGTCGAGGCGATGGCCTGCATCTCCACGGCGTCGGTGACGATCAGCCCGTCGTAGCCGAGTTCCTCGCGGAGCAGTCCGGTCAGGACACGCGGGCTCAGCGTCGCCGGGCGGGCCGGGTCGAGCGCGGGGAGAAGAATGTGCGCGCTCATGACCGACTTGGAGCCCACGGCGATCGCGGCGCGGAAGGGCACCAGTTCACGGGCGTGGAGCGTGTCGAGGTCCACGTCGATGCGCGGGAGCGCGTGGTGCGAGTCGACCGCCGTGTCGCCGTGGCCCGGGAAGTGCTTGGTGCAGGCGGCGACTCCGGCGGACTGCAGCCCCTCGATGTACGCGGCGGTGTGCCGCGCCACGAGGTACGGGTCGGCGCCGAAGGACCGTACTCCGATGACCGGGTTGTCCGGGTTCGAGTTGACGTCGGCGGAAGGGGCCCAGTTCAGGTCCACTCCGCAGGCCGCCAGTCTGCGGCCCAGCTCGTGGGCCACCGCGCGGGTCAGGTCCGTGTCGTCCACCGAACCCAGCGCCAGGTTGCCGGGGAACGACGAGCCCGTACGGACCTCCAGGCGGGTGACGTCCCCGCCCTCCTCGTCGATGGCCACCAGGACGTCGTCCCGCTCGGACCGCAACTGGCGTGTCAGGGCGGCCAGTTGGGCGGCCGTGGCGATGTTGCGGCCGAACAGGCCCACCGAGGTGAGGCCTTCGCCGATCCGGCGCAGCAGCCAGTCGGGGGCGGTGGTGCCGACGAAACCGGGCTGCAGAACGGTCAGGGCGTCGCGCGTGAGTGTGTCTGTGCTGCGTGCGATCGTCGTCATGGGCGGCGTTATCCCTTCACTGCGCCGGCCGTCAGACCCGCGGCCATCTTGCGCTGGACGAGGAGGAACAGAGCCACGATGGGGACGGCCATCATGGTGGAGCCGGCCATCATGGGGGCGAACTCGGTGCCGTGCTGGGTGGTGAAGTTGGACAGCCAGACGGTGGCCGTCTGGTGGTTCTGGCTCATCAGCATGAGGGCGTAGAGGTATTCGTTCCACGCCTGGATGAAGCCGTAAACCGAGGTGGCCACCATGCCCGGGGCCAGCAGCGGGAAGACCACGCGGATGAACGCGCCGGTGCGGCTGCACCCGTCGACCATCGCCGCCTCCTCCAGCTCCTTGGGGACGTTGACGATGAAGCCGCGCAGCGTCCAGACCGTGAAAGGGAGGATGAAGGTGAGGTAGGTGAGGACCAGGCCGGACAGCTTGTCGTACTGGCCGAGGTCGTTGAGGAGCAGGAAGACCGGGATGATCATCGCGACCAGCGGGACCATCTGGACCGCCAGGATGCCGACGATCACGATCTTGCGGCCGCGGAAGGCGAACCGCGAGATGGCGAGCGCCGCGAGCAGGCCGACCGCGATGCCGATCACCACGACGACGACGGAGACGATCAGCGAGCGGCCGATCGCGCCCCAGAAGTCACCGATGTCCAGCGCCCGGCGGAAGTTCTCCAGGGTGAGGGACCGGGGGAAGAAGTGCGGGCTCGGGTCGATCGCGTCCTTGGCGGGCTTGAGCGCCGTGTTGAGCATCCAGTAGACCGGGAAGCCCGCGGTGGCGAAGACCAGCAGGCCGAGGAGGTTCCAGCCGAGCTTGGACTTCTTGCGGCGGGGGCGCGCGAGCGCCGGGGTCGAGGTAGCCATGTCCACGCCCTCTTTTCCGTTCGCCACGCTCACTCGACGTCCCCGATCTTCAGCATCTGGCGCATGTACACGGCGATCACACCGAGCAGCAGGAGCACGGTGAGCAGCGCGATCGCGGAGCCCTGCGAGTAGTCGTTGACCACGAACGCCTTGTCGTACGAGTACGTGGTGAGGAGCTGGAACTCGGGCTCGGGGTGGTTGCCGCGCATCACGAAGACCTGCGGGAAGACGCCCATGTCCCAGATGACCGAGAGGGTCGCCAGCATCACGACGATGGGCTTGAGGATCGGCATGGTGACGTGGCGGAAGACGCCCCAGGAGCCGGCTCCGTCGAGCCGGGCGGCCTCTTCGAGCTCCTTGGGGACCTGGGTGAGGCCCGCGCTCAGCGTGATGACGACGAACGGCACCGCGCCCCAGACCACGAGCAGCATGATGACGGCGAGGCCCTGGGTGCCGCTGGCGAACCAGTTGTGGCCGATCATGTCGACCCCCGGCAACTGGCTGAGCAGCCAGTTCAGTACGCCGAAGTCACTGTCGAACATCCACTTGAAGATGGTGATGGCGACGACGATCGGCATGCCCCAGCTCGCCACCAGGGCGATGTTGACCAGGGTCTTCACCCAGCCGGAGACCCGCTGGAGCAGCAGGGCGATCAGCATGCCGAGCACCATGGTCAGCACGACCGCGGTGAAGGCGAACAGGACCGTACGGACGACGACGGTCCAGAACTCGCTGTCGCTCAGGACGTTGGTGAAGTTGTCGAAGCCGACCGACTCGGGGTCCTTGAAACCCCACAACTCCGGCTGGCCGAACTTCTGGAAGGACAGGGTGACCAGGCGCACCAGCGGATAGCCCAGTACGAAGGCGAGCGCCAGCAGGCAGGGAGCGAGCAGCGCCCAGGGCACCGCCGCCTGTCCCGCACTGCGCTTTCTGCCCGGCCCCTTCGGGGGCTTCCCGGATCCCCCGCCCGGTAGTGGGTCGCGCCGCGCCGGCGGCACCTTGGCGGTGGTTGTCTCTGCGGCACTCATCGCGCGCTCCTAGCGGTCCCTCTCCGGTACTGGCCGGGGGGGGGGGGGGGGGGGGGGGGGGGGGGGGGGGGGTGGGGGGGGGGGGGGTGGGGGGGGGGTGGTTGGGGTGGTGGGTT